>DATLYH010000303.1:0-9582 GCA_035575035.1 Gemmataceae bacterium
TACGAGGGAGCTTATCGGAGGAACTGGAGTGACAAACGCTTCCGGCGTATGTTCCGGCTCCTGGATCGCTACACCGTCATCGAGTCGTCTCCAGAAATCTGCCGATGTTGGGGCGAAATCCGTGCTCTCCGCAAACGGCAGTCGATTGCTCCCGACGATGCCTGGATTGCCGCCACCGCCTTGGCTTGCGACTGTCCCCTGGTCACACATAACCCCACCGACTTCAAGGGGATAGCCGGATTGCAAATAATCACGGCCGCGGAAACCTGAGCGGGAGAATGTTACCAACAATCTTGGCCAGGCCCTTTGCGAGACCCCCGCACATGAGCACTCCTGAAGAATTCCAGTCCGAGCCCCCCGCCGAGCGCCCGCCCCTGCCTCCGAAGGTGCAAGCGCCACGGCACGTTGACAAGGACGACGAAGAGGATTTCCGCCGCACCGACGACGATGCGGTGGCGACCATCATCCCCTACAAGAACCCCAAGGCGCTGCTCGCCTACTACTTCGGCGTCTTCGGACTGATCCCGTGCGTCGGGGCAATCCTCGGCCCGGCCGCGCTGGTGCTGGGCATCCTCGGGCTGCGCTATGTCCGGCAACACCCGACGGCCCACGGCACTGGCCATGCCATCGCCGGCATCGTCCTTGGGATCATCGACTTGTACAATTGGGTGATCATCCTCCTGGCCGCGATCGGCTTCCTCGCAGCCGCCATAAGCCGATAGCGGCCCCGACCGACTTCCTTGCAGGTGAACCGCACCATGAGAACCCGCCTCCTTGCCGCCTTCGCCCTGATGTTTCTCCCCGCGGCCGGCGTTGCCGCCGAGCTGAAGGTGCTGCCGGCCGACGTCGCCCTGACTGGGCTGCAGGCCCGTCAGCGCCTGATCGTCCTGGCCGAAGAGGGGGGCAAGTTCACCGGCGACCTGACCGGCCAGGCGAAGTTCACCTCATCGAACCCGGCCGTGGCGACTGTCGATGAGGCAGGCGTCGTCCAGGCGGCCGGCGACGGTGAGGCGGTGATCACGGCAGTGCACGACGGCAAAACGGCGACCACGAGGGTCAGGGTGGTGAGGGCGAAGGAACCATTCGTCCCGAGTTTCCGCAACCACGTCATCCCGGTGCTGACCCGACTCGGCTGCAATTCCGGCGCTTGCCACGGTGCCCTGGCCGGCAAGGGGGGCTTCAAGCTATCGCTGCGCGGCTACGACCCGGAGACCGACCATTTCGTCATGACCCGGCAGGCGCTGGGCCGGCGCGTCGATCGCAGGGAGCCGGCCCGCAGCCTGGTCCTGCTCAAGCCGACGATGGCCGTCTCCCACGGCGGCGGCCAGCGGCTGGAGGTCGGCTCCCCCGATTATCAACTGCTCGCCGACTGGATCGCGGCCGGCGCCCCCGGACCAAAGGACGACGATCCCCGGATCGAACGCCTGGAGGTGCTGCCGACTGCCGCAGTGTTGAAGCCGCAAGACACCCTGCACGTAGTAGTACAGGCCTGGTACAGCGATGGCCGCTCTGCCGACGTCACGCACTGGGCCAAGTTCCAGTCAAGCGAGGACCTAGTGGCCGGCGTCGATGAAGAAGGCCGAGTGCGCGTCAGCGGCCACGGTGAGGCGGCCGTCACCGTCTGGTACTCCAACCTGGTCGCCGCCGTCCGCATCACCTCGCCTCTGCCCAACCGGGTCGATCCAAAGGTCTTCGCAGAGGCGTCCCGGAATAACTTCATCGACGAGTTGGTATTGAAAAAGCTAGAGGCGCTGCGCATTCCGCCGTCGCCGGATTGTACCGACAACGAGTTCATCCGCCGAGCCTACCTCGATGCTGCCGGCATCCTGCCGACGCCCGAGGAGGTGCAGAAGTTCGTCGCCGACCCGTCGCCTGGCAAGCGGGCCCAGCTGATCGACGCCCTGCTGGAACGGCCGGAGTTTGTCGATTACTGGACCTACAAGTGGTGTGACCTGTTCCTGGTCTCGACGCGCAAGCTGCCGCAGCCGGCGGTCTGGGCGTTCTACCAGTTCATCCGCCAGGCCGTTGCCGACAACCGGCCCTGGGACCGCTTCGCCCGCGACATTCTGACCGCCTCGGGGAGCACGCTGCAAAACGGGGCAGGCAACTACTTCGTCCTGCACAAGGACGTCGCCGAGCTGACCGAAGCAACCTCGGTCACGTTCCTGGGGATGTCGATCACCTGCGCCCGCTGTCACAACCACCCGCTGGAAAAGTGGACCCAGGACCAGTACTGGAGCATGGCCAATCTTTTCGCCCGGGTGGCGCTGAAGAACGGCGACCGGACCGGTGAGTTAATGGTGCAGTCGCAGCCTGACGGCGACGTGCCGCACCCGCGCCGCGGCGTACCAATGCCGCCCGCCCCGCTGGACGCCAAGCCGTTGCCGGCCGACAGCGGCCGCGATCGCCGGCACTACTTCGCCGATTGGCTGACTTCACCGGACAACCCGTACTTCGCCAAGGCGCTGGTGAACCGCGTTTGGCGGAACTTCATGGGCCGCGGCCTGGTCGAGCCCGAGGACGACCTCCGTCAGACCAATCCGCCCACGAACGAGGAATTATTCGACGCCCTGGCTCGCGACTTCGTGGCACACGGCTACGATGTCAAGCACCTGATTCGCACCATCATGAACTCGGCAACCTATCAGCGCAGCTCGACACCGCTGCCGGAGAACACCGCCGACGACCGCTTCTACTCGCACTATCTGATCCGCCGACTGTCGGCCGAAGTGATCCTCGATGCCTACTCGCAGGTGACCGGCGTACCAACGCCGTTCACGCAGGTCAACCTTGGGCCGAGCGGCGGCGTCCGGGCGACCAACCTGTACCCGCCCGGCACCCGCGCCTTGCAGCTACCCGACACGCAGCTGATCTCGCAGTTCCTTGACGCGTTTGGCCGACCGGACCGGGCGCAGACCTGTTCCTGCGAGCGCAAGCAAGATTCGAGCGTCAGCCAGGCGCTGCACCTGAACAACGGCCAGACGCTCAACGACAAGCTGCGGGACAAAAGGTCGCGCGTGGGGCAGTGGGTGGAGGAGAAGGTGAGCGACGAGGAGGCGATCCGCCGGGTGTTCCTGCTGGCGCTGTGCCGCGAGCCGAGCGAGTCGGAGATGGGGAAGTTCAAGGCCCTGATGGCGGAGGCGGCCCGGGACGGGCAGACGACGCGGCGCGAGGCGCTGGAGGACCTGTTCTGGGCAGTGCTAACATCGCGGGAGTTCCTGTTCAACCGTTGAGGGGAGAGCCGTACCATGAGAAAGGCTTCGGCATGGCAATCAGCCGCCGGGATGCTCTCAAGAGATTGGACGGGCTTGCCGCTCAGGTCCAGGAACACCTCAAGTACCTGGCCGAAGAGCCCGAAAGCGTCGCCTTTTCTCAGTGGAAGGGCGAAGTAGAGAATTGACTGAACCAGATGGAGGCGGTGCTTCCCCACGTGGGCAAAAAGACCGCGGCTCACTGGGCCCAGCAAATTGGACAGTGGAAATCCCAACTGGAGGAGAAGTAGGTCAATGGCTATCGACCCCAAACTCGAGCGCCTGCTGAAGCAAGTTTACGACGGAGCTCGGGAAGGGCTGCGGAAAGCTGAGGATCCCGCGGCTTACAAGAAGCTGCGGTATGATTTCGTCTTCCACATGACCGACTGGATGTCAGACCTGGAGCGGCTGCGTGAACTTTACCAACATCCCGAGAAGGCCGATCCAGACGAGGCCTGCACGTTCATCATCGGGTTCCTGTACCACGTGATCCCGCACCTGAACGCGGCCGGGCGCCTGCTGCTTGATGAGATTCCCGATGCCTTCGCCAAGCCAGCGACCCCGAAGAAAGCCAAGGCGCGCAAGAGGGCGTGAGGACCTGTGAGCCGTAGGAGACGCTCCAGGGACCTCCCATGACCCACGGTCAGGCCGGCATCATTGGTAGGGCAGTGGGAAGGAATGTCGGGAAGAGTCATCATGACCCGCAGTCAAGCCAACCTCGTCGGTGGGGCAGTGGTCGGCGCCTTCTTCGTGGCGGTGGCGGCCGGGCTGATCGGCTTCGCACTGGAAGTGGAGGGGCGTGATCTGTCGGTCGGGGCCGAGCGGCGACGCAACGCAACGGACAGCGACGTGCGCCAGCGCTATCCGCCCAGTGCGCTCATGATCGGCCTGGTCTTCCTGGCCGGCGGCGCAGCGGGGGCCGTGCTCGGCCTCATCCTGGTGATTGTGCTGACACTGTTCCTCGGCCCCCGCCGGGAGTCGTACCTGATCGACGGGGTCGGGGGACTGGGCGGGGCCCTGCTCGGGGTCTGTGTCGGCCTCTTGCTGACGCAGACGCCGCTGTTGCGGAAGGACGACCCCTGGGGGCCGGCCATCGTCTGGTCCGCGGTCGGCGCGGGGGCGGTCGTCGGTCTGGTGCAGGGAATCTTCTTCGGGGCGGGCGTGCGGCACTTGTTGATGGGACGGCTGGAAAGGGACGGCAGGGGGCTGCCCTCGCCGCTCCAGGCTCCGTCTGCGAACTGAGTCGCCACGATCCGTGTTGATCAGCGTTTCAGGTGACATACTCATGACACTCGCAAGGCTTCCCGCGATGGCACTGCTGCTCCTGTTTGCGGCCGCCGGGACCGCTGTAGCCCAGCAGCCGCCCAGCTACGCCCGGCAGGTCCGGCCGTTCTTCGCCAAGTACTGTCTGGAGTGCCACAATGCCCAGCAGGCCAAGGGCGACCTGAACCTGGAGACGTTCTCGGCCCTGATGAAGGGGGGCAAAAGCGGGCCGGTCGTCGTGCCCGGCAAACCCGATGAGAGCCTGCTCGTCCTGCTCCCCGAGCGCAAGGAGCAACCGGCGATGCCGCCGAAGACCGCCCGCCAGCCGAAGCCGAATGAGGTCGCCGTGCTGCGGGCCTGGGTTGCGGCCGGGGCGAAGGATGACAGCGCGTCCATCACTGTGGCGATTCCCGACATCAAGCCCCGTGCCGACCGGGCCGCCCCAGTCACGGCGCTGGCCTATCGCCCTGATGGCAAGCTGCTGGCGGTCGGCGGGCACCGTGAGGTACTGCTCATCGACGTGGCCACTGGCGACGTGGCCGGCACGCTGCCGGGGCAGGCGGCCCAGGTGACGGCGCTGGCCTTCAGCCCGGACGGCCGACGCCTGGCGGTTGCCGGCGGCGCGGCCGGTGTCGCCGGTGAGGTGCGGCTCTACGCCGTGCCGCCGGGCGGGCTGCCATCGGCCAAGCCGGAGCACGTGCTCGCCGCCCATCAGGATCTGATTTATGACCTGGCCTTCAGCCCCGACGGCAAACTGCTGGCGACGGGCGGCTACGACCGACTGATCAAGTTGTGGGATGTGGCGGCCGGCAAGGAGCTGCGCTTGCTCCGGGACCACAGCGACACGGTTTACGGGCTGGCCTTCAGTGCTGACGGCCGGCTGCTGGCTTCGGGTGCTGCCGACCGGGCCGTCAAAGTCTGGGAGGTCGCCACCGGCAAGCGCCTCTACACGCTGAGCGACCCTACCGACTGGATCTATGCGGTTGCCTGGAGTCCGGACGGTCGGCACCTGGCAGCCGGCGGCGTTGATCGCAGCATTCGCGTCTGGGAAGTCACCCCGCAAGGCGGCCGGCTGGTCCACTCGGTCTTCGCGCATGAGGCACCGGTGATGCGCCTGATCTACGCCGCCGATGGCAAGATGCTCTACTCGCTCAGCGAAGACCGGACCGCCAAGGCCTGGGACGCTGCCCGGATGGTTGAGCTGCGCGCCTACCCCGCACAGCCGGAATCAGTGCTGGCGCTGGCCGTTCGCCCCGATCACAAGGAGCTGGCCCTGGGACGCTACGATGGCGCGCTGGTCCTTCTGGATGAGGGAAGCGGAAAGGCCAAGGCACAGCCGTTGCCGGCCAAGCCGAAGCCGCCGCAACTCGGCAAGCTGACGCCGTCCTCCGGCCGCCGCGGGCAGACGATCCGCGTTACCTTTGAGGGGAAATACCTTGACGGCGTCACCGAGGTAGTGGCGTCGGTCCCCGACGTGACAGCGAAGCTGATTCCCGAAAGCCGGACGGCAACTGCGGTCCAGGCCGACGTGACCGTGCCGGCCCACACCCTCGCCAGCGTCTGTCGGCTCAGCCTGAAGTCGCCTGCCGGACAGACCGCAGCACTCCCCTTCCTCGTTGACCTGTTCCCGGCCGCGGCCGAGAAGGAGCCGAATGATTCGCCCGCCACGGGCCAGAAGGTGGATCTGCCGGTGAGCATCGCCGGGTCGGCGGGGCGCGCGGGGGATATCGATTGCTACCGCTTCCGGGCAGAAGCGGGGCAGCAGATTGGCGTGCAGGCGGTGACGGCGGCAGCCGGGTCGAAGTTGGTTCCACACCTGCGGCTGACCGACCCGGCCGGGCAGGTCGTCGCCGAGAGCAGCAGCGGCTTCCTGGGCCACACCTGCACCCAGACGGGCGTCTATGCCCTGAGCGTCCATGACCGGGACTATGGCGGCGGCGCGGACATGCATTACCGGCTTCACGTCGGCGACATCCCGGTGGTCACCGCTGTCTTCCCGCTTGGCTTGCAGCGCGGCACTGAGACCGAAATTCAGGTGGAGGGGGTCAACCTTGCCGGCGTCCGGTCGGTGCGTGTCAAGGCTCCCGCTGACGCCCAACCTGGCACACGTCTGCCGGTGTCGATCTCCACGCCGCAGGGAGCACCGCTGGGCAATCCCAGCGTGGTGGTCGGCGAGTTTGCCGAGGTGGTGCGCGGCAATCCGGGCGGCATGATGCCCGTGGTCCCGGTCCCCGGCACAGCCAACGGCCGGATCGACCAGCCGGGGACAAGCGAAACCTGGCGCTTCAGGGCAACAAAGGGCCAGCGCCTGATCATCGAAGTGAATGCCCGTCGGTTAGGCTCACCGCTGGACTCGGTCATCGAAATCCTCGACGCCCAGGGACAGCCGGTGCCGCGGGCCGTGCTCCGCTGCCTGGCCCGGACCTATGTCACTTTCCGCGACCACGACTCGGCCACCCCGAAGATCCGCCTGGAGGCATGGAACGAACTGGCGGTCAACGATTACGTCCTTGTCGGCGGCGAGTTGCTGCGCATCAAGGAACTGCCGCCGCATCCCGACGCCGACTGTCTGTTTTTCAACGTGGCCGGCCAGCGCGTCGGCTTCCTCGACACCACACCGACGCACCACAGCATGGGCGTGCCGATGTACAAGGTGTCGATTCACCCGCCCGGCAGCACCTTCCCGCCCAACGGCTTTCCAGTCTTCGCGCTGAACTATCGCAATGATGACGGCGGGCCGGGCTATGGCAAGGACTCGCGGCTGTTCTTTGATCCGCCGGCCGACGGCGAGTACCAGGTGCGCATTGCCGATGCCCGCGCCGCTGGCGGCAGCAGTTACGCCTACCGCCTGACCATCCGCCCGCCGCGGCCTGACTTCAAGGTCAGCTTCAGCCCAACTGCGCCGGTCGTGTGGCGCGGCGGCGCCGTGCCGGTCAACGTCACCGTCGAGCGCCTCGACGGCTTCAACGGCCGGGTGGACGTGCGGCTGGAGAACGTGCCGATGGGTTGCAGCGCCCCAGCCACCAACGTCCTTCCCGACGAGAACACCACGGCGCTGGCCTTCTGGGCCGATCCCGACGCCAGGGGGCCGTCCGAAGGCCCGCCGCTGAAGCTGGTCGCGCGGGCCGTGATCGACGGCAAGGAGGCGGTCCGCGAGGCAACGGGCGGCTTGCCGAAGGTGGTGGAGCCGGGCGAAATCCTATGCACGACGGAACAGTCCGAGGTGACACTGCGGCCGGGCGGGACGACGCGGCTGACGGTGACGATCGAGCGCCGCAACGGCTTCACCGGCCGGGTGCCGCTGGACGTGCGCGGCCTGCCGCACGGGGTGCGCGTGCTCGACATCGGCCTGAACGGCATTCTGATCACCGAGAAAGAAACCCGTCGTACCATTGAGCTGTACGCCGAGCCGTGGGTGCCGCCGACCGAGCACCCGATCGTCGTGCTGGCCCGCCGCGAGGGGAAGGACACCGAGCATGCGGCGAAGTCCGTCCTGCTGCGGATCACCGGCAAGTAGCGAGTCAGGAACGCTTCGTCGAAGCGGTGTCATGGATCTTCCGGTGGTTAGGCCCCCAGCCCACACGCGAGTCTTCGAGCGTGCGGGGTTAGACTCCGCGGCGAGAGGAAGTACCATGAGCACACGGCTCCGTCTGACCCGAGTGCTCTTCGTCTGCCTGACCGCGCTGGTCCTCGCGACATTTCTCCAATCCTCCGACGCGCTGGAACGGCCGCTCAAGGTCTGTGGCTTCCGGCCGGAGTTGCTGGCGCGCAACAACGTCCAGCAGGCGTCCTCACTGCCGCCGAGCGCCCCCGTCTCCGAGCCGCTCACGCTGCCGACCGACTGGTTGGCCCGCAAGAAGATCGAAACCGCCGTCGATTACATCAAGGAGCAGCAGTGGCCCGAGGCGGTTCGCCTGCTGCAAGCGATCCTCGACGCCCGAGAAGACACGTTTCTGCAAGTGGAGGAAAAGGACACCGATGGCCGGCCTATCCTCCGCTATACCAGCGCGCGCGTTGAGGCGGAGCGCCTGGTCGGCTCGCTCCCTCCCGCGGGGATGGAGTACTACCAGCTTCACGCTGGCCGGCTGGCCGCGGACCGCCTGAAGGAGGCCCGGAACGACGCTCACCTGCTGGCCGAGGTTGCGCGGCGCTACTTCCACACCAAGGCGGGCGCCGAGGCGCTGACCCTGCTCGGCGTCCATCACCTGGACCGCGGCCGCTCCGGCCTGGCCGCCGACTGTTTCCGCCGTCTGCTCCACCGGGAAAGGACCGAGCAACTCACCCCTCTGACCCTGTTCCAGGCGGCCATGGCCTTCCACCAGGCCGGCGACCTGGTCCACGAGGAACTTGCCTGGCGGCGGCTGGTTGCGCAGGCACCCGGCGGCCTGCGTCTGGGCCGGCAGGTCGTCTCCTTGGAACGGCTCCGCAAAGAATTGGACCGGATGCCCCGCCCCGCGGCCGCAGCCGACTGGCCCCTGTTCCGCGGCAATCCCGCCCGCACCGGCTGCGGCGATGGCGATATCCCCTGGTTGGAGCCGCGCTGGCAGATCGCCACCGCTGAGCGCCCGGAAACCCGCCGCTGCATCGAGACCGGCCTCCGATACCAGGAGGGCATCCGGGAGCCGGTCATGCCCGCGTTCTTCCCCGTCACGGCCGGCAACAAGGTGATCTATCGGAGTCACGGCGGCGTCGCAGCCGTCGATGTCCGGACCGGCCACGAACTCTGGAAATCGCCGCTGCCGCTCAGCTTCGAAGGCATCCTGCGCGATCCGGGCAAGAAGGTCCAGGTAGAGCAGTGGATGCGCCTGTACGGTGCTTTTGGGCTCATCAGCTCGACAGGCGGCAATGCCGGCCCTGCGGGCGGCGCGGGGATCGGCGGCATTCCACCCGGCAACCTCGGCGGCGTCCCCTCAGGGTCCGGCTCGCTCGGCGGTTTGCCCACCAACGCCTGGGCCAGCACCCTGCTGTTCAATAACTGCGTCCAGGGGACGCTCAGCACCGACCATCGGCGGGTCTATGCCGTCGAGGACTTGCCGCTGCCGCCGCCTCCTGAGCTGATCCAGGACAT
>DATLYH010000304.1:0-19484 GCA_035575035.1 Gemmataceae bacterium
GGCTCCACCAAAAGGGCCTGCACGCGCCGCTGCCACAGGGCGGCGAGCACCTCTTCCGGCCCAACCGCGCCGCGCTGCGGCCGGGACTCTTGCACGGCCCGCCAGATCTCCTCCGCCTGCCGGGCCAGGACGGCTTCCTCCTCCTTCACGGCCCGTTCCAGGATCTGCGGCAGCGGCGTGTGGACATCGATGTCCCAGCGGGCAACGATGCGGTCACGCAGATAGCGGTGCAGGTGCCGCTCGAACTCCGGCAACTTCTCCCACAAGCCGCCGAGGATAAGGTGTTCGAACGGCTCCCGGCGGTACAACCGCAAGACCGTCGCGGCGACATGCGCGAAATGGTGGTGGTAATACTCAACATGCTTGCGCTGGTACTCCAGCTCCCCGAATGGGTCGGGGAACCGCACCTTGCCCGGAATCTCGTCCATGACCGTGCTCACCTCTTCGATCTGCCCGAACGACATCAGAAACAGCCGGGCCTCATCCTTGTCCGTCAGACAGATGGCATAGCGGTCCGCCTGGTCCAGCACCAGCTGAAGCGGCCAGAGGACGAAGTGGTCCTCGAAGAATGCCCGGTCCCGAACCGGCCAGGGCAAGGCGAAGGCGCGGGCATACCCCTCTTCCGAGGCGAGGAAGCATGCCAGGCTGCGCGCCCGGCGATCTCCGGTGGCGGCGGCTGCCAACTCGTGGACCAACTCCCAGTCCCGCCGCAGAGCGTGGCGGACGGTGGAGGGAACCTCAAGGCCCTCGAGTCGTTCCCGTTCATTCTTCAAGGCATCCTTCACCGCCAAGCGGGCGGCCTCCCCGTCGTGGCCCGGTCGGCCGAAGGTGAGGCTGAGATAATAGCTGCTGACGAGCCGGCCCGGGGTGTGGAACTGCTCCAACTCCTGGACCAGACTCGGGCGAAGCGTCCCTGGGTGAACTTGCAAAGTAGCTGCCATGCGTCAACTCCTGGATTTGGCCGCGCCTCGTGCGCGCGGGCCGGCACTACACCCTCACGCGCTTGTTGGTAGGATGGATGGAACCGGCCGGCTAACGCCGGCTGCTCGCAACGGCCCTGCACGATCACGTCAAGCCCAGTGCGTGCAGGACCGCTCCCGCTCCCCAGATCATCAGGGCGAACAGGAGCACGGTCAGGACGAGCGCGACCGGGACGGCCAGCACGGCCCCGGCAGCCAGCGCCAGATGTACCAGGATGCCGGCGAGCCACAGGACCACCCCCAGGACAAACTCGCCCAGCCGCTGCATGCAAGCCCCGAGCGTATGGGCTAGCTCCCGGCCGAACGTTTCCCTCGGCCCGGTCGTCGTCCCGGCCGGCATTTCACGAAGCTCGCGCAGTTGAACGGGTTCTTTCACCAGGGTAGCCATGTCTCCGCCTCCTCGGCGGCCACCGCCGATTGGAAACCCGAAGTAATGCTGCCGCCCAGCCGCGGCCCGGCTCATGCCGGGCTGCGGCGGAGGCCCCGACCGCCTCAGGCTGCCTTAACGGTGATCCGCTTCGGCCGGGCCTGTTCGCTCCGCGGCACGTGGACCTCCAGCAGGCCGTTGTGGTAGCGGGCTTCGATCTTGCTCGGATCGATGCCCCGCGGCAAGGTCACGGTCCGGCGGAACGTGCGGTAGCGCTGCTCCTCGTAGCGACCATCGCCCCGCTTGCCTTTCGTCTCTTCCTTTTTCTCGGCCTTGATGGTGAGCAGATTGCCGCTGAGCTGCACGTCCAGGTCGCCTGGCTCAAAGCCCGGCACCTCCGCCCGGATCACGACCTCGTCATCCTTTTCTTCCAGGTCGAAGCCCCAGAACCGGCTCAGGCCGAAGTCCATGCCGAACGGCTCGACCCAGCGGCTCAGGAAGCGGTCGAACAGGGCGTCGAACTCCTCACGCAGTTGCTCCAGCGGATGCTCCTTGTGCGGGACCAGCTGATCGCTTTTCTTCTCCTTCTTCCTCCAAGGAATCAGGTTAAACATGCCACACCTCCTTTCGCTGTTCCTCCGCCATGCGGGAGCGGGGCCGGCGGTCGAACCCGCCTGACAACGAGGCAGGCGAGGCCGACCGAAGCGGCGACCCCCGGCCAACCCGCGGGCAGGCCGGCAAGGGGCCCACTGCCCGGATCCCCGCTCATTCGGCTTTCACCGCGATCCGCTTCGGCTTGACCGACTCGGTCTTCGGCAGATGAACTGTCAGGACGCCGTGCTTCAGCTCGGCGGTGATCCGGTCGGCGTCGATTGCCTCACTGATGGTGAAGGCACGGTAATAATCGCCGACGCCGTACTCGTTCAGCAGGTAGTCCTCTTCCGTTTGCCGCGGTTCACACCGGCCGTAGATTTCGAGCAAGCCATTCTCGAAACGGACATCCAGGTCTTCGGGCTTGACGCCGGGCAGGTCCGCGTACAGGATCAGCTCCTCATCCGTCTCGCGGATGTCGCACCGCGGCGTATAGGTCAGGGTGCCACGGGTCCGCTCCGGCGCGGCAAGCTCCGTGCGTTTCTCTTCTTTCTTGGTCAGAGCGTTCTTGGCCATACGAACCTCCTTTCGATGATTGCAACCAAGGGTTGGGTTCCGCCTCCTTGCCCGTCAACCCCCTCGCCCCTGCTCCTCTTCCACGGCGGGCAAGGAGTGGGGATAAGGGGGGCCGTCCGTGGGACTCATTCAGCCTTGACGGTGATCCGCCGCGGCCGGGCTGCCTCGCTCTTGGGCATGGTGATGGTCAACACGCCATGAGCGAACCGGGCCTCGACCTTGTCGGCGTCCACATCCACCGGCAGGGTGATCGTCCGGCTGAAGGCGCCGAAGCCGCGCTCCTGGCGGTGCCAGATGCCCTTGCCGTCCTCCGGCTGCTTACGCTCCCCCTTGATGGTGAGCTGATTGCCACCGGTGACGTAGATCTCCAGATCGTCCAGCACCATCCCCGGCAGCTCGGCCTCGCAGTAGACGTTGTCGCCGTCTTGCCAGATGTTCACCGCCGGATAGGCAGCCGTCAGGCCCGGCCAACCGCTCTCGCCAAGGCCGAACGACTCGAACAGCCGATTCATCTCGCTCTGGAACCGATTCAACTCGTTCCACAGGTCGGTGTAGGGTTGCCAACGTGTCAGCAGCATCGTTCCTCCTCCTTTCCCTCACGCCATCTCCCCCGCCATCCCTGCCGTCGGCGGCCCAGGTGCCCGCGGGGGGATGACGGGCGAATACCGGCGCCCGGCTGTGGCGCCGGCGGCCACCGACGGCCCAGGCGGATCGGTGCAATCCGCCACAGGAAGAGAAAGCAAGGTACGTACCATGTCGTCCCGAAGAGGCCCGTCCGAGTGGTTGGTCTCAAGTTCTCTGGGGACAAGGCATTGCGATTAAGAATGGCGGCCCCGTCCCTGGGCGGTTGATCCGCAGGGGGCCGTTCGGACTCGACATTTTGTCACCTGGTCCGGCGAATGTGACAATCTGACCGAGATGAAGAGGTAGAGCCGTAGCCGTAACTGAAGTCGCCCGATTTCGGGGAGCGTCACTCCGGCCTGCACTCTGGCGAGTTCAGCCACGTTGGGACCGTTTCTTTGGCATCGGTCTTGCGAACAGAACGATGGAGAGCGAAATCGGTTGAGAAGTCCGGGAGGACTGAAGGCATGAAGATCCACTGGGTATTCAATGATTGCAGCGAAACGGTCAAGGCCCACATGGAGTCGTACTGGGAGAAGAAGACAACGCGGCTGCGTCGGCTGCTGGCCTGCTATGGGTCCGACCTGCAAGACCTGCGGCTGACGGTTTACCACCACCCGCAGCGCTCCTGGTACGAGGTCCGGGCCGTCTTGCACCTGCCCACTGGCACGCTGGTCGCCGAGGAACAGGACAAGGACCCGCGGGCCGTGCTGGATCGTGTCGCCGACACGCTGATCTACGAGATCAAGCGGCACAAGGAGCGCATCCGCCGCGACCAGGCCTACCGGCGGAAGACCCGGCGGCGGGACGAGTTGAGCGCGGCGGGGCCGCTACTTCAGCGCGACACGGAAATCGGCCGCCGCGAGGCGTTCTTCACCCTGCTCCGGCCGATGCTGCGCTCCTTGCATGACCATGCCCGCCGCGAGCTGAAGGTCCTGGAGCTGGAAGGATCGCTGCCGCCGGGGCTGGTGACCGCCGCCGATCTGGTCGATGAGGTGCTGAACCTGGCCTGGCAGCGGTTTGGCACTCGGCCGCGGCGCCTGCCGCTGGATCTCTGGTTGATTGACCTGTTGCACGAGACACTGGGCCGCTGGGCCAAGGAGCCGCCCCGTCTGTCGCTGGAAGACCGCGCCCGGGCCGGGGAGGCGGTCCCGACCGGCGACCAGGAATGGTGGGCCCAGCTCTTGGGTTATGAGGAACCGCTCACGCTGGGCGACTTGATCCCCGGCTACGAGGGCACCGAGCCCTGGGAAGAACTTGCCGCCGAGGAGCAGCGCGACCGGCTGCTGTCCGTGCTCGGAGGGCTGCCGGCCAATCAGAGACAGGCGTTTCTGCTCAACGCCCTGGAAGGCTATGACCTGGCCGAGATCGCCATGTTGCAGGACCGGCCCGAGTCGGAAGTGGCGGCCGACATCGAGGCCGCACGCCAGGCCCTGCGGTCGCGCCTCGCCGAGGAAGACCTTCTCCAAGAGGTGCCGCGGACCGGGTAAAATGAAGCAAGAGCAAGACTCACGAGGTGGCGCATGATCAACCCGGACACGATCCCACTCTGCGGCGAAGCGGCGGGCGGCTGGGACCTGCCAGCCGTGCAGGCCCCGGCCGATGTCGTTGACGAGGCCGCCCTGGAGTCGTTCCCGGCCAGCGATTCACCTGGTTGGGTGCCGCTGACCGCCATCGGCCCGCCGGCGCCGGCGGGTGGGGCCGACACAGGAGGGAGTTTGCCGTCTCCGTCTTCGCGCCAGCGAAGATTGGCCCGGCTGACCCGTCAGGAGCATGACGCACTGCTTGCGGCGATGCACCGCCTGGAGGCGGCGTTGGCCGCCGCCGCTCCGGGACGGGAACAGGCGTGGATTGCCCGGGTGAGGGACGATTTCGGCGCGGTCCACGAGGCCTTGGCGCAGCACGTCGCCTCGGCGGAAGGTCCCGGCGGGCTGTACGAGGAGATCGACACAACCCGGCCGACATTGACGCGGCGGGTTGACCGACTCCGTCAGGAACACGCCGCGCTGCTCCGGCAGGCCGGCGCGCTTCGCGAGCAAATCGCGAGCGACAGTCTGGGTGAGCCGCCCCGCTATCCGGTCATCCGCCAACGGGCCGCCGAACTGCTGAACGCCCTGCGGCACCATCAAGCCGCGGAAGCCGACGTCATCTTCGAGAGTTTCTACACCGACATCGGCGCGGGGGACTGAGCTGCCAGCCGGCCACCCCTGATAGCACGCTTCAGACCAGGGCTTCGCTGCGCTCCGCCCTGGCCACTCCGACCGGTGTACGCTCCAGCAAGGCCCGGAACGCCGTGCCGTCCAGGGTCTCACGCCGAAGCAGTTCCTGGGCCACGCGCTCCAGGTCGTCACGGTGTTCTGTGAGGATGGCCTTGGCTTCTTCATAGGCCCGGTCGAGGAGGGCCTTCACTTCCACGTCAATCTGGCGAGCGGTTTCCTCGCTGCAATCACGCCGGAAACCCTCCCCCGGGACGGTCAGAAAATAAGGACTCTGGCGCTGGCCGCAGTGTACCAGGCCGATCGTTTCACTCATGCCGTACATGCAGACCATCTGCCGGGCCAGGGCGGTGGCTCGCTCCAGGTCGTTCTCGGCTCCGGTGCTGACTTCGCCGAAGACGACCTCCTCGGCAGCGCGGCCGCCCAGCAGTCCCTTGATCCGGTCCAGCAGTGCCGCCCGGGTGAGGAGGAACTGATCGTCGGCGGGCAGCTGCAACGTGTAGCCCAGGGCGGCCCGACCGCGGGGAACAATGCTGATCTTGTGGACTGGGTCAGCGTACTTGCTAAAGGCAGCGACCAGGGCGTGGCCGGTCTCGTGGTAAGCCACACGCCGCTTCTCGTCCTCGTTCAGGCGCCGACTCTTGCGTTCGGGTCCGGCCACCACCTTTTCCACGGCTTCCTCCAGATCCTTTTGGGTAATGCGGCGGTGGCGGCGCCGTGCCGCCAGCAAGGCGGCCTCGTTCAGGGCATTGGCCAGGTCGGCCCCCGAGAAGCCCGGCGTTGCCTGGGCGATCTGGCGCAGGTCCACATCGTCGGCCAACGGCTTGTCTCGGGCATGAACCCGGAGGATGGCCTCCCGGCCGTCTAGATCCGGCGCATCCACGACCACTTGGCGGTCGAAGCGTCCCGGCCGCAAGAGCGCCCGGTCAAGCACGTCGGGCCGGTTCGTCGCCGCCAGGAGGATCACGCCTGTGTTCGGTTCGAAGCCGTCCAGTTCGACGAGCAATTGGTTAAGGGTCTGCTCGCGTTCGTCGTTGGCCACGCTGACATGGACGCCGCGCTGGCGGCCGATGGCGTCCAACTCGTCAATGAAGATAATGCAGGGGGCATGCGCCTTGGCCTGTTGGAAGAGGTCGCGCACCCGGGCGGCACCGACACCGACGAACAACTCCACGAACTCACTTCCCGAGAGGGAGAAAAACGGCACCTTGGCCTCGCCGGCCACGGCCCGGGCCAGGAGGGTCTTCCCTGTTCCCGGCGGACCGACCAGGAGCACCCCCTTGGGAATCTTCGCTCCCAGCTGGCGGTAACGGTCAGGATTCTTGAGAAAGTCAACGATTTCCTGCAGCTCGTGCTTGGCTTCCTCGCAGCCAGCCACGTCGGCAAAGGTGACCTTGGGGTGCTCGTCGGCGATGAGCCTGGCCCGGCTGCGGCCGATGCTGAGGACCTGCTCGGCCCCCGCGCCAAGCCGCCGATGCAGGAAAAGCCACAAGGCGAAGATCAAGCCCAAGGGGAGCAACCAGGCCCAGAAGAACTGGGTCAAGAAACTGGGGCGTACCCCAACGAACTTCACCCCCGCCGCCTGAAGCTCTTCGACCAGCTTCGGGTCTTCGACGCGGACGGTGCGGAACAGGAACGTCTCCCCCGACTGGCCGGACGCCTGGTCTTCGTCTGCCTTTCGTGTGATGCGGCCTTTGATTTCATCTTCCTGGACCATGCACTCGACCACTTCTCCCCGGGCCAGGTGTGCCTTGAAGTCGCTGTAGGCAATGGTGCGGAAGGTCAGGTTCTGGGTGGCGTCCTGCCACAGCCATAGCAGCAGCAGTCCGAGCACGATGTACCAGACCGTGAACCGCCAGGCTGGTCCCGGTTTACCGTCCGCCGACCGGAAAGGATTTCGGTTCGGGAGCCATTTGAAGGGGTTCCAGTCCCGTAAGGGCATGGCGCTCCTCCTTTCTATCCCCCGCGCTCACTGGCTCCAGCGTCCTAGGAGCCAGAGGATAAGGCTCAGCAGCGCGCTAAGCAGGAGACAGGTCGTCAGGGGAAAGTAAAACGTGAACCGCTCGCCGCGCAAGACGATGTCCCCCGGCAACCGGCCCAAGCCGATCCTTTCCCCAACCAGCCATACGACCCCAAGGATCACCAAAACGAGGCCGAGCAGCACCAGGAGTTTCCCGACGCTCATGGTTGCTTCCTCACGCGGGCCCTTTGGCCGAAAAAACTCAGGCGTTTGGTTCCTCGCCCATCGTCTGGCCGGTGCGACCGCTCCACCAGCCGGGGCAGCCGGATCGCGGAGCGTGGCCCCGGCCGTCAACCGGTGCTACCCATTGTTGTAATCCTATCATGAATCCTATCCTGGCGCATGAACCCGTGCGGCAGAGTCGGGCCGTTCAGCGGGAACAGCGGATTCGGCTTTGGCCGCCCAGGGTTTGTACCTCTTCCAAGGTGGTAAGTCCTTGGGCGGCTTTATCAAGGGCATCGTCGAGCAGCGACGGCATACCCTGCTGCCAGCGATGGTGCCGCAGGGCGTGCTCGTCGAGGTGCGACCGGATCCACTGGTCGGTCGTTGCATCGAGGCGCCAGATCTCGAAGACGCCGATGCGGCCGTGGTATCCGGTGTACTGGCACTTATCACAGCCGCTCGCATGCCAGGTTGTTTCCGGAGGGGGCTGGCCCAGCCGCAGCAGCCAGGTCTTTTCTGCATCGGTGGGGGCTTCGTTTCGGCGGCAGTCCGGACAGAGTTTGCGAACCAGGCGCTGAGCCACGATGAGCTCTAGGGCGGCGACAATTTCGTGGTCGGCGACGCCGTAGTTTCGCAGGGAGGTGATGGCGCCGACCGCATCGCGGCTGTGAAGCGTGCTCATCAAGACCCGGCCGCTGGCGGCGGCGCGCACGGCTGTTTCGGCCGAGGCGGCATCGCGGATTTCGCCCAGCAGGATGTAATCTGGGTCCAGCCGCAGCAGCATCTTCAGACTTTCGGCAAAGTCCAGACCATGACACTTGTCGAGCTGGACCTGAGTAATGCCGTCAATCTGGTATTCGACCGGGTCCTCAAGGGTGACGACATTCCGGCTGCGGAGCCGTAGGTGCTCCAGGAGGGCGTAAAGGGTGGTGGTCTTGCCGCTCCCCGTCGGCCCGACCACCAGCAGGGCACCGCTGACGTCCGCCAGCCAGTTGTTGATGATGTCCCGATCCGCCGACGACAGCCCCAGGTCGGCAAGGCCGCGCTGCGGCAAGCTGGCATCCAGGATGCGCACGGCCAGGGCCTCGCCGCAGACGGCCGGAGCGCCGGCAATCCGCAGGTGGAGGGTACGGCCCTCCAGCTCATAGACGGCCCTGCTATCGACCGGCCGCCTCAGGGGCACCGGGTCGATCTCGGCCAGGGCCTTGAAGCGCCGAATCAGGCGTTCCCCCTGCTCGGGGGACAGCAGGATGGCGTCGTGCAGCGAACCGTCGATGCGGAGCCGGACCCGAAGCCCGTTGCTCTCGGGCTGCAAGTGGATGTCGGTGGCCCGCTCGCGGACCGCATCCAGAAGGAGCTGATGTCCCAGAAGGACAATATGCTCCGGGCTGCCGGGGGGAACGCCGGGTTCCCGTTGCAAAAATTCGCGCAGGCGCTGGGTCAGGTGGCCGAACTCAGGCCGGGACTCGGGATAGGTTCGTGTCGGCAGCATTGCCTTAACCTTCACTGTTGGAGCCATCCCAGCCAGCGCTTCCTTGATCACGGTGATTCCCCACGTTGGGGCGTGGTCTCCCCCATTGGGGCGTGGTCTGGAGACCACACCCCAACGAGGAGGGCCGATAGGCAGGAGCGGTCCTCATCCCTGTTTCAGGAAGACAAACTGCGTCACCTGGTCGTGCCGGAGGAGCATCAGCAGCGTGTTCGGCTCCCGGGCCTCCTGAAGGGCTGCCTGGAACTCCTTCACATTATTAACCTTCCTCCGGTTCACCTCCAGGACCAACGCCCCCGGGCGAACGCCGCCCAGCTGGGCGATACTGCCGGGCTCCACATCGCTGATGATGACCCCTTTGGTCTCCGAGTGGCCGTAGCGCTTGGCCAACTCGGGCGTCAGCTCCTGGACGGTGAACCCGAAGGGGTGCGACGTACCGCCCAGGGAGGGCTCCCGAGTCGGCGTCCGCGGAGTCGGCACGCCGCCGGGCAGCTCACCGACCCGCACGGTCAGCGACTGCTCCTTACCGTCGCGCATCACCTGGAGCTTCACCTCGGTGCCCGGGCGGGTGTCGGCCACCCGCTCGCGCAGCGTCTGCGCGTCGCTCACTTCCTGGTCCCGGAAGCGGACGATCACGTCGCCGCTGCGCAGGCCGCCCTTGTCGGCCGGCGAGCCGGGCTCGACGTGGCTGACCAACACGCCGCGCGCCTTTTCATCCAGACCAAAGGTGCGGGCCAGGTCCGGCGTCAGGTTCTGCACCGCCACTCCGAGCCAGCCGCGGGCGACCCGGCCTTCCTGCTTCAGCCCGTCCATGACCTTCTTGGCCAGGTTGATCGGGATGGCGAAGTTGACCGCCTGGCCGCCGACCTGGCCGCTGAACAGGGCGGTGCAGATACCGACGACCTCGCCGCGCAGGTTGACCAGCGGCCCGCCGCTGTTGCCCGGCTGGATTGGGGCATCGGTCTGGAAGAACTCCTCATAGGGGACCGCCGGGCCCTTCCCCTTCCCGCGGGCGCTGATCAATCCGTGAACGACGGTTTGATCCAGCCCATAGGGGCTGCCGATGGCCACGACCCAGTCGCACAGCCGAACCTGGTCCGAGTCGCCCAACCGGGCGGGCTGGAGGTCCTTGGCCTCCACCTTCAGCAAGGCCAGGTCGGACTTGCGGTCGCTACCGACCACCCGCGCCTTCAGGGTCTTGCCGTCAGGGAGCCTCACCGAGACCTCCTCGGCCCCGGCCACAATGTGGTGGTTAGTGAGAATATAGCCGTCGGCTGAGACAATCACCCCCGACCCCTGGCCGTAGCGCTGCTCGGCCCCTTCAGGGTAGGGGATGGCCTGCCCCGGCCGGCGGTTGAGGAAGAAGCGGCTGAAGTACTCCTCACCGAAGAATTCACGCAGTATCTCTGTCAGCGGGTCCCGTTCCAGGCGCGGCCCAATCCCCGGCATCATCGGACGGGTGACGTTGATCCCGACGACCGAGGGGCGCACCATCTCGGCGGCGCGGCGGAACGACTGGGAGAGCTTTTCCGCCGTTTGGAGTCCCTCGTCGGCCGGGCCGCCTTCCTTCACGGATGAGCCGGCCTGCTGGCCCCAGGCGGCCGTCGAGGGTGCCAGAGCCAGGAGCAACAGGGCAAGCAGCAAGGGCAGGAGCAGACGAACGCCCCGCCTCCATTGGTACGTTCGTGCGGCCATCACGTCATACCTCCTTTCCTGTACTCACGCCTGGTCCCCTTGGTGGTGGGTCCTGCCGCCCCACTGGAACAGGGGCGTTTGACACCGGGCGGCAAGGCGAATGACGAGTCAAATCGCTCCTTCCGGCACACTCGCAACGTCCATGCCGGCGGGGAAGCGTCCCGGCTGCTCCCCAATAAGCGCTTGTGGTGCAGGAGGTTAAGGATTGCCCCTGTTGTCGGCATCGGACAATATGTCTGGTAGTCCCGACACCCAGGACATAATGTCCGTTCCAAGGTAAAATCAGAGAGTTGTCCGCGACAGTCGCGGAGCGTTTGCTTTGCGGAGGTACCGTTGCCGTAAGCCTTTCGGACCAGGCGGCCGCGCTGGGTTGTGCCGTGCCCGAGGCATCGGCTTTGCTACTACTCCAGCGCTAACTCGTCCGGGAGTCGGGTAGCCCAAAGTCAGGCGACTTCGGCGACGGACCTGGAGATCGGGGTTTCCTCCCAGCGCGTCGTGGGAGAAGCAACCATGACCTCGGCCAAGGTTGCTGTCCTGTTGATCGTCGAAGACGACGAGAAGCTTTGTGTGTCGATGCAGCGATTTCTGGTGCAGCGGGGCTACCGGGTGTGGGTCGCCACGACGGAGGCGGCAGCCCTGGCAAGTTTGAGCCAGGTCCACCCGGAAGCGGCGGTCGTGGACCTGCACCTCCCCGACGGCTCGGGATTCCATGTCCTGGAGGTCATGCGCGATCAGGGGTTCAACATCCCGGTCATTCTGATGACGGCCGACGACTCCTACGCCGCTCGCCAGCGGGCGCAGCAGCTGGGGGTGTTCGCCTTTCTGACCAAACCGGTGCAGCCGTTCGAGCTACTGCGGCAGCTTGAACGGGCGGTGGCAAGCCGAACGATGAACGCTGACTAAGCAACAACGATGAGCGCCGAAGAAGTGGTTCGCCATACCGATGTCACCCCCCCGACCCCGGAGCGAAGTGAAGTCGTGTTCCGGGCCTTGGTCGATGCCGCGCCGTGTTTGATGATCATCACGCGCCTGGACTACACCATCCTCTACTTCAATCGCTTCGCCGAGCGGGTCACCGGCTACACCGCTGCCGAGGTGCTGGGGAAGAACGCCCTGGCCCTGCTCCGCCCCCATCTCCCCGAGGAGCCGCTTGGGGAAGAGCTGACCACCGAGTTTGAAGTCCCCATCCGGGCCAAGAACGGCTCGGAGCGATGGCTGCTGTGCAACACCGAGCGCCTCCCTTCCTTCAATGGCGAGCCGGCCCTGGTGATCGTCGGCCTGGACCGGACGGAGCTGAAGGAGGTCCAGCGCCGCGCCTGGCAGGCCGAGCAGCTGGCGGAGCTGGGCATCCTGGCGAGCGGCCTGGCTCATGAAATCCGCAACCCGCTCAACTCCATCCGCTTTAACCTGCTCAATGTTCAGGACCTGGTGGTCCCGGCCGCACCCCTGGCCTCTTCCCCGCTTCCCTCTGGGGAAAGCGGAAGGAATGAGGAGGCTGCCGGCGAGGTCGGGGCGATCTTGCGGGACATCGCCGCGGAGGTAGATCGGCTCGAGGGGATCGTCCGCGATTTCCTTCGCCTGGCCCGCCCGGAGCCCAGCCAGATCGAGCGGATCGACCCCGGCGAGTTGCTGGAAAGTGTGGTGCGGCTGGTGGAGGGACCGTGCCGTTCCCAGAACATCGAGCTGGGCTGGGAGCACGCTGCCCCGGCAGTCGTCGTGGCGGCGGACGGCAAGCAGCTGAAGCAAGTGCTGCTCAACCTGATTCTGAACGCCCAGCAGGCCATGCCCGAAGGCGGGCGCCTGACGCTGCGGTCCTACATCCGCGACGACCAATTCCTCATCGAGGTCACGGATACAGGGGCGGGCATCCCGCCCGAGATCCGCCCCAAGATCTTCCAACCCTTCTTCAGCACGAAGAAGGAAGGGACCGGACTGGGCCTGAACATCTGCCGCCGGCTCATTGAGCAGATGGGAGGAGCCATCGACTTCGAGTCCGAGGTTGGCCGGGGCACGACCTTCCGCATCACCTTGCCCGTCGTTCCGCAAACGGAGGGGCGCTGATGGAGAAAATCCTGCTGGTGGAAGACGACGCCCGCGAGCAGCGGGCGGTGGCAACCTATCTGAAGGCGCGCGGCTACGAAGTGTTGACGGCCGCCGACGGCCGCACGGCCTGCCAGCGGTTCAGCGATCTTCCGGATGTCATCATCTCTGACCTGAAGATGGCCGGTGTGGACGGCCTGGAGGTACTCCGCGAAGCGCGGCAGCAGTTGCCGGAAACCCCCGTCATCCTCATGACGGCTCACGGCACCGTGGCCAGCGCCGTCGAGGCCATGAAGCAAGGGGCCTTCGACTACCTGACCAAGCCGGTCAACCCCGAGGAGTTGCTCCTGACCATTCAGCGGGCGGCCGAGCGGTCGCAGTTGCAGCGCGAGGTGCGCCGGCTGCGGCAGCAGCTGGAGGAACGCGGCGGCCTGGCCGGCCTGGTCGGCAGCAGCCCAGCCATGCGCCGTGTCTTCGAGCAGATCGAGTTGGTGGCCCCGACCCGCAGCACCGTGCTAATCGTCGGCGAAAGCGGCACCGGCAAGGAGCTGGTCGCCCGCGCCCTCCACCAGCTGTCGCCCCGCAAGGACGGCCCGTTCGTGGCCCTCAACTGTGCCGCCATCCCCAAGGATCTGGCCGAGAGCGAGCTGTTCGGCCATGTCAAGGGAGCGTTCACCGGCGCCACCGACCGCCGGATCGGCAAGTTCGCCGCCGCCTCTCGGGGCACCCTCTTCATCGACGAGATCGGCGAGATGGAGCTACCCGTGCAGGCGAAGCTCCTGCGGGCGCTGGAGACGCGGACCATCAGTCCCGTCGGTTCCAACGAGGAGCAAGAGGTTGATGTCCGTGTCGTGGCCGCCACTCACCGCAACCTGCGGGCCTTGGTTGAGGAGGGGCGGTTCCGCGAAGACCTTTACTACCGGCTCCAGGTGGTGACCATTGAGCTGCCGCCGCTGCGGCAGCACCGGGAGGACATCCCCTTGCTGGCAGCTCATTTCCTCCACCAACTGAACCGCGAGCACGGCCGTCAGGTCCGGGAGATCACGCCGGAGGCGATGGACGCCCTTCAGAGTTACCCCTGGCCGGGGAACGTCCGGGAGCTGCGCAACGTCCTGGAAGGGATCGTTGTCCTCTCCCGCAAGGAGGTCATCGAGTTTGGCGACCTGCCGCGCCACCTCCAGGGGGCGAAGGCGAGCGAGATGGTGCCGCGCTTCCGCCCGGGGATGACCTTGGCCGACCTGGAGCGCGAGGCCATCCAACATTGTCTCCACCACACCGGCGGCAGCCGCCAGCGGACGGCGGCGCTGCTCGGCATCAGCACGCGCACACTGTTGCGAAAGATTCAGGAATACCGGCTGGACGACCCGCGACGGCAGAAGCCGGCCGGCAACGAGCGCGCCCCCTCGGCCTCGGGATGACCATACCCACAGCCGCGGACTAAACCGAGCGGCGTGGTCTTGGCATCCGGTTTGCTCCTCTCCACACCAGATTGAGTTTCCGCCGGACGGCAGGACAGACTGCGGCCGCACCTGTCGTCAGAATTCGGGGATGTGTCCGAAGTCAGGCGACTTCGGCTACCCTGCATGTCCCGAAGTCAGGCGGCTTCGGCTACGACTTCGGCGATGGCCCTACTTTGGCGGATTCGGGAAATTGCTGGCGTAAGGAAGGCGATGGGTTGGTCGTTGTGAATCGTTCCCTTTCCGGCCCATCGCCGGGAGTCTGGAACGATGAACCCATCCTTTCCTCCGCAGGCCCAGCGGTTGTCCACCGGTGTTGAAGGACTAGACCGCGTGCTGCGAGGCGGGTTGCCTCGGGGGCGCGTTTACTTGGTTGAAGGCAGCCCCGGTACTGGCAAGACGACCCTGGCTTTGCAGTTCCTTCTCGAAGGTGTCCGGCAGAAAGAGCCGGTCCTCTACTTCGCGCTCTCGGAGAGCCGGCTTGAGCTCGAAGCCGTTGCTGCTTCGCATGGCTGGTCCCTGGAGGGGGTCCATCTGTGCGAGATCGTCGCTACGGCTGACAATGGCGAGCCGGAGGAGCCGTATACTCTCTTCCACCCATCAGAGGTAGAGCTTAGCGAGACGACCAAGACGATCTGCGCGGAGGTGAACCGCGTTGAGCCGGTGCGGGCGGTGATTGATTCGCTGGCAGAAATGCGGCTGCTGGCTCAGGAGCCGCTCATCTATCGCCGCCAGGTTCTGGGCCTTAAGCAGTTCTTCGTCCGTCGGCAGTGCACGGTTCTGTTGCTCGACGACCGGCGGCCGCACAACTCCGATCCCCATTTCCAGAGTTTGGTGCACGGCATCATTTCCCTGGAGCAAACAACCCCAGCCTATGGGGCCAAGCGCCGCCAGCTGGAGGTGATCAAGGTCCGAGGGGTCGAGTTCCACGACGGCCGGCATGACTTCGTTATCCGCAAGGGGGGTATCGTCGTCCACCCTCGCCTCATGGCTGCGGAGCATCCCGTTCCATTCAACCGTGGGCCGTTCCCCAGCGGTGTGGCGGAACTCGACACGCTACTGGGCGGCGGCCTGGAGCGGGGGACAAGCGCTCTGGTCATGGGCCCATCGGGAGCGGGCAAGTCCACGCTGACAACGCAGTACCTCCTCGCTGCTGCCCAGCGGGGCGAGCATGGCATCAGCTATCTCTTCGATGAAGGACAGGATAACTTCCTGGCCCGCGCGGACAGCCTCGGCCTGGACCTGCGCCACCACGTCGAGGCGGGGCGTATTCAGCTAGTATCGGTCAATCCGGCCGAATTGTCGCCGGGTGAGTTTGCCCAGCGCGTCCGCGCCGGCGTGGAAAAAGAGCGCTCCCGTGTGGTGGTGATCGACAGCTTGAACGGCTACATTAACGCTATGCTCGAGGAGCGCGGCCTGCTGGTACAGTTGCACGAGTTGCTGGCCTATCTGGAGCGGCAGGGGGTTCTCTCCCTGTTGGTGATGGCGCAGCACGGCCTCGTGGACAGTCCGGTTCAGACGCCCCTGGACGTGAGCTACCTGGCCGACACAGTGCTCTTGCTCCGTTACTTCGAGGCAGCGGGGGAGGTCCGCAAGGCGATTTCGGTGGTCAAGAAGCGCACGGGCGGCCATGAGACAACCATCCGGGAATTCCGGCTGGGCCCAAGCGGCATCCGTGTTGGTCCGCCGTTGCGCGAGTTCCAAGGCGTGCTTACCGGCACGCCGACCTATCACGGCGAGGGGGGGCCGCTAATGCGTGACGAGAGCGGCGCCCCAGGTGCGAAGGATGATGACGACGCAGATGCTTGACGAGAAGCATGAACGGGTGCTGGTCCTGGCGCCGACAGGAAGGGACGGCCCCCTGGCCTGTCGGACCCTTTGCCAGGCCGGCCTGGCTGCCGTCCTATGCTCCAACCTGGATGAACTTTGTCGGGAGGTGGGGCAGGGTGTGGGCACACTCTTGCTGGCCGAGGAGGCCCTCGCCCCCTCGGCGACCCGTTGTCTTGTGGCCCTGCTCGCGGAGCAGCCGTCCTGGTCCGACGTGCCGCTGGTGGTCGTCACCAACAAAGGGGGGGGCAGCTACGCCCGTCGCCGCGCCCTGCGCACCTTGGAGCCGTTGGAGAATGTCACTTTCCTGGAGCGGCCGGTTCGGGTCATGACGCTGGTCAGCACGGTGCGGGCGGCTCTCCGCGCCCGCCGTCGTCAGTATGAAGTCCGCGACCTACTCGCCCAGCTGGAGCGGGGCATGCGGCAGCGGGACGATTTTCTGGCCATGCTGGGACACGAGTTGCGCAACCCCCTGGCCCCGATCCGCAACGCTGTCGAGTTGTTGCGGATGCACGGCCGGCTCAGTGCCGAGCAAATCACTTGGGCTGCGGCGCTGGTAGATCGCCAAAGCCAGCAGCTGACCCGGCTGGTGGACGACCTGCTGGAAGTCTCGCGGATCACCCGCGGCAAGATCCGCTTGCAGCCCGAGTTGGTGGACCTGGCGGTGGTCATTCACCAGGCTATCGAAGCCTCGCGCCCGCTGCTCGATGCCCGTGGGCACCGCTTCAGCGTCGCGCTCCCTAGCGCGCCGCTGCCGGTGCATGCCGACGTGACCCGCCTGGCTCAGGTGGTGACTAACCTCCTCAATAACGCCGCCAAGTACACCGACGAGGGGGGCCAGATTTGGCTGGCCGTGGTGCGGGAGGGCGACCAGGCCGTCATCAAGGTACGGGACACCGGCATCGGCATTCCAGCCGACCTGTTACCGCATGTCTTTGAGCCGTTCACCCAGGGTCACTGTTCGCCGGACCGCAGCCAGGCCGGGCTGGGCCTGGGCCTGGCCGTGGTCCGCCAACTCGTCGAGATGCACGGCGGCAGCGTCCAAGCCTTCAGCGAAGGCCCGGGCCGAGGCAGTGAATTCGTCGTGCGCCTGCCGCTGCTGGCCGAGACGCCGGATCGAACGGGAGGGGCCTCCGGTCAGCGCCCGTCGCCCAGCCAGGTGGCTGGACGCCGCGTCTTGGTCGTTGATGACGACCGCGACACCGCCGACAGCCTCAGCAAGATCCTGAAGTTGGCTGGCCACGATGTCTGGGTGAGCTACCACGGGCTCGCGGCACTGGAAGCGGCCCGTGCCTTCCGGCCGGACGTGGTGCTGCTGGACATCGGACTGCCGTACCTAGACGGATACGAGGTGGCCCGCCGGCTCCGCCGGGAACCAGGGCTGGCAAACGTGCTGTTGGTGGCCATGACCGGCCACGGCCAGGAGCAGGACCGCCGCCGAGCCGAGGAAGCGGGCTTCGATGCCCACTGCATCAAGCCTGTCAATCTCGACACCCTGCACGCGCTCCTTGCGCGCCCGTCATAATTACCTAGGAGTGGGCATTGCCTCCGGCGCGAACTCGGTGGCGCAGCGGTCCGGCGGCAGGGGGCGGTTGCGTACCGGGTCGCGCAGTTCCAGCTGCATCAGCAGTACATCGCCCGGCCGGGGCGGATCAGCGCCCCACCACTCCAGCCGGTGCGGCCAGAATGTCTCTCCATCCAGGTAAAGACGGGCCAGCCGCGGCCGGCCGTCCTCCGCCTCCCCGACCGGCCGGATGCCGGTCAACTTGATGAAGGGGCGGCCGTTGCGGCGGACTCGCTCCTTGCGCACCCAGGCCAGCTGCTGCCGCAGGTCGCGCACCAGGGCAGCGAGGCCCCCCACCAATTGGGCGCGCACAAAGCCATCCGGTGAAGACCGGTCCGCACGCTCGGCTGCCAGCGCCTCTGCCAACTCCATCGGTTTGGACAGCGACCAGCGGCCGCCGTCCCACCGCTCCGCCTGCCGAATCATGGTCCCATCGCAGGCCACCCAGGTCTCACTCTCTGTGTCCCCCACGCGCGCCCGCAAGGTGAGCCGAAAGCGGTTGCCTGGACCGGCCAGGTAACGTCCCTCGGCCTGGTAAGTCAGCTCGCGCAGCGTCACCTTTTGCCAGACGGTTGTCTCCACCCAGGCCAGCTGCTTCGGGTCGAGCGCTTGCAGCGCCTGGTCCAGAGCCAAGACGGCAGTGGGGTCTGGCTGGTCCGGCAGTGCCGGGGCGGGCGGGGCAATCGGCAGCGAGGGGGGAGAAGGGGCGCTGGTCAGAAGCAGGGCAGCAGCGGCCAGCAAGGGAAAGAGGAGGAGGCGGGCACCAAACATGGGCAGGGTCTTCCGAATTTGACGAAAGTTCAGACGAACCGGCGGCCGAGTATATCGGGCAGGGATCGGAGACGAAAGGCGAAGATCGGCCAGCGGCGGTCCCGCGCCGGGGCGGCAGTCGCCGTCCCAGAGGTGGGGGGAGCCGGCCGCAGGGAGACAAGTTATGAAGCGATTGGCGGGTGCGATGGGGCTGCTGGCCGCCCTGACCGGCGGCGTGGCCGCGTGGGCCGGCCCCTTCATGTCCGGCTACTGGAACAAGGGGATCGGCTGCTCCTACGGGGTCTGTCGAACGCCCCCCGCGGTCCCCGATGTGATCGGCCCGTGGGGCCAGCCGGTGCCGATGGCTGCTCCTTACTCCAGTAAGCCCCCCAGCGGCGCCGAGGCTGCCCGGGCCATGCTGGCCACCAGCCTGCCGCTGGACATCGTCCAGCAGACCGGCCTGGCCCAGGCGGCGGGAGTGCCGCACGTCGTCGGACCAGCTACCTTGATCTCGCCGCCGGGTGTGCCCGCGATGCCGGCAGCCTACCCGCGCGGGGCGGCGGCCACGCCCAACACCGGCGGCATCCAGCTGGTCAGCGGCCCGCCCGGCGCTGTCGCTGCTGTTGGCGCCCTGACCGGCGGCGGGCACGGCCAGTTCCCTGCTACCCGAACCGAGATCCGCTTCGTCGGCCCGGCCGGCATGAAGATCTCCTGGTACGGCCCGACGCCGGGGGGGCAGGGCGGCTTCACCACCAATTACATCGAGGCGCCCGGACGGTACAATTTCGTCCAGGCCGCTATCTACCGCCTGAAACTCAGTGACATCCCGAACCGGCCCGGCCTGGAATTGTACCCGACGCTGGAGGTGGTGCCGGCCAACCACAAGACCGCTACTTTCCTGGCTCACGCCGCCGTGCCGGTCGTCTTCACCGAGGAGGACTTCGAGCAGGTCGCGGCCGGCAACTTCGTGGTCAAGGTGATTTATCTGCCCGACCCGCGCTTCCAGGACTTGGCCGCGATCGGTGTCGATGAGGTGGTGTCGTCGCGGCTGGAGCCGGGCGTTGATCCGATCGCCGAGGCGTGCCGGCGGGGGAGCATCCTGGCCATTGTGCGGATCGGCAATATCGAC
>DATLYH010000305.1:0-10560 GCA_035575035.1 Gemmataceae bacterium
CCGCCACGATGGCCACGATAATGAGGACGGTCCGGTTGCTCGAGCTGGTGCCTTCCGTCTCGTAACTCATCGTCCACCCCCTGGAGGTGGCGATCCTCCGGTCGGCGACCCCCCGCGTGGGCCCCGGGATAAGGCGCGGGCATGATACCGCAGCGGCGTTGCCGCGGCAAGCGAGCGCGCCGCCGGGCGCAAGGAAAACCCCTGGCACCGTCGGAAACGGCGCCAGGGGGGATAAAACTGCGCAGTCTGCCGTCTTACGAGCCGGTGGTGCTGCCGATAGCCGTGCCGACGGTGGTGAAGGTGGCGTTGGCGTTGTTGCCGAGCGTGCCGATGGCCGCCAGGCAGACGACGATGATCAACGCCAGCATGACGGCGTACTCGACCGCGGTCGGGCCGTCTTCCTGCTTCAGGAACTCAACGACGTGCTGTGCGAACTTACGCATCTTTTTTCTCCTTTCAGGAGTCTTTATGGATAATCTATCCGCAGAGCCCCCGCGGACAGGAACAACGCAATGGGGGAGATCGGAACGCCGCTGCTGCGGGCCCGGTGACCTCCCCGTCCGCCGGGCGCCGCGGAGCGGGGAGGCATGATTTTCGTCGGGCAGGACAGCCCATCCACCCTACGATGAATCCCTACTCCACCAGGAAGATGCTGCGCTTGCGGGCCACGGAGTCGGGCTTCCACTGGATGTTGATGCCGCCGTTGCCGCCGAGGGTCAGCAGCCGACTGATGTACTGCGAGCCGAGATTGGAGACGCCGCCGTTGCCGCTGACCTTCAGATGGGCGCCGGCGAAGTAGAACGTCCCGGTGATATCGGTCTGCCCGCCGGTCCCTTCCACCGTGCCGCTCACACCGGACTTGCGGTCCTGGAAGAAGGTTATGCCCTGATAAATACCGCTGGTCGGCCCGCTCAGGATCATGCTCCCCTGGCCGGTGACGCTGATGCCATCGGCGTTGCCGTTGCCCGGGGCGTTGTAGATCATCACCCCCCGGCCTACCAGGCTCCCCTGGCCGCTGAATGAGAAGCCGCCGCCGTCCATGTAATAGATCCCGGGCTCCAGGGTGAGCGAGCCCGTGCCGCTGACCGAGATGCCCCCCTTGTAGACGCCCGGCTTGAGGGTTACCGAGCCCGAGGTGTATTGGATCTTCTTGCGGCTCTCAATGCTCATCCGGGACGGGTCGGGAGGCGGCAAGTCTTCCAGCGGATCGGTCAAACCGCGCCGGCCGAGCTTCATCGTCCCGATGAATTGGCCGCCGCCGGTGGTGGTGTAGCCCCCGGTGATGTCGAATTCCGGGGCGACCACGTAGCCGCCGCCGCCGGCAATGGCCGCCTCCGGGTGGTTCGAGTTGACCACCACCGGCGTGTCGTTGACAGTAGTGGTCCCGCTGCCGTTGGCGTTGAAGGCGCCCTTGGCTGACGGATCAAGCACCAGGATGCCGACATCGGCAGCGATCGGTGCCCCGAGGGCGACGGCCCGAGCCCGGACCGGGATCGGCCCGGAACGGAAGATGTTGCTGAAGGTACGGCCCTCGTTGTACTGGACATTCACTTCGACGTAGCCGCGCCGCCCGACGTAGTCGCCCGATTGGGGCGGGATGTGCACCGTCACGGTGGATTTGATCCCGTCGTTGGTGTAGCCGTTGGATGCCGCCGTCGTCAGGGCGCTGGCCTTGGCAGTGCCCGACGGGTCATCACCGCTGTTGAGCCAGTAGTTGTCGTACAGGTCGCAGGCGGCCGCCAGGGCAGCGGCGTCGGCCACGGCCTGGGCATGCCGCCGCTCCGACAGCAGGCTACCGCCGTCCAGCGCGATGGCCACGATGCCGAGCAGGACGGTCAGGCACACGGCCACCCAGATCGCCACCGCCCCGCGCCGCGAGGCCCGCTGCTTGGATCGAACAAGGAACATGGCGTCGATTCTCCCAGGTAACCCCCGGCGGCCGCGCCTCCATGCCCTGTCCCGGGGGCGAGCTTGCCTTTTAGTACGAAACCGCCATCGTTGAGGTACTGGTCAGGTCGATGCCGCCGAAGATCGCCTCCGGGATCCAGCGGTAGGTGACCTGCACCGTCACCAGGCTGTTCTGGCGATTGTCCGGGTCCCAGGTGACGCGGTAGGTCAGCCGGGCCGGGTCGAGGGCGACCATGTTGGGGAGGATGGCATTGTTGTAAACGTCCTCGGGCGTCGCTGCCGGTCGGCGGGTGGTCTGCTCGTACTGGGCCCCGCGCACCGAGGCGTAACGCGCTCCCTCACGGGCCAGCGAGGCCACCTGCTGGTAGCGGAAGACGCCCAGCCCGCCGACGATCAGACCGAACAGGAACAGGACGATGACCGGCGCCACCACCGCCCACTCCACTGTGGTTGCGCCGCCGCGGGACCGGGATATGCTCGTCATACCAACCTCCTCGTCGAAGACCGGCGCTGGGCAGACAGATTGCCCCTCGGTCCTCCACCTGCCCGGGGGATTAGCTGTTCTTGGGAAGTTCAGGAGCGATACGCATCTGCACCGTGCTTTTAAGCGTGATCGAGCTGGGGATGCCGGGATACTTGGTGACCGTCTGGAACGGATAGGTGACCGTTACCTCAATGCAAGGGTGGCCCGCTGGGTCGGTGCCGGTGCGGGATGCCACCTCGGGGATCGGACTCAGGTTGGCCGCATCCGCCAGGGCCGCGGCTTTGATGCCCGCCTCGTCCGCCGCGTGTTTCGGGTCCCGGCTGCCATACAGCGCCCCGCAGCGGGCGCAGTTGGTGATGGTCAGGTAGTGATAATAGACCCGGGCGAAATCGACGGCGGCGACCAGGATGAAGGCCAAAAATGGGAGCAGGATGGCCAGTTCCACCGCGGTGGCACCGCGCCGGCGGCCGCCGGGACAGCTGTCGGGACAGAATCGCATGATGGCCCCTCCTCGCGCAACGGTTGCTGGATGAGCGCGCTGGCGTCGGGTGACGGGAACCAGGTACCACCGGAAGGGTGATCCAGGAGGCATCCCAGCCTCACGGGATTAACCGCCCTCCGGGGCAGGACGGGAAAGCGGCGACGACCCCACCGAGAAATGAAACTCGCCTGAGCGAGTTGCTGTGTCAGGGTTCGTCAATAAAAAATTAGGCTACAGCCGAGTCGCTGTCAAACCGCCCGGCCATTTTTTCGTTTCCTGCGGTTGCTCCCTTGCTGCTCCCCTCGCCATTGGCATGGCGCAGCGGTACGATGGTTGACGGACAGGATCGCTTCTTACCTCCAGGCACCAACCATGCAGCTACCTCCCCAAGCTGTGGAAGACGTTGTTTCTCTGCCGGTGCTGCCGCCGCGGCCAGCCGACAGCAATAAGGGGGACTTCGGCCGTGTGCTCGTGGTCGCCGGCAGCCGGGGCATGTCCGGTGCAGCCATTCTCTGTGCCAGCGCAGCCTTGCGCGGCGGGGCGGGCCTGGTCCGTCTGGCGGTGCCGCAGGAGATTGTTCCTATCGTTGCCTCCGCCAACCCCTGTTACATGACCGCCCCCCTGCCGCAAGATGAACAGGGCCGGATCGCTGCTCGGGCCGAGGCCGAGTTGCTCGCCCTGGCCCGGGTCAACGACGTGGTGGCGCTGGGTCCCGGCCTGGGACAGTCGCCCCATCTGGCCGGGTTGGCGGCCGCCCTGATCACACAAACGCGGGTGCCACTGGTGATCGATGCCGACGGGTTGAACAACCTCCGGGACCGAACCAACTTGCTCCGCGGCCGCCCGGCACCGCTGGTGCTGACACCCCACCCCGGCGAGTTCGCCCGGTTGCTGCAAAGTGATGTTGCAACCGTGCAAGCGGCACGGCGGGACCTGGCTGTGCGCTTCGCGGCCGAGCACGGCGTGGTGTTGTTGCTCAAGGGGCATGGCACGCTCGTGACCGATGGCCGGCGCGTCTACACCAACCGGACCGGTAACCCCGGCCTGGCGACGGGGGGCACCGGCGACGTGCTCACCGGCCTAGTCGCCGCCCTGCTCGGGCAAGGGCTGGAACCATTCGCGGCAGCCCAACTCGGGGCATACCTGCATGGCCTGGCCGGCGATCTGGCCCGCGACCAACTCGGCGAGGTCTCATTAATCGCCATTGACCTGCTTGACTACCTGCCGCAGGCGTTTCGTCAGTTGTCCGTTGTTAATCATCCGTCATCCGCCGTCGAGCGCAAGGAGTCCGGATGAACCTTCTGTGTCCCAACTGCCAGAAGCCGCTCCAGGTCCCCGAGCAGTATGCGGGCCAGCTGATGAAGTGCCCGCTTTGCAACGGCACCTTCAGCGTGCCGGTGATGCCGCCGCCCGTCCCGCCGGCCCCTTCTCCTGTACCCGACATTTATCGCGTGGCCCCGGAGCCGCCGCCTCCGCCGCCCTTGCCGGAGCAGACCGCCCTGGCCCCGGAAAGGGCAGGTCTCGAAACCGCCAAGGCCCCCGCCCCGCCGACCGGCTACGAGCGTACCTTCAGCCTGGTCCTCCGGCCGCACGTGCTGCCCTGGGTCGCGCCGGTTGCCCTGGGTCTGGTGTTTGTGCTGCTGTTCTTCCCCTGGGTGGCCACTTACGACCTGACCGAAAAGATGTGGTATGACCAGGTCGGCTGGGGCACGGGTTTCGGCCACGAGGGAAGTGGCTGGGGCATCGGCTACGTCTTGCTCGTGGTCCCGGCGCTGCTCGTCGCCGGGGCGGCGGCGGTGCTTCCGCTGCTGCCGGTCAAGCTGCCGCCGCCGGTTGATGTTGTCTTGCAGTGGCGCACGGCCATCGTCGCGGCCGTGGTCTTGTTGCTCACATTGTTGTTGCTGGTGCAGTTAGCCTTCGGCTTCGGCCTGGAGCGGATGGTCCAGACCGTGGGGGCAGGGCCCAAGGATAGGGAGCCACCCGCGGACTTCGAAGGGCGGCTCAAGCAGAGCGAAGACGCCCGACTGGTGGCCCGGGCGACGCTGCGGCGCACGTTCTGGCTTGACCTGGTCGTGCTGCTCCACCTGGCGGCCCTGGCCGGCATCGGTCTGGACGCCTGGCTCCAGCGCCGCGGCCCCGACCGGCCGCCACCCCGCTTGGAGGTGATGTGGTGAAACCGCATCTCGCCGTCAGTCCCACACTGCCGCTTCCTCACCGTCCAGGCGGAGCGTTAGGCACTTGGCGCTGCCCCCCGCCTTGAGGAACTCGTCCAGCTCCACCGCCACCGGCTCGTAGCCCCAGGCCCGCAGGTCCGCCGCCAGGCGCTCGCAGCCGCTGTTGGTCACCACCGTCTTGCCGACCACGACGGCGTTGCAGCCGAAGCGGTGGGCCTCGGCCTCGTTGACCGCCAGCAGCTTGGGAATATGGGTCCGCAGCACCCGCCGGCCGTAGGCATCGAAGGCGGCCGGGTAGTAGATTGCCTCACCTGGCGCCAGCGGACAGAAACAGGTGTCGAGATGGTAGAAGCGCGGGTTGATCAATTCCAGCGGTAGGACCTGTCGGCCGATCACCCCGGCCAGGTACTGATGGGCCCGCACGTCACTGCGGATGCGGTAGCCGGCGAACAGAACCGGCCCGCAAAACAGGGCATCGCCAGCCCCCTCAAAGTACATTCCTTCCGGGAGGTGCTCGACCGTGAAGCCGTGCGCGGCGAACCAGGCATCGAAGTAGGGCGTCTCCCGGGCCCGCACCTCATGGCGGAAGCGGGAGCTAAAGAAGCGGTCGCGGAAGACCAGGCCGGCGTTGGCAGTGAACACCAGGTCGGGCAGTCCCGGCTGCGGCGTGAGCAGCTCGACCTGCACGCCCAGGCCAAGCAGGGTCTGGTATAGGGCGTCCCATTGGCGCCGGGCCCGCTCGCGCACACTGCCGCGCGACCGGCTCATCCAGGGGTTGATCTCGTACTCGATGCCGTAATAATCGGGCGGACACATCAGGATGCGCCGCTGCTTCATGACCGCGCCTCTGTTAACAATGACGAAGGACGAAGTCCGAAGGACGAAAGAAGCCCGAAGGACGAATGACCACATGACAAAGCCCCGAGGACGACCGGCCTTGGTGTTTCGTCATTCGTCATGGGAGGTATTCGTCATTCTTTCGTCCTGCGAGCTTCGTCATTCGTCATTTCACTTTGCCTCCCCCAGTTCATGGACCAGTGCGCGGAGGAACGGCTCGGCGTCGGTGACGATGCCGACGGTCTGGGCGCTGCCGCGGTCGGTCAACTTGGTGACCGTGGCCGGGTTGATGTCCACGCAGGCGATCTTGACCCAGGCGGGGAGCAGGTTGCCGGTGGCGATGGCGTGCAGAGCGGTGGCGACCATCAGGCAGAAGCCGACGCCTCGGATCAGCTCGCGCATCTGGTGCTGGGCCTGGAGCACATCGGTGATCACCTCCGGCAGCGGGCCGTCGTCGCGGATGCTGCCGGCCAGCACGAACGGGATGTTGTGGCGGATGCACTCGTACATGATGCCGCTGGTCAAGACCCCCTTGTCCACCGCGGCCCGGATGCCGCCCAGCCGGCGGATCGTGTTGATCGCCCGCAGATGGTGTTCGTGTCCTTCCTCGGCCGGCAGGCCGCGCTCCAGCGAGATGCCCAGGCTGGTGCCGTACAGTGCCTGCTCGATGTCGTGGGCGGCCAGGGCGTTGCCGGCAAAGAGGACGTTCAGGTAGCCGGTGCGGATCATCTGGCAGATGTGCGGTACGCTGCCGGTGTGGACCACTGCCGGGCCGAGCACCGCCAGGATCTTTTCCCCCGCCGCGCGCGTCCGCCGCATGGTGGCGGCGATCTCCCGAACCGTCACCCCTTTCGGCTTCTCGCTGGAGACGGCGCTGGTCATGAACTCGAACAGGCTCTGCCGGGCTGTCGTCTCCGCCGGGAAGACGCGCAGCCCCTGCCGGCCGACAACGATCAGGTCTCCCTTGCGGACCTCGGCCATTGGGATGCACCGGGCCGATCCGCTCTCCGGATCGACCAGGATGCCGCAGTCCATCTCCTGATCCTCGACCTCTACCCATTCCCCTTTCAGTCGGACCTGGGTGCGGTAGTTCGTCGTGCTGTAGAACCCCTCGGGGAAGGCGCCGTCCATGTCGGCGGGGACGTAGTGGCAGTCCTGCGCGACCACCGGCACCGCGCCGTGATCGTGGATGGTGTCGAGAATCTCCTCCAGGACCTCGGCGCTGGGGGCGCGGACCTCGATGCGGGCGTAACTGGGGTCGGCCTGGCGTTGGCCGATGCGGATGTCCTTCAGTTCGAAGGAGCCGCCGCGCGTTAGGATCTCGTCAAGCACTTTGGGCAGGATAAGCGAGTCGATGATGTGCCCCTGGATCTCGACCTCTTCGACGGCCCCGCCGGCTGGCAGGCCGGGTGGATGTGGTTGGTTCATGGCTTCCGTCCCTCTCATCCGAATCGCCGTCCCGTCATCCGCTCTGTCGCCGTACCGCCCGGTGTGGCTGGGACGGAGCCCTCGAGGTCCTCGCCCTTCCGGCAAGAACCCGCTAGGGGAGCGGCGTTGCTTCAGCTGCCGGCGGCCGGCTGACTGCCCCGGCCGGTGCGCAGGACCTGGATGATCAGGTCCTTGGCCACGTCGGGCAGCTCGCTCTGCTGGATGGTGCGGACCGCGGCCTCGACGGGGTAGGCGACGCGCTTCAACTCTACCTTGTTATCGGCGATGACGGCGTAGGCAGCCCGCGGGTCGCCGTCGCGCGGCTGGCCGACGCTGCCCGGATTGATCACCAACCGGTCGCCGACCTCCAGGACGTAGGGCTGGTGGGTGTGGCCGACGCAAATGACGTCGGCGTCAATGTTCTGGAGCCGGCGGGTCCAGAACTCGACATCCGGCGGGGCGTACTCGTCCAGCGGGTCGCGCGGGGTGGCATGCACCAACAGGTAGCGGGTGTCGTCCAGCGTCACCATCCGCGTGACCGGCATCCGGGAGAGGAAGAGCAGGTCGTCGGGGCCGAGGCGCTGCCGGCTCAGCGACCGTGTCACGCCGGTCAGGTACTTGAAGCCGTTGCGGCCGAAGACCGGGACGTTCTGGGCCACGCCGTGATCATGGTTGCCGCGGACCGTGTAATGGGCATGACGGCGGACCCAGTCGATGCACGGGGCCGGCTCCAGCAGATAGTCCACCAGATCGCCCAGGCAGATGCACACGTCGTGCGGCTCGTTGATGGCCTGCAGGGCAGGCCAGTTGCCGTGGATGTCGGCTAGCAGAAGGATGCGCATGGAGCACCACGGGGTTAAAAAGCGGGGGTTGCTTAACGTCAGGCCCCTGCTGGGAGTATACACAAATCCCGCTGGGGATTAGAGGGGGGAGGCCCCACTCGGCTGCCGGGCCGTCCGGGCCTTCATCTCACTTCGGCTCCTTTTCCCCCGCCTCCCGGCTCCTGGTCTCGGAGGCTTGCGTCTTCCCCGGCTGCCAGAGGACATCCTCCCTGCCGCCATCGTTGGCGACACGGGCCAGGATGAAGAGCAGGTCCGATAGCCGGTTCAGATAAACGATCACTTGTGGGTTGATGGGTTCGCAGCGGGCCAGGGTGACAACGGCGCGCTCGGCCCGGCGGCACACCGTGCGGGCCAGGTGGCACCAGGCGGCGGCCGGTCGGCCTCCGGGCAGCACAAAACTGGTGAGCGGTTGCAACCCCGCGTTGAGGCGGTCGATGGCCGCCTCCAACCGGGCGGCCTGCTCGGGCCGGACGCGCAGATGCTGCCCTGGCTTCTCGTCCGGCGCCAGCGGCAGGCACAGGTCGGCGCCGACATCGAACAGATCATTCTGGACGCTGCGGAGCAACTCGGCCTCCGGCACCGGCTGGGTCAGCAGCAGGCCCAGCACCGCGTTCAACTCATCGACGCTGCCGTAGGCGGCCACGCGCGGGTGGTCCTTGGGTACCCGGGTGCGATCCCCCAGGGATGTCTCCCCCGTATCGCCGGTCCGCGTGTAGATGCGTGATAGAATGACCATGACTTTCTCCTTGCTCGATTCGGCCGCCGCCAGCGGTGAACTGACTGTTCATCCTACCGCGCGGCGACACGGCGACCCACTTGGGCGAACCGTCGGATCAGGGAGCGCTTCCTTCAATCCGGAAAAACCGCCCCATCGCCCATTGCGAAAAGAAAGAATTTGCTTGTTCAAAAGAGGATCCAGCCCATGTGCCTCTGCTCCAAGCAGCGGACGGTCATTGCAGGTTTCCGGCCGAAGCGGGCACGACCTGTTTGATTACAATGGCTGCCTCACAGCCCCGTCAGCAGCACGATCCGGTAACAGCAGTCGGCGCTCCTTGCCACGCAGTTGCAGCCGGGCGACCGTGGCGGGCTTGAGCTTCGCAGGGCGGGCCTGGGGGTTCTTCTTGGCGTTCCGCCTGCCTTTGTTTGTCTGTACCGTCATGAGCGAGTAGGCGGCGATGGCGTTGAGCAACCGGCGGATTTCGGACGGCTTGAGCGCGTCGTAGCCTAGAGTGGCGGTCAGCACCACCGCCGTCCCCACCTTTTGCGTAATGCTGGTGAGGTTGCCCACCGATCGTAACCGTACTCCGTCTGCTCCGCAGCCGCCAGCGCGACGCCGTTCCGTTTAGTCAGCGTCACCGTCTGCAACCGACCGAGCTTATCGTGGACGTACTGCACCTCGCTCTGGTCCGTCCACATCCGCGTCAGCTGGCCGGTGGCGTCGTCGTAGCCATAGTGGATCGTCTGGGCCAGGCCGGCCGGACCCATGACGCGCATCAGGCGCCCCTCGCGGTCGTAATCGTAGTCGGTCGTGCCGGCCACGCCGTCGATTACCTTGTCGCGCCGGCCCTCGGCATCATAGCGGTATCCGCGCTAGAACATCGTGGAGTGGCTTACTTCCCCAGTCCAGGCATTCACATAAAACAGAATGCCAGGTGGCCATTCACAAAGCACTTCCGGAGGCAGGATCTTGGCTAGAGCAACCCTCCACAGGTCGCCCCTCGGTTCCCATTCCATGCGTTGCCAGTTGTCTCGCTCAAAACGCGCATGAATGAGATCGCCAACTGCTATCCCGTTCTCCTGCGCGTACTTACGTGCCAGTTCAATGGCTCGCTCTTCAGATAACATGCTTTTCTCCCAAGTGACACTTCAGACTACCAGGGAGTCCCACCATAGTCACTAAGGTTTTTTATGAGCCAGTTCTTCTCTAGTTGAGAGGGGTAATCCCAAAAGTAGGTCCGAACTAGATCGAAGGCTTCTTGTTCCCGTACGTGGGATGAGAGAAACGCATATTGCTGGGTACCAATCCGCTCCGCGTGAGTAATATGCGCATATTCGTGAACCACTTCCAGATAAGTAGCGTCTTCCGCCAAGGCGAATTCCCGGCGAATGATCTGGCCGGTAGAGCGATCACGGATAATGGTGAATCTGCCGTGCGGCTTGTCAGGAATGGGTCGTGCCTCGATGAGGGGGTAGAGTGGCGAGGATTCGCCAGCCGACGCGCCGAAGCGGTTCTGTAAGAACTGGAAGAATCGGTTGAGGTACTCGCGGCCAGCCCTTTGAAGGTGTTCTGCGGTTTCTGTAAGTCATTCCCCTGGTGGACAGTAGCTTTCCATCAGGGAGGTGATACGGATGTTGTTCGGCGAGGTCTTTGAGCGTTTTGTCCAGGAGAGCCCGATCTGTGTTATG
>DATLYH010000306.1:0-4729 GCA_035575035.1 Gemmataceae bacterium
GGCTGACGCCGGCCGCTCGCCGCCGGCCGCTCGCCGGGTGTGAACCGGCCGGCTGACGCCGGCCGCTCGCCGCCGGCCGCTCGCCGGGTGTGAACCGGCCGCTCGCTGGGCCGCCGTCCGTGTCTCACGCCGACAGCGGCTGCTCGGTAACCGTTTCCAGCCGCTGCCAGAACTGCCGCAGCATGTCCAGGCATCCTGCCGGCAACGGGCCGCGGGCGTAGACGGCCCGGGCGTACAGCACGGTCAGCTGGCGCAGCTCGGCCTCCAGTGCCGGCACCTCCTGGCCGATCCGCCCGGTGAACTCCAGCGGCGTCTCGCCCGGCTCGCGGCCCAGGTCGCGCTCCCAGGCCCACGCCTGGAGGGCCGCGAAACTGTAGCGGACCAGTTCGTCCGGCGGGAGGCGGTCGGCGCGGCCGTCGTGGAACGGGTTGCGGAAGGAGGAAAACGGCGGCGGGGGAGACGGTGCGGCCTCGATCTCGGCCTCGGGCGCGGCCTGCTCGGTGCGCTGGAGCCAGCCGAACAGGCCCTCCCATAACGCCCGCAGGCTGTCGAGCAGTCCCCTGGCCCAGCCGGTGAAGTTGGCCAGAAATTGCAACAGCGCTCGGAGCACGACCAGCACCACCAGCAACACCAGGATCGCGAAGACGACCCATTTGAGGAAATTCATCAGACCGGCCAGCGCCCCCCCGATTCCCGATGCCGGATTGGAAGAGATTGCTGGCGGGCTGCTCTCGAAGCGGTCCGGCAGGGAGCTGCCGCGGGGCTCGTCTCCGCTCGGAGGGCTGCCGTCCTGCCGGTTCGCTGCGTCTTCCCTCTTACGGTCCGCTCCGGCGCCGCCCTGCCGATCGCCCGGTTCCCCCTTCGGCTGTCCCTGTCGGTCGCCCGCGCCGGAGGCCTTCCCTTTCCCAGAGCCGTCCTTGCCGGACGATTTCCCCGACGAGCCGTCCCGATCCTTGCCGCTCCCTTGACCCGACGATTCGCTCTGACCCTTCCCCTGACCCGACGACTCGCCCCGGCCCTTCCCCTCTCCTTGGCCTGATTTCTCGCCCGGCCCCTTGCCGTCTCCCTTCTCGCCTTGTCCGCCGGCCTCATCCTTCTGCCCATCCGGGGAGTCAGCGGAAGGCTGACCTTCGCCCTTGCCGGCGCCGTCGCGCTTCATCGCCCCGTGCGAGGCGTCGCGGTCTGGGGAGCCGATTCGATTCAGGGTCACCAAGGGGTACTCGGCGCTCGGCCGCGGCAGCAGCGCACCGGCCAGCAGCAGGGCCGCGATCAACACCGTTCCCAGTGACAGCCAGACGCCTGTGACCGCTGCCGGCATCCGCAGCCCACGTTGGCGCAAGTAGCGCCGCAGGCCAAGGAAGGCGGTGGTCAGCAGCAGTCCCAGGCCGCTGGCCACGTAGATGCCCAGCAGCCAGAAGACGTAGCGGCGGCGGCCGATCTCGCTCGGCGGGATCAGCGACTGCCCCAGGCCGAACAGCGGCAGGGCCGCCAGCGAGAAATAAACCACCCAGACGCCGGGTGTATGCTTCCGCTTGCGCTCCTCCTGGTAACGGCGGTAGCGCTCCAGCCAGCCGGGGTGCTTCTCCGCCTCGGCCGTCTCATCCGCTTGCTCCTCGGCGGGTGCCGCTTCGGCGGTCGATGCCTTTTCCAGGCCGGCGGCCCGCAGCAATCCCTGGCCGGTGGCCTCCGCTGACTCGTCGATGAAGGTGCAGTCCCAGGTCAGGCGGTGGGCGCACCACCAGATCAAGATCATCAAGAACAGGTTGATGAACGGGGCAAAGGAGGCCAGCCGGCTGCCGGGCGGGAACTTGATGTAAGCCACCAGTCCCAGCCAGACCAGAAGTCCCAGGACCAGGCCATACAGCGCCGCCCGGTTGGCAATCTCGCTCATCATCGAGATGCGCGCGATCAGCACCGCGCCGAAAATGAAGAAGAACAGGATCCACTTCAGCCGGCCCTCGTACTCGCCGGCATAGAGGACCTCAACCAGGAAGAAGACCAGACTGCTGACCAGGGCCATGATCAGCACCGGGCTGATGACCAGGACCACGTAGTCGGCCGGCGTTGGGCCGGGTCGGTTGCGGGACATGAACGGCTCACTCCTCCGGCGCCCGGAGGTCATACGGCGTCTGCTGCGCCCACACCTCCGAGGCATCCTCGAACGGCGACGCAACGTCGGCCTGGCCCAGGTCGAGGGCGACCCTCCCCAGCACCTGCTGCTGACATAAAGCCGGCAGGCTGGCCTCGTCGCGCAGGTGACGGGCGTCGCGGATCCCCTCCGCCAACAGCCGGGCCAGCGCCCGCTCCAGCCGGCCGCTGTCGAACATCACCAGGACCACGCTGACGGCGTAGCCCTGCCGCCGCAGGTTGCCCAGCGCCAGGGCCGTCTCGACCAACACGTCGGCCAGCACCGCAATGACCGTGGCGTCGCGCGGCAGGCGGCTGATTGTCTCGGCGATCAGCCCGGCGAAGGTCAGGCCGTCGCTCAACTCCACCCGGGCCAGCGTCTCGCGGATCTTCTGGAGCTGCTCGACGCCGCGGCGCGTCTCCACCACCAGCGGCCGCAGTCGGTCGCTCTTCTCTTGCTCGGTTGCCGATTGCCGGGCCGCCCGGCGGGTGTCGTATTCCCATCTCTCTCCCCCTGTGGCAGAAGGGGGATAGAGACGGATGCGGTCGGCGGCATCGCGGCCGTTGGTCACCAGGCCGACCTGCTGCCCCATCAGATAGACGGCGTTAGCCAGCGAGGCGGCGGCGGTGACGGCCAACTCCGAGCGGTACGGCTCCCCCTGGCGGTGGTAGCCTCCCTCGTGGAAGTCGAGCACGATGGTGGCGCCGGCCAGGGTCGAGGGCTCGTACAGCTTGCTATGCAGCACGCCGGTGCGGGCAGTGGCGCGCCAGTGGACCCGGTTCAGCGGGTCGCCCGCTTCGTAGGGGCGGACACCGGCGATGCGCGTCGGGTCTTCGTACAGCCGATGCGTCAGCCGGACATCGCCAATTGGCCGGCGCGAGGCGATGTCGTAACCGACCAGGGGCACCACGCGCGGGTAAACCAGCAGGTAGTTCGGCTCCCCCGCGACACGAAAGCGGCGGTGCAACCCGAACACGTCGCCGGTTTCCAGCAGCACCGGGCCGACCTGGTAGTAGCCGCGCATCAGCGGCTCAATTCGGTAACCGATCTCAAGCTCCTGGCCGCCGCGCAGCAAGGCAATCTGAATCCGCTTCCCCTTGACGCGCAGCCGCGGCGGCCGCTGGGCCAGCGCCTCCTTCGGCAGTAAGTCCTCCACGAGCACCCACGGCACCGGCAGCCAACCGGTGTGGCGCACGGTGACAGTCACGGTGACCGTCTCGCCGATCTCCGCCGACAGCCGCCGGCAATAGCGCTTGGCCTGGAGGTGTTCGATCCCCGAGCGGGCCAGCAGCCGGCTGACGACCAGCACGCCGAGCAGGACGTACATGGCATAGGCGAGCAGCCCCGATTGGAGGATCAAGGCCGCCAACAGCAGCAGGCCGGCGCCGAGATACCACTTCATCGCCAGACGTCCTCCGCCTCCTCCCGTGACGCCGGCACCGGGACGCGGGCCTCGTCGAGGATTTCCTTGAGGATCGAGGCGGCCGTCTTCTTGCGCAGCCGGCTCTCCGGGCGCAGGATCAATCGGTGGGCCAGCACCGGCTGCACCAGCCGCTTGACATCATCGGGCAGGACGAAGTTCCGACCCGAGATGGCGGCCAGCGCCTGGGCCGTGCGGAACAGGGCGATCGAGGCGCGCGGGCTGGCGCCGAGCTGCAGGTCCTCGTGCTCCCGCGTCGCCTGGATGATTTCCAGCAGGTAGCGGCGGACCTTGTCGTCCACGAAGACCTCGCGCACCGCCTCCTGGCAAGCGATGATTTCCGCCGCCGAGACCACCGGCGTCAACTCGTCGATCGGATGGCCGTACTGCAGCCGCTGCAACATGTCCGCCTCTTCCGCCAGGCTGGGGTAGCCGAGGCTCAGGCGCATCAGGAAGCGGTCGAGCTGCGCCTCGGGAAGCGGGAAGGTCCCCTCGTGGTCGATGGGGTTCTGGGTAGCGATGACCAAAAACGGCGGCTTGAGGGTGTAGGTCTGGCCGTCCACGGTGACGCGCCGCTCGGCCATCGCTTCCAGAAGGGCGCTCTGGGTGCGCGGCGTGGCCCGGTTGATCTCGTCGGCGAGCACGGTCTGGGCGAAGATGGGGCCGGGCCGGAATTCGAACTCGGCGGTCTTCTGGTTGAAGACGGAGACGCCGGTGACATCGGTCGGCAGCAGGTCGGGGGTACACTGGATGCGCTTGAAGGTGCAGCCGACGCTGCGGGCCAGCGCCCGGGCCAGCATGGTCTTGGCCACGCCCGGGACATCCTCGAGCAGGATGTGCCCTTCGCAGAAATAGGCAACCAGCGTCAGTATCAGCGGTTGCCGCTTGCCGATGATCACCTTCTCCATGTTGCCGAGCAGCCGGGCCGCCACGGCCGCGACATCCGGCTTGCGTGATTCCCGAGAAGGTTGGTCGTTTGCCCCGTCGTTTCTGGACATGAAAGCACCTGCCTCATTGCGAGAGGTCAACATTTCCAGCATAACGGGACCGGCGCGGCGCAGCAACGCTCTGGACCCCGGGCAAAGGGGCTCCCCTCGCACCTCTTCCCTGTTGACGTCCCTGCAATCAGCCGGTAATGATGATAGGTTGAGCGCGGCGGGGGTGAACAAACCTTCCCGCCG
>DATLYH010000307.1:0-3429 GCA_035575035.1 Gemmataceae bacterium
GCGAGCGGGGGGCGTGTGCCCCCCGGTGCGTCCACCGGGGGGCGTGCGCCCCCCGCTCGCCTTACTGCGTTGTCTTCTGCCCCAGCCGCTGCTGGCGGTCGTAATCGCGCAACGCCTGGATCAATTCGCCCAACTCGCCGGCGAGGATGGCGTCGAGCTTGTACAGGTTCAGGTTGATACGGTGGTCGGTGACGCGGTTCTGCGGGAAGTTGTAGGTGCGGATGCGTTCGCTGCGGTCGCCGGAGCCGATCAGCGTGCGCCGCTGCTCGGCCCGTTCGCGGTGCAACTGCTGCTGCTGCCGTTCGTACAGCCGGCTGCGCAGGATGCGCATGGCCCGCTCGAAATTCTTGTGCTGGCTGCGTTCGTCCTGACATTTGACTTCCAGCTCTTCCGGCGTGCCGCGTTTGTACCAGATGCGGACGGCGCTCTCGGTCTTGTTAACGTGCTGGCCGCCGGCGCCGCCGGCCCGCATCCGCTCCCACTCGATGTCCTGGTCGCGGATGTCGATCTGCACTTCGTCCGGCTCGGGGAGGACGGCCACGGTGGCGGCCGAGGTATGGATGCGGCCCTGCTGCTCGGTCTTGGGGACGCGCTGTACCCGATGGCCGCCGCTCTCGTAGCGTAGATGCTGGTAGACGCCCTCGCCGGTGACGCTGAAGATCACCTCCTTGAAGCCGCCGACCTCGCCGGGGTTGAAGGAGATGTCCTCCACCCGCCAGCCCATGTCCCGGGCATAGTGGGTGTACATGTTGTAGAGGTCGCCGGCGAACAGGGCGGCCTCATCGCCGCCGGTACCGGCCCGGATTTCCATGATGATGCTGTCGTAGTCCTCGCCCCCTTCCAGAAGCAACTCTTCCAGCCGCTGCGCAAGCGTCTGCTGCCGGGCGCGGAGCCCGCGCAGTTCCTCCTCGGCATAGCGGCGCATCTCGGGGTCGGATTCGGAGTCGGCCAGGGCCTGGGCGGCGGCGACCTCCGCGCTGATTTTCTGATACTCGAGGTAGGGTTTGGCAAGTTTGGCGACGGCGCCATGTTCCTTGGCGGCCTGCCGGTAGCGGGCGCGGTCGGCGATGACGGCGGGATCGCTCAACTGCCGTTCCAGCTCGTGGTAGCGGGCCAGGGCTTGTTCGAAGGTCTGCCACATGCCGGCTTACTCATCAGGGTCGAACCGGGATGACGAAGGGCGGCCGACCCTGGAACCGACCTTCGACGGCTAGACGGGGCGCATGGGAAATCTCCTCCGGAAAAAAGGGGACGCAGCTCGTTCTTCCCAGGAGCTGCGTCCCCTTTTTTCCGGCACGTCTACTTGGGGGCTTCGGCTTCCCTGGCGGCCTGCTTCTTGCGCTCGTCCCAGTTGAACTTGCGGCGGAAGCGCTCAACGCGGCCGGTGGTGTCCACGAACTTCATTTTGCCGGTGAAGAAGGGGTGGCACGCCGAGCAAATGTCAACGCTGATGTTCCCCTTTCTGGTGCTGCGCGTGGTGAACTTGTTGCCGCAGGCACAGGTGACGGTAACTTCCCGGTACTCGGGATGGATGCCGGGCTTCATGGATCTCCTCCATTGCCATGAATTTAGATAAGTTATTGTAGGAAAAGATTCCTTCCGGCGACAAGGGCAGCCGCCTCTGCGATTTAGCCGCATCTCTCCGACGATCCCTGACTGGGCAAGTGGCTGCGCGTCCGTCGGACGCCGGGTAGCAAGGCAAAGATTAGCGCCAGCCCCGCCCCTGTCATCACGTCAAGCAGGTGATGCTGCCAGGTGAAGAGCGTCGCTAGCCAGACGAGCCCGACCCCTCCGACGATCACCGGCCACCAGCGCGGGAAATCGCGGACCAGGGCGCAGGCGAGCAGACAGGTCAAACTGACGTGCAGGCTGGGGGCGGCGTTGCCCCCGTTGGCATCCAGCTCGGCCATGTTGCGGTAGAGCCGGGCTGTCAGCCCGTCCCCCAGGCCGACGGCCGCCTCGGCGATGGTCCTTCGGTCGGTCCGCGTCGGCAGGATGACGAAGATCGCCAGCGAGACGAACACCAGCGGCAGGCCCCGACGGATGTACCAGGCGAAGGTGTCCGGACTCATCAGGGCGGCGATCAGCGGGGCGAGCAGGTAGGGAAAAAGGTAGACCCAGACCCACTCCGGCCAGAACGGTATCCCATCGTCCCAGGCCAACCGGGTTTCGATCACCGCATGCCGGCCGCGCCAGTAGAGCACCGCCAGGTACAGCCCCAGGGCCGCCAGCATGATCGCGGTCAGCACGACGGCTTGGCGGAGCCGGCGGGCCAGGGCGAGCCTGTCCGGCGGATCGGCCGGTCTGAGCATGAATCCCTCACGTCTGATAAATCCACCGCCCCAGGTAAAGCACCGGCAGCAGCAGGACCAGGATGACCAGCCCGACCGCCCCTGCCAGCGCCGTGGCCAGGGTAGCATCGAGCACCACCAGACCGATCAGCGCCCGCTTGACCGCGGCCTGGACGCGCGGCGGCGTCGGCCCGATGATCGCGCGGTAGACCGGCAGCCCCACCACGAAGCCGAGCACGACCAGCAGGTATGGGAACAACGGCGAGCTGGTCCCCGGCTCCAGCCGCGCCGGCAACGGCAGGGCCAGGAGCAAACTGGCGAGCATCAAGGCGGCGGCCCCGGCCAGTGCCCGCTGGCTGCTGAGGCGGGCCTCGGTGCGGGCAAACCAGGTGACGCCGACGATGTACAACCCCACCACCAACGCCAGGTGAACTCCTCCCGGTCCGCCCAGATTATCGGCCAAGGTCAAGCCAAGCAGGACATTCAGAAAGCGGCACGCCCCCATACCCAGCGGCCCGGCCCAGGTCCGCTTCAGCCACCCATCGTAGAGCAGAATAGCTCCCACCAGAAGGCCGGCCAGCACGACCGGGCCCCAGCGGATCGAAGAGCCGCCGGCCAGGACCCATCCCGCCAGCAGAGCAAAGAGCACCCCGCCCGCCAGGAGGGCCGTGCCGAACCGCGCGGCGGCGCGGGGCGTGATCCGGCCGGAGGGGAGTGGTCGGAAGGGGCGTTCCCGGCGGTCCTGCTCCAGGTCGAAATAATCATTCCAGACCATGCCGCCGCAGTACAGGCAGGCCGAGGCCAGCAGCAGCAGCCCGAACGCCGGCCAGCGGACCGCAAGAGTGCCGGCTGCCAGCGCCCCCAGGCAGATGTCGGCCAGCGCCGTGAAAACATTGGGCAGGCGGACAAGCTGGGCGTAGGCACGGATCATGCGGTAGTCCGAGTGCGACATTCCCATCCTGGTTCCAGTAGAATCCATGAGGATGTCCTTGTCAAAATGGGGAGTAAGCAGGAAACTCCTTTCAGGTCCACAGCATCCGCAGGGTCTGAGGTTCATGAATGTTCCCGCGAAGCGGCTTTGGGCGGCAACGATAACCGTCGGGACGCTGGCGGTGCTGGCACTGGCCGTCCGTTGGTC
>DATLYH010000308.1:0-6142 GCA_035575035.1 Gemmataceae bacterium
AACCGGCCGGGACCACAACTCGTATGGTTTCACGATGTGGCTGGCGGGCGGCGGGGTCAAGGGAGGCGTCAGTGTCGGCGCCACCGACGAGTTGGGCAGCGCCGCCGTGGAGAAGCCGTTCCATGTCAAGCGGCTGCACGCCACCATTCTGCATTTGCTGGGTCTCGATCCCGACCGCTTGACGTACTTCTATGGCGGGCTGGATCAGAAGCTCGTCGGTGTCGAGGGGGCCGAGCCTATCCGCGAGATCATGGCCTGAGGTCCCGAATACCGACCGGGCGGCAACCACGGTGTGAGAGTTTTACGCGGGGCAGGGCTGGCCCCCACAAGGAGAGCCGGCCCTGCTGTCTTGATCGCCCTGCTGTTGCCGGCCGTCCAGCGGGTCCGCGAGGCGGCCCAGCGCACCCAGTGCACCAACAACCTCAAGCAGTTGGCCCTGGCCTGTCACAATTACCATGACCAGCACGGCTCGCTGCCGCGCAACGGCAACCAGTTCGGCCTGACCAACTCGCATGGTGTTAACGGTACTGGCTGCTGTGGGACGGGGGCGCCGCACTGGAGCTGGATTGCCCGGGCGCTCCCCTACGTCGAGGAGCAGAACCTCTGGCAGCAGGGAGGTATTCCTATCAATCGGATGGACCTCAACGCCCAGGTCCTGGCGGTGCTGGCCACGCCCCTCAAAGTTCTGAATTGTCCCGCTGACACTTCGCCCCGCACCCGGACCAACGCCGCGGACCTCGGCAGTACCCTGGTGGCTGTCACCAGTTATAAGGGAGTCAGTGGGGCCAACTGGGGGACGGACTTCTACCCCACCGAATCGAACTTCAGCACGGCCTACCGCAATCCAGGAACCAACGGTTCCTTCAATGGTCTGGAGAATGGCGACGGCCTCTTCTGGCGGGCTGACATCCGCCTGGGCAAGATGCCTTTCGCCAAGATCCGGGACGGCCTGAGCAACACCTTCATGATCGGCGAGGACGTGCCGGAGTTGATCCGCTGGAACGCCTGGCCGTATTCCAACGGGGCCAACGGCACCTGCGCGATCCCGCCCAACACCGGCATCACCATTCCGCCGCTGGGCCCGGGGAACAACGGCGACTGGCCGCACCGCTATTCGTTCCGCAGCCGGCATCCGGGCGGGCTGCACTTTGCGATGGCGGACGGCTCAGTGCGGTTCATCCGCGAGAGCATCCCGCTCCAGACCTACCGCGCCCTGGCCACCATTGACGGCGGTGAAATCGCCAACCCGGATTGAGGTGCTGGCCGCACGCCCTTCGGCCGGACGTGATGGGTCCTAGTCCTTGCCGTTGCCGCCCCGACTGTGGGAGGGTGAACATGGGTTCCGGGAGATCTTGTACGCGCCAGTCGTTCTGGATGTTGACCGTCGTTGTCGGTGTCGTGGCGGGTGTCGCCGGCTGCGGCAAGGGGCATTCGCGGCTGGTGCCGGTAGAGGGGAAGGTGACGGTAGGGGGTAAGCCGCTGACGACGGGGTATGTGATCTTCCATCCGGACGCCGCGCGGGGGAACACATCGCAGGAGGAGCCGCGTGGCATGATTGACGCAGAGGGGAACTACAAGTTGATGACGGGTCTGGAGCCGGGGGCGTTGCCGGGCTGGTACCAGGTGGCCGTCACCGCCGCCGATCAAATCGACCCGAACAATCCCTATTTCACCAAGTGGCTGATCCCGCAGCGATACATTGATTACCGGACGTCGAAGTTGGTGGTCGAGGTAGTCCCGAACCCTGCCCCGGGCGCTTACGATCTCAAGCTCGAGCCCAAATAGGGTGCCTCGTGCAAGGGACAGCTGGCCGACGCCCCCCGCCCCGAAATCCGTCCGCGGTGTGACGCGAATTCGTCCGCGGTGCGAGAGGAATCTGTCCACAGGACCACAGGGCCCCTCCGCAGTGCGGGGGGATCCATCCCCAGGGCGACGCAAGTCTGTCCGCAGTGCAGCGGAGAATCTGTCCGCAGTGAGGAGAGCAGAAGAGGTGCCTATTCGGAAGGAAACCCCCTTGCAGGATCGAAGCCCCTCGCCGCCAATGCGCCCAAGACCCAACCAAGCGTGCCCATTCAGGAGGAAAACACCTTGCAGGGGAACGGGCAATGTCCTATAGAATGAGGTACTAACGGTTGCGGAGGGGTTGGCGCGTTCCTGCAAAGGATAGACCACTCCTTCCCCGATAGCTCAACGGTAGAGCAGCCGGCTGTTAACCGGCGGGTTGTAGGTTCGAATCCTACTCGGGGAGCTTTCCACTTTTTCTACGAGCCGAACCGCCAGACGGGTTGACGCCAGACGCCGAGAGCCGATGCTCTCGGCGTTTCGCGTTTCCGGCCTTTTCTCCGGGGTTTCCGCGGTCCTGTTCCCGCCGCCCGCGCTCTTCGGTTCGGGCGAGATCAGCCGGGGTCCGAGTGCGACCCGGCGGGTTACGCTCGGGCCGCCGAAATCTCGCGGCCAAACTCTCAGACTCTCTGGTTGACGACCCCCGCCGAGTTACCAACTCTGTCCCGCTCGCGGTTACGGAATGCTCTGTTCCGTATCCCGCTTCTTCCGTGGCCTGTTGCGTCAGTCCGAACCCGCGCCGGGTAGGTATCAGGTAGAGGCTTCGCTTTCCCGGTCCCCGCCAGACAGCAGGCCGTTCGCCGGCGAAGGTCGCTGCGGGTGCTTCCCTCGGAGGTCCCCATGCGACTGTGCGACGATCCCTTGTCCCTCACCCCCCAAGAACGCCTCCGCGAGGTCGCCCGCCTCCTCGCCGCGGGCGTGCTGCGCCTCCGCGCCCACCCCGCGCGGGTCGCCGGCCTGGCCGAGCATCCCGGCCCGGAAAATCCGGCGAAAACCGAGCGAGATTGCCTTGAGGTTCACGGCGAAACCGTGCTCAGTGTCCAGAACGGTTGACGCCCGCCGAGAACCCCAACGCGGAGGACATCAATGAGCCTGAATGTGGCAAGAGAACTCGCCGCCCTCGGACGGATGACCGTCAAGGAGCTGCGGGACAAGTACGCCGAAGTCTTCGGCGAGGAGACGCCGGCCCACAACCAGACGTGGCTGGTCCGCCGGATCGCCTGGCGGCTGCAGGCGCTGGCCGAGGGCGACCTGTCCGAACGCGCCCGCCAGCGCGCCGCCGAGCTGGCCAATGACGCTGACCTGCGGATGAACCCGCCCAAGGCACTCCCGGTCGCTGCGGCCGAGCCGGCGGCGACCAAGGTCCTGCCCTTCAAGCCCGACGACCGCCTGCCGCCGCCGGGCACGCTGATTACCCGCGAGTACCGGGGCGAGACGGTGCAGGTAAAGGTCCTGCCCAACGGCTTCGAGTACGAAGGCCAGGTCTATCGCTCCCTGAGCGCCGTCGCCAAGGCGATCACCGGGTCGCACTGCAACGGCTACTTCTTCTTCCGCCTGGGCGGGAAAGGAGACGACCGATGAAGAAGGCACAACCCCGGGCGACCCTGCCCGTCGTCCGCTGCGCGGTCTACACCCGCAAGTCCACCGACGAGGGGCTGGAGCAGGAGTTCAACTCGCTGGACGCCCAGCGCGAGGCCGGCGATGCGTTCGTCAGGAGCCAGGCCGGTGAGGGCTGGACGCTACTGCCGGACCGCTACGACGACGGCGGCTTCACCGGCGGCAACATGGAGCGGCCCGCGCTCCAGCGCCTGCTGGCCGACATCGAGGCCGGCCGGATCGACTGCGTGGTGGTCTACAAGGTGGACCGCCTCAGCCGCAGCCTGCTCGACTTCGCCAGGATGATGGAGACGTTCGAGAAGTACCACGTCTCCTTCGTGTCGGTCACCCAGCAGTTCAACACCGCGACCTCGATGGGGCGGCTGGTGCTGAACGTGCTGTTGTCCTTCGCCCAGTTCGAGCGCGAGATCATCTCCGAGCGCACCCGCGACAAGATCGCCGCCACGCGCCGCAAGGGGAAGTGGGCCGGAGGGCACCCGCTCCTCGGCTACGACGTGGACCCGCGCGGCTTCCGGCTGGTCGTCAACGAGGCCGAGGCCGAGCGCGTGCGGGCCATCTTCGCCCTCTACCTGGAGCACGAGTCGCTGCTGCCCGTGGTGCAAGAGCTGGAGCGGCGGGGCTGGCGGAACAAGCGCTGGCAGACCCGCAAGGGCCGCGAGCGCGGCGGCAAGCCGTTCACCCGCACGAACCTGCACCGCCTGCTGACGAACGTGGCCTACGTCGGCAAGATCAGGTACAAGCACGAGGTCCACAACGGCGAGCACCCCGCCATCGTGGACCCGGCCGTCTTCGCCCGCGTCCAGGCCCTGCTGCACCGCAACGGCCGGACCCGGGGCGCGCCGGTGCGGAATAAGTTCGGGGCGCTGCTCAAGGGCCTCTTGCGCTGCGTCCCCTGCGGCTGTGCCATGACGCCGACCCACACGACCAAGGACGGCAACAAGCGTTACCGCTACTACGTCTGCTCCTCGGCCCAGAAGCGTGGCTGGAACACCTGCCCGTCCAAGTCCATTCCCGCTGCCCAGATCGAGCAGCTCGTCGTCGAGCAGATCCGCTGCATCGGCAAGGACCCCGACCTGCTGCAGGCGACCATCACCCAGGCCCGCGCTCAGGACGAGGCCCGCCTGGCGGAGCTGGAGGCCGAGCGGCGCGGGCTGGACCGCGAACTGGCCCGCTGGCACGCCGAGCTGCAGAAGATCCCGCCGAACCCCGTGGACGACCCGACCATCGCCCGCCTGGCGGACCTGCAGGAGCGCATCCGCCTGGCCGAGGACCGGACCGGGCGGGTGCGGGAGGAGGCGGCCGCCATCCGCCGGCGGCGGATCGACGATGACGAGGTCGCCCTGGCGCTGTCGGTCTTCGACCCGGTGTGGGAGTCGCTCACGCCCGCCGAGCAGGCCCGCGTGGTGCAGCTGCTCGTCGAGCGGGTGGACTACGACGGGGCCAGGGGGAAGGTGTCGATCACGTTCCAGCCGGCGGGCATCAAGACCCTGGCCGATGAGCTGGCGGACCAGGGCGGGAGGGAGAAGATCGCATGACCGAGACGCTGACCGTCGAGTGTGACGTCCACTTCTACCGGCGTGGCCGAGGCAGCCGCAAGGAGCTGCGGCCGGGCGGGGAGCCGCCGCGCCCGGCCACGCCGGGCCGGGTGCCGCGGATCGCCCGGCTGATGGCGCTGGCCATCCGGTTCGACAGCCTCCTCCGCGCCGGGGAGATCGCCCACTACACCGAGCTGGCCCGCCTCGGGCACGTCACCCGGGCGCGGGTGAGCCAGATCATGAACCTGGTCTACCTGGCCCCCGACATCCAAGAGGCGATCTTGTTCCTGCCCCGGACCGTCCGGGGCCGTGACCCGATTCACCTGCGCCAGCTGCAACCGATTGCAGCTGCGCTGGATTGGGGAAAACAGCGGCGGATGTGGCAAGAATTAATGGCGCAGGCCGCACAGCCCGTACAGGCCGCAACCCACTAGTAAATCTGACCTTGCTGAGGTTCCGATCCTCTTGTAAGCCGACTCTGAAGTTGTCTCGGCACCGCCCAACATGTTACTATACCGCCGTTCATAGGAACGGAAAGTCTCGTCCGAACGAAGGTGCTTCGCCACGAACCCGGCCGACGGCGGCACCGATGTGTCGTCCGGCGGTGACGGAAAGGGGGCGAAGCGGCATGTCGCGTGCGTTTTCGATTCCGACTGTGTTGAGGATGGTTCCCAACTGCCTGCTGAAGGAATTCTTCCAGCGGCTCGGGCACGGCGACCTCGGCATCGCGTGGGAGGGGCTGGGCGAGCGCGAGATCGAGCCGATCGTGCAGGCGCTGAACGCGCTGACGCCGGCTCAGTTCGACAACGTCGAGGGGGCGCTGCACAACGTCTTCGATCTGGCCTGCGAGACGGGGATCGGCGCCATCATCGAGGCCGGCGTCTTGGCCGGCGACCCCGACCTGCCGGCCGCCATGCCGCAAGATGGCGGCCCCTACCACAAGGCGATGTGGGCGTGGTTGAACCGCACTGAGATCGTCAACCGGGCGATCCTGATCCACCAGGTCGAGCACCTGGCCTGGTGGCGCAAGCGCAAGGACCTGCCACAGGTCGAGCCGGACAAGTCGCCGGCGACCCTCAAGCAGCTCGAAAAGGGCCTGTCCGACCTGCTGCTGTGTGAGCAGGGGCGGGGCAAGGTCTGCACGGTGG
>DATLYH010000309.1:0-25849 GCA_035575035.1 Gemmataceae bacterium
CCTACACGAAGGCGGCGGCCACGGCGTTCGACAGGTGGACCAACCGCCAGGGGGCCTTCTCGCGAAGGGCCGAGGTGAACAGCAGACAGAACCCCTGCGTCTGCGGGTCCATCCAGACCATCGTTCCAGTGGCGCCGGTGTGGCCGAAGACGTGCCGCCCCAGCAGGTCGCCCCAGCTGCCCGGCGTGCCCGGGTGGTTCAGCCGCCAGCCCAGGCCCCACGGCTGTGTCCGCCGCGCCGGCTCGGGCAAATCGGGCAGGTCGTCCAGCCGGTTGCTAGTCATCATCCGCACCGCCGCGGGGGAAAGGAGTCGTACCCCTGCCATTGTGCCGCCGGACAGCATCAGCTGACAAATGACGGCGAAGTCCTCCGGCGTGCTGAACAGGCCGCCCCACGGCGCCCCCAGCTCCTGCCAGTAGGTACTGTTCCAGTCGAAGTCGGTACCGGCCTGGTAGTCGGGAACCTGCACCCGCACCAGCCGCTCGCGCGGGAAGCCCTTCGAGCCGAGGGTAGTCGATTTCAGCCCCAGCGGCTCGAACACCTCCCGCCGCAGAAACTCGGCGATCGGCTGCCCGGACAGCCGCTGGATGATCTCGGCCACGACCGCCGTGCCCATGCTGGAGTAGCTGAGCCTTGTCCCCGGCCGGAACAGCGGCACGGTCTCGCGAGCGGCACCGTCGAGGAACCGTTGCAGCGGCGCGTGCTTGCGCCGTAGCTCCGCGTTGTCCGGCAGCATGTCGGGCAGGCCGCTGGTGTGTGTGAACAGGTGGAAGACGAGGGTTTCCTCCTTGCCATGGGCGGCGAACTCGGGGACGTAGCGGGTCACCCGGTCGGTCAGGTTCAGCCGGCCGCGTTCGACCAGAAGCATCGCCCCCAGGTAGGTGACCGGCTTGGTGATCGACGCCAGCAGGAACATGGCATCGGCGCGAATCGGTGGGGCGTCGCGCTCCGGCCCCTGGCGGCCGAAGAAACGGGGGGGCTCCACCTTGCCGTGGCGTCCCACCAGAATGGCGCCGCCCGGCACCGGGGCATCCGGGCCGGTGGTCCAGCTCTCCAACAGATCGTAGGCTGTCTGGAGGCGGCGGGGATCGAGGCCGATATCCTCCGGCTTCGCGTGGGGCAGTCGGGTCGCCGCCCGGGGTGAGTCGGCGGTTTGTGCAGCAGGTGCGGCGGCAAGCCCGGCGATTACCACCCCCGCCGCCTGAAGCAGGTCGCGCCGGGTCGGTCGGATCGTCACGGTCATCGGTTGCCCTCCCCTGAGGATGTCATGTCAATGCAGGCCGGTCACGAGTTTACGCTGCCCGCGCCCGGCCGGCAACCGCCGACACGGGGGCGCGGTTCCTTGGCATTCGGGGCATGGGGCGAAGTGGGCGGCGGAGCGCCGCGAGGCCCCGGCCACCCAAACGTTGTACTAAGCTCCAGCCCGCGCAAGGAAAAAGCGGCGCCCGGTCATCCCAGACACCGCTTGCCCCCAGGTAGTCGGTGCACCGCGTGTGCCCGCTGTTCAACGACTGACCGCGCACAGGGGAATTGTCTCTGTCAGTTCGGTGTCGGCTTCGCCGGGCGACTCGGTCAGGCCCTGGACCTCGGCCGCGCTCAGACGGCGGCGGAACCGCAACCCGGCGCAGTAGTGGCCGTCGCGGGTGGCCACCGACCACTGCACCTTGGCGGTGCGCTTGATGGGAGCGACGCCGGCGCTGCCCAGCAGCGCTACCTCAACTTCCTGCCCCTCGTGGACGGGGCTATCCAGGACCACTCCTGCGCCGCTCTCGGAGATATTCACCAGCGAGCCGGCGGCGATGGCGGCCCGTTGGTCGGCCGGTCCCCCTCGCACTCTTCCCGCTCCCTTGCGGGGAGAGGAGGAAGAACGAGAGGCCGGAGCGGCCGAACTCCAGCGCACCTGGCCTAGCTCGACGCGGCCTCGGCCCGGCCGGCGCGGGAAGCGGCGGCGGTCCACCTGATGACGGCGGATTGGGCGCCGGTCCAGAACATCACGCACCGCGCGGACCAGCGCATCGCGGGTGAACGGCTTCATGAGGAAGTCGGCGTCCCCCTCCTGGTAGCCATAGCGGAACAAGGCGCTGTCGGTGTAGCCGGAGGTGTACAGCACCCGCAGGCCGGAGCGGGCAGCCATCAGCCGCTGTGCCAGCGCCACGCCGCTCATCCCCGGCATGACCACGTCGGTCAGCAGCAGGTGGATCGGCCCGGGATGGCGGGCGGTGATCTCCAGGGCATCATCGCCGTCCTTCGCTTCGAGCACCGTGTAGCCGCTCTCCTGCAACACTTCACGGGCCAGCGCCCGGACCCCTTCCTCATCCTCGACCAGTAGTACCGTCTCATGGCCGCGAGGAGCAGTCGCCGGAGCCGGCGCCGCCTGCGGCTCAGGGGCCGCCTCGCCTGCCTGGGGCAGGTAGATCCGAAACGCCGTGCCCCGGCCCGGGGCGCTCTCGACCTCGATGTGGCCGCCGGACTGCTTGACGATGCCGTAGACAGTGGCCAGGCCCAGGCCGGTCCCCTTGCCCACCTCCTTGGTGGTGAAGAACGGCTCAAAGATTCGCGCCTTGGTCTTCTCATCGATGCCGCAGCCGGTGTCGGTCACCGCCAGCATCACGTATGAGCCCGGCTTGATCTCCGAGCCGGCCCGGGCATAGCGATCATCCACTTCGACATTGTGGGTCTCGATGGTGAGCGTACCCCCTTCGGGCATGGCATCGCGGGCATTGACCACCAGGTTCATCAGCACCTGCTCCAGCTGGCTCGGGTCGGCCTTGACCAGGTGCAGGCGGGGATCCAGCACCGTCTTCAGGGTGATGTCCTCGCCGATCAACCGGTGGAACATCTTGTTCATGTCGGTGACCACGGCGTTCAGGTCGAAGATCTTGGGTTCAAGAACCTGCTTGCGGCTGAAGGCGAGCAGCTGCCGGGTCAAGGTGGCGGCCCGGTTGCCCGCCTTGGCGATGGCCTCGATCGGCTTGCGCAGCGGGGAATCATCGGGGACCTTGCCAAGCAGCACCTCGCAGTAGCCGGTGATGACGGTGAGGAGGTTGTTGAAGTCATGGGCGACACCGCCGGCCAGCCGCCCCACGGCCTCCATCTTCTGCGCTTGCCGGAACTGCTCCTCCGTCCGGCGGAGGGCCTCGCCGGTCTGTTTCTGCTCCGTCAGGTCGCGGATGTAGGCGGTAAACAGGGGCGGCCCATCGCCGCCGATCTGGGCGACGGCCAACTCGACCGGAAACTCGCTGCCATCGGCCCGCCGCGCCGTCATCTCGACGCGCTTGCCGAACATTGCCCCCTCACCCCTACCCCTCTCCCCCGAGGGGGAGAGGGGATCATTCTTGTCTCCCTTGCCCCTGCGGGAGGAGAGGGGATCATTCTTGTCTCCCTCTCCTGCACGGGAGGAAAGGGGATTATTCTTATCTCTCTCTCCCCCCGTGCAGGAGAGGGGATCATTCTTGTCTCCTTTGCTCCCGTGGGAGGAGAGGGGATCATTCTTGTCTCCTTTGCTCCCGTGGAGGGAGCCGGTAGGGTGAGAGGAGCCGGCCAGGAACTGGGCGAACCCCTGCCGGCACTGGTCGCGCAGGCCGGGGGGAACGATCAGGTCGGCTACGGGCCGGCCGATGGCGTCGGCCTTGGCGTAGCCGAACATTCTCTCGGCCGCCGGGTTGAACTCGAGGACGTTGCCTTCCTGGTCGAGGGTGACAATGGCATCGAATGCCGACTCCAGGATGGCCGCCTTGCGTGCCTCGGAGGTGCGGATCGCCTGCTCGGCTTGCTGGTGGCGGATGAATCGGCCGATCTCCGCCCCGATGTTGCTCAATGTCTCAGCAAGGGGGTCGTCGGCATCCTGGGGCTCGAGGCTAAAGCACTCGATCACACCAAGCACCTCGCTGCCGGCCACGATGGGAAAGGCGAAGGCCCCATGCACGCCGTCCTTGGCCGCGGCCGGGCCACGGCTGAACTCGGGGTCCTGGGTGACGTCGGGGATGCAGACCGGCTGGCGGCTGGCCCACACCCGGCCGGGCAGTCCGACCCCCAGGGCGAAGGCGGCAGTCCGGCTGGCCCGGCGGAGCAGCGGCTCCCGGACGACGGAGTTGCTCCAGGTGTGGCAGCAGCGGATGAGGTTGGCCGGCCCGTCCACCATCCAGACATTGCCCAGGTCGAACCGCAGCGCCGTGCAGACTGCCTGGAGCAGGCTGGGCATGGCCTGCTCAAACGACGAGGCGTCGGCCAGAATACGGCGGACGGCGTGACGGGCGGCGCGGCGCTGCTCCCGGGCCTTGCGCTCACTGATGTCCCGGAGGATATTGATACTGAAGAGGCCGTCCCGAGTTTCCAGCGGCCGGGAGGTGATCTCCACCGGGATCTGCGTGCCGTCCTTCCGCCGTGCCAGCATCTCGCAGTCTCCCTCCGGGCCGGTGCTGGAATGGTGCAGGACGATCTCCGCCGAAGAGCCGGTCTTCACCTTCTCCTTCTGTAACAGGTCTTCCATCGGCTTGCCCAGCAGCTCATCCCGGCGGTAGCCGAGCAGCTCCTCCAGCCGGGGGTTGGTCAGGACGATGCGGCCCTTGCGGTCCATGATCAAGACGGCGTCAGGGGCGCACTCCAGCAGACCGTGGAGCTTGGCCTCGGTGGTCTCGGCCTCGTGCGAGCGGCGGCGGATCAGACGGGCCGCCAGGGCCATCACCGCCGCGGCCGAGACGGTCACAAAGCCAAGGATGAACAGCCACTCCCCCGGCTTGAACGAGGAGCGAAGGACGGTGGCGTCAACGGCCAGACCCAGGCCGATGACGGCCGCCAGGACGGCCGGACCCCCGACCAGGAACGGTCGCAGGTGGGAGCGGCGGGCAAGTTTCACCGGAAACGTCGGAGTACTCATGGCTCTAATGGGCTGCCTTTATGTCAAGTTGGCTCGGTTACCGCCGGAGTCGTTCCGGACGCTGGACTGTTGAATGAATGTCGCTGACGGTTCCAGCGAGCGGCCCGCGGGAGCGAGCCGGTGTACCCTTCAGCGCCTCGACCGGCCGGCGGACACCGGCCGCTCACCCGAACCGGCCGGCGGACACCGGCCGCTCACCCGAACCGGCCGGAATTCACTCCGGGATAAATGCGTCTTCGTGCCGGAACAGGTCCGCAAAGTAGGCGTCATGCGCCGTGGCAGAGGGCGTTTGGTCAGCGTTGGAGCCGCTGTCGTCCAAACGGCCCGACCGACTAGTTCGGCCACTCCCGAAGGAATGATCAAACCCACGAGAGGGCCCGCGGCCCTCCTTGGGAGGTTCGAGGTACAGCTCGAAGGTCTCCCGGGATGCGTCCTGGCGGCCGTTATGACCGCCGAGAAGGTCAGCGCCGTGGACCGCCCCGCCGCAACAGGGGCAGAACGACGGGTCGTGTCCGCCGCATCCGCTGTCGAGGTGATGGGCATCGTCGCTGTCATGGTCGTGGATAAAGCGATCCGCGATGGCCAGCACCTCCATGCCGTTGAAATGCTCGCTGTCCTCTGCCTGGGCGCCGCCGCCCTGCAAGACCGTGCCGTTGAGCACCCGCGTGTCCGGTAGCGGCACGACAGGGTCTGACCCGGTGCCGAAGTTCAGGGTCAGGGCGTACCGGCCGGTCCCGAACGCCGTGTTGTCGGCGCCATCAATCACGATGTAGAACTGCTGCAAGGGACTGACGTTGTTGATGGTCAGCGACAGGGTGCTGCCGTTGTACACCGTGCCGCTGGAGGCAGATGCCAGCAAGGTGAGGGTGTCGGAGGCGTAAACGCTGACCGCCGGCCGGAACAGGCTCAGACCTCGGCTCTGCACATTCACCCGCAGGGTGCCGCTGGTCAACGTGGGCGCGACGACCGTGTAGTAGTCCATGTCGGCGGTGGTGGTGATGTCCAGGTAAGGGGTCAGGGCGGTCAGCGACGTGGAATCAATCAGGTTGGTGAGTGGCGTTGCGGTCAGGAAGCTGTCATTGGAGGCGACGGCATCGTACAGGTCGGGGGAGCGGCCTGGGCCATAGATCTGGCGGATACCGTCGCGGTCGTCGGTGGTCAGCGATCGGCGAATGCCGCCGTAGGCCGGCCACATCACGGCGCTGCTGTACTGGCTATGGTACATGCCCAGGGCGTGGCCGAACTCGTGCAGCGCCACCGTCTGTAGGTCGTAGGTTGAGCCGATGTTGAAGGTCTTGCCGGTGTTGAAGGCGATGTCGCCGGCAATGGAGTAGTTGTTGTCCGGTGGCGGCAGATAAGCCCCGGCCAGGTAGGTGGTGCTGCCGAAGTTGTAGCCGCCGATGCGGATGTCCCCCATGCCGGGGTCGCCCTGTTGATAGTCTCCCTGTCCCAGCGTGATGCCGTTGTCGCCGACCACGCTGAAGTTGAGATCGGTCACCTGGGCCCAGGTCTGGGCCGCCTTGATGATCTCGTTCTGCCAGGTCGCGGTGGACCAGCGGGCGTTGAACGCGGCGAACAGGTTGCTGTACTGGTCGCCGTTGCTCCCGGAACTCATCAGTGTCCCATCAGGAATGAAGCTGAGGGTGACCAGCTGCGAATGCGGCCAGGCGCTGCCCGAGAGAGCGTAGGGGACCAGCCGGCTTTCGAGTTGCTCGATCCCCAGTCGGGCCCGAGGAACGGCCGTCCGACGAGGCCCGTGCTTGCGGCCCCATCTTTTGAAAAACAACATGAACCTCTCCCTTCCGAATGCTCAGGATGTACCGGTCGATGAGCCGGACCTGTCGGACCGGCCCGTCCATCCCTTCGGCAGCCTGGCGACCGTGGCAGCCCCCTGGCCTCCTTGAGGGGAGCGGAGTGAGGAGAGTTGCGTTAGGCCCATGACTTTGCGCCGCCACCTTTCAGTGGCTTTGCCGTTTCGAGGATGGAAGAGGTCTACTACGGTGGTCAAACCACCGCCGGGGAGATGCACTTCCAGGTGTGCGACGTGCGTTCCGGGGCACGTCATCCCAAACCTAGGGTAGAAGCCGAGCCGTGTCAAATCATTTTTTCGACCGTCGCACACTTTTTTGCCGACGCTAGGAGCGGCATGAGGCGGCCAGCCGCTCACCGGGATGGGAGCTCGCCAGAAGCTAACAGCGTTGCAAGCGCGGCGCCTGGCATCATCCGAAAATTCAGCGCTCGGTTTGACAGGCCCAGGGCCAATGCTAGATTTGCAACGTCCCCCTCGGAACGGGAGAGCCTGACCTGGTAGTGTATCCGAAGATCAACGGTTCCCCTCCTCCTTCCTTGCTCCTCACCTTTCCCTCTCCCCCGCAGGGCGAGGAAAGGGTGAGGGGGTCAGCTTCCCCGTCTCCCCCCAGCTGCCGACCCCAACCGACCGGCCGGCGGCAACACGCTCCCCGGTAACCGCCGTACCCGGCAGATAACGAGGTACACGCCGCATGCCCGTCACGCCACAACTCTCCCGGGGAGCCCGCCGACCCCGGAGAGCCACTCGCCTCCGCATCGAGTTGCTGGAGACGCGCAGCCTGCCCAACGCCTCCACCTGGTCCCCGTTGCTGTTTACCTTGCAAGACCAAGAGCCGACGAACGACACGTTGGACGGCGCCCAGGCCCTGGGCACCCTGGTGGGGCAACTTCAGGCCGCCGGCACCATTGGCCGGCCGGACCATCCCGCCGACGTGGACTGGTATCAGTTCATCCTGACCCGTCCCACCGCCGTCACCCTGACCGCCCTGGCACCCGAGCGGGGCAGCGCGCTGGCCCCGGTCCTCAGTCTCTACAACACCGACCCCTACGTCGTCGCCGATATGGCTTACGACCCGGTGTTGCAGCGCCTGGTCAACGACCCGTACAACGTCCTCGGCCACCGCCTGCTGGCCCAGGCGGCAGGCAGCGCCTCGGCCGGTGCCTCCCTCGACATCGCGCTGGCACCGGGGACCTATTTCGTCGCTGTCAGCGGCGCGGGAAACCGCCACTTCCACCCGTTCCTGGCCGACAGCGGCTATGCCGGCGCCACGGGCGGCTACCGCCTGCTGCTGACCTCTGATCCCCGCCTCGACCCCGCTGTCGCGGGAGCCACCGTTGTCCTGGGGGCCGATCCCGCCGACGGCACCGAGCTCGACCGGTCTCCTCTGTTGCTCCGGGTCCGCCTCAATGGGGATGTCATCCCCGAGCAGATCATCCTCGACCAGACGGTGAGGCTGACACTCAATCGGAAAGTCCCGGTCGGCACCGGCGATCCCGGCGACCCAGAGGCCGAGGATGTGGTGGTGCCGCTGGCCTGGTGGAACTTCAGCACGGCGGACGACCGCCCCTACGAGCTGCGGCTGGCCCCGTTCGCGCCGCTGGAGCCCGGCTACTACCAGCTGGCGCTGGCGCCCGAGATCGCGCCGGCCTTTGCGGGCTTTACTTCTTCATTCCATATCAAGGGAATCGAAGGCGGGGCCGAGGCCGATGACACATACCTGTCAGCTCACGACCTGGGCCGGCTGACTGACGGCCTCCTGGTCCAGCGCGAGGGAACGATCGGCGACGACCCCTTCTACACCGTCTATTACCGCGATGAGTTCGACCTCTTCCCTCTCCCGGCGGCCGACGTGGACATCTATCACTTCCGGATCGAGGGGGCGGGGCGGTTCGCCCTCACCGCGGAGGTCTTCGCCGGACGCATCGGCTCGCCCCTGGACGCCGGCCTGGTCCTGTTCCGGATGGCGGACGATGGCCAGGGCGGCCGGCAGCCGGTCCTGGTAGCCTTCAACGACAACACTGACAACTCCAGTAAACCGGCGGGCTGGTGGACGACGCCGTTAGCCAGTGATCCGGTCCTGTATGCCGGGCTGGAGGCGGGGGAATACTACCTGGCGGTGACCGACAGCGGCGGCCTGCCCAATCCATTCTTCGGCCTGGAGCTGGGCGTTCCCCCTGTTTTCAACCCGGTCGTTTCCCATAGCGGCGAACTCGGCTTCACGACCGGCGATTATGTCCTCAACCTGATGGTGCGGGAAGATGCCACGCCGCCGCAGGTCACCGGGGTGTCCATCGCCACGAACGCCATCCTGAACGCCCCGCCCACCACGGTGACGGTGCAATTCAGCGAGGCCGTCAACCTGCCGCAGCTGGCCTACGCCGCCTTCCTGGAGATGGGCCAGACCGAGGTGCCGGCGGTCTACTTCCAGGGTTACGATCCAGTCCTTGACCAGACGATCATCTACTATCCCCGCCTGCTGTCGTTGGATTCGACGACCAACCAGGCCGTCTTCCTGATGCTTGACGGTCTGTTCAACGGCGACTGGGAGTTCCACCTGGTCACGTCCGGACCGGCGGGGATCACCGACCTTGCCGGCCACGAGTTGGCTGGGGGGGATTTCGTCCTCCCCTTCCGGGTCGAGGGAACGGCCCGCGATCCGGGGGAGGATCCGCGGCTCTGGCAGGCCCAGGAGCCCAACAACGACCTGGCCAATCCCCAGGTCCTGGGGCCGCTCTTCCCTCACGAGTTGGGAGCGCCGAGAAGCCCTTCGCTGCCGGCGGGCGTCGTCGTGCAGCGGGACTTCAGCGGCGACACCACCGGCGACCACTCCGACACAGTGGATGCTTACCAGATCGAGATACTCCAGGACCGGCAGTACCTGGTGAGCCTTAACGGTGGGGCCCGTGGAGCCGCCATCCGGGTCTGGAACCCGTCCAAGGGCCCCCTCGGCGATTATGAGGATTCCCTCGATCAGGGGAACGGGGAGCAATCCGGCTTCATCCGTATCCAGCTTAATCCTGGGACGTATGTGATCATGGTGGACTGGACGGCGACGACGCTCTCCAATCCCTCTTACAACCTGAGCATCGCGCTGGGCGACAACCTGGATAATGCCAACCCCTTGACAGCGGGTCCGGCGCCGGCCATCCGGCTGCGCCTGGTCACCTCCGTGTCCCCGCCGCTGACCACGACGCCGAACACGACGCCCCCCGGGTTGTCCCCGAGCTTGCCGAACACGCCGCTCCCGGTTCCTCAGGATATCCTGCCGCCGTTGGCACCGGGACGGGATAGCGGGACGGCGGTGGTGACGGGCCGGCTCCCGACCCTGGGCGAGATCCAGGCAAGCATCCTGCTCACGCGGGTTGCCGACTCGGTCGTGGGGGTCCGGGGCGCAACGGGCCCCCGGGCGGCAGCCGCCGCACCCCTGCTGGTCCGCGGGCCTGAGTCGCTTCTGGCCGAGGGGTTGGTGGGGCTGGCCATCCTGGCTTCGGTGGACCTCAGCGGCGTCGCTGCGGAGGAGGACGCGGGCGACCTGACGGCGCTGGTCCAGGAATCGATCCGCTTGCTCGAACAATCCTGCGGCCAGATCCTCGATGCGCTTTTCAGCATGCCGAGTTGGCTGGAGGGCCTGCTACCCCTGGTGCCTCGACCGGATGGGGGCGCGGATCCTGTCGGCACCGCGACGGGAGAGGATGAAGCGGGAGACGTACCGGGCGGGGAGTCCGAGACCGGCTTGCCGGATGTCCCGGTCGGGCCGACTGAAGATGAGGCCGTGCTCGGTGATGTACGGGACGCCGCGGATCTGGAGGGCACAGCGGCCCTCGCTGCCGGGCTATCGGCCGACGCCCCGATGTGGCAGCTAGCCGCGGCGGCGCTGGGTGCTTGGCTGGCGCCGGCTGTCCGCCCGGACCCGCGCCGGGCCGAGCCGAGGGGACCGCGACATGCCGCGTTACGGTAACAAGAGGGCGGGTGCCGGCCCGGCCTGGCCTGCAATCGGCGACGAGCTGTTCCACTTCCGCCTGCGGCGCGAGTTGGGCCGGGGAGCCTTCGCCCGGGTCTATCTGGCCGAGCAGGCTGACCTCGCCGGCCGGCCGGTGGTCCTGAAGGTCTCGCCGATCCAGGGGAACGAGCCGCAGACGCTGGCGCAGTTACAGCACACCAACATCGTCCCGATTTACTCCGTCCATGAGGATCCCGAGCGGGGTCTGCGGGCCGTCTGCATGCCCTACTTCGGCGGCGCCAGTCTGGCGCGTGTGCTCCACCTGCTCTGGGCCCAAACCGCCCGGCCGGTGCGCGGCGTGCAACTGGTGGAGGCCCTGGAGCGCGCCCAATGCTCCCCGGACGACCCCGATGAGGGCGCGGCCCATGCCGCGAAGGACCGGCCCCCTCACCCCATCCTCTCCCCCCCGGGGGGAGAGGAAGACAAGAGTGATCACCTCTCCTCCCACGGGGGAGAGAGAGACAAGAATAATCCCCTTTTCTCCCACGGGGGGGAGGAAGACAAGAGTGATCGCCTCTCCTCCCACGGGGGAGAGAGAGACAGGAACGATCTCATTTACACCCAGGGAGGGGAGAGAGACAAGAGCGATCTCCTCTCCTCCCACGGGGGGGAGGAAGACAAGAATGATCGCCTCTCCCCCGTGGGAGGAGAGGGAGACAAGAATAATCCCCTCTCCCCCCCCGGGGGGAGAGGGGTAGGGGTGAGGGGGGCGCCCCGTGTCACCGGGCAGACGCCGCTGAGCTTGCTCCGCCGGCTCAGCTACATCCGAGCGGTCGCCTGGATTGTGGCCCGGCTGGCCGAGGGGCTGCATCACGCCCACCAGCGCGGCGTGCTGCACCGCGACATCAAGCCGTCCAACACCCTGCTGGGGGCCGACGGCCAGCCGATGCTCCTGGACTTCAACCTCGCCCGGAACCTGAACGGCGATCAAGCGGTGAACAGCGCCGTTCTGGGCGGCACCGTCGCCTACATGGCCCCAGAGCACCTCCGCGCCCTGGCCGCCCGGGACGTTTCCCTCGACCGCCAGGTGGACCACCGCTCCGATATCTACTCGCTCGGCATGGTCCTGTACGAGATGCTGACCCGGGAGAGCCCCTTTGAGCAGAAGGGGAGCTACTCGGCCCTGCCGGCCCTGATCGAGTTGATGGTCTTGGAGCGCAGCCGGGCGGTGCCGTCGCTGCGGCGGTGTCGGTCCGACATCCCCTGGAGCCTGGAAAGCATCGTTCGCAAGTGCCTGGCCCCTGATCCCGCCCAGCGCTATCAACAGGCCGAGCACCTCGCCGAGGACCTGCGCTGCTTCCTGGAAGATCGGCCGCTGCGGCACGCCCCCGAGCTAAGCTGGGTGGAACGTTTCCGCAAGTGGACCCGGCGGCATCCACGGCTGACCTCCACCGGATCGGTGGCAACCGTGGCCGCGGTCCTCCTGGTCGGCCTCGGCGCGGGCGCCGTCGGACTGAGCAACCACCTGGCCCAGACCCGGGAACAGCTCCAGGTCATCGAGACCCAAGAGCGCAAGCGTGCCTACGAGGCGGGAACGCTGCGGGCATTGTGTCTGGTGAACACCACGGCCGACCTGCATGAGCACGCCGCCGCGGGCCGGGCCGCCTGCGAGGAGACACTGGCCCTGTACGGTGTCCTGGACCACGACGACTGGCAGGATCGACCCGAGTGGCAGCGCCTCGCCCCGGAAGACCAGCAGCGGCTGGCGGAGGACACCCGCGAGCTATTGCTGCTGCTGGCCCGGGCCCGAGTCCGCGGTGCGCCGGGCGATGAGGCGGTCCTGCGGGAAGCCCTGGCCCTGCTCGACCGGGCCGCCGCCATCACCGGCCTGGCACCGTCGCGGGCCGTCTGGGAGGACCGGGCGTTCTACCTGGAGCAGCTCGGGGAATCGGCCGAGGCTCGGGCCGCGCGCGCGGCCGCCCGCCGCCTGGAGCCGGCCACCGCCCGCGACCACTACCTGCTGGCGACCAGTTATGCCCGCGAGGGCCGCTACGTCGAGGCGGTGGAACAACTGGACCAGGCCATCCGCCTTAACCCCCGCCACTACTGGTCGCTGTTCCAGCGGGGCATCTGCTACCAGGAGCTGGGCCGGTACGCCTTGGCCGCCAGTGACTTCGGCGTTTGCATCGGACTGTGGCCGGAATTCGCCTGGGGCCATTTCAACCGGGCCTACGCCCTGGAGCAGAGCGGCCACAAGGAGCAGGCCATCGCGGACTACACCGCCGCCCTAGAGCGCGATCCCGGCCTGGTGGCCGCCTACGTCAACCGGGGCCTGGCCTGCCTGGAGCTGAAGCGCTACCAGGAGGCCCTGGCTGACTTCGGTCAGGCGGCCCGGCTGGGCCGGGATGATGCTTTCCTGCACGCGGGACGCGGCGTGGCCCTGGAGGGACTGGGCCGACCGGCCGAGGCCGACGCCGCCTTCGCCGCCGCCTTCGCCCGACTGGCGCAAGTCCCCGAAGAGATGCGCGGCCGTATCCGCTGGGTCTACGGCTTCGCGGTCTGCGCCCGGCTGCCGGAGAAAGCCCGGGAGGCGTTCGACGAAGTGCTTCGCCGCGACCCGGATCAGCCGCAAGCTCTCTACGGACGGGCTATGCTTCTAATGCACCAGGGGCGCGACGCCGAGGCGCTGCCGCTGCTGGGCCGGGCCGCCGAGGCGTCCCCCGGCTTCCTGGAGGCGCGACGCTGCCGGGCCCTGCTGCTGGCCCGGGCCGGCCGGATTGATGCCGCCCGGGACGAGATTAACTGGTGCCTGGAGCGGGAGCCGGAGAACGGTTCGCTGCTCTATGCCGCCGCCTGTGTCAGCGCCCGGGCGGCCGAAAAGGCCGCTGACCCGGCCATGGCCCGATTGGCCGCCGCCCAGGCTCTGATCTTCCTCCGCAAGGCCCTGGAGCGCGGCTATGGCCACGACCGGGCGGCGCAGGACCCCGACCTGGCGGCCATCCGGAGTCATCCGGAGTTCGGCGCGGTTCTGAAGGAGGGCCGCCGGCCGGGCGAGGGACGGATGGGAACGGCGTACCCGTCTTCCCCGGCCGCAGAACTGACCAACCGACGAGGGTAACTCATGCAGCTAAGCGCGACACCTACCGGCCATCTCTCCAGCAAACCTGATCGGACCACTCCGGCGGAGCCGGCCCCCGGCGGACCAATGACCCTGTCCGCCGAGGCGGACGCCCCGGCACCGCCGCGCATCCTGATCGTGGACGACGACCCCGAGGTCCGCAGCCTTTGCCGCGATCTCCTGGAGGATGATGGATTGCAGTGCGACGAGGCGGCTGACGGCATCCAGGGAGTGGCCGCCGCCCGGTCCCGGCCCTACGACCTGGTCCTGCTTGACGTGGACATGCCAGGGATGAACGGTTTCGAGGTCCTCAGCCGCCTCCGGGAAAACCCGCCCGACCCGCACCTGAAGATCATCATGTTCTCCGGCCGGGCCACCGGCGACGAGCTGGCTCATATGCTGCTCAACGGTTCGGACGATTACCTGACCAAGCCGTTCAGCATTGTCCAGCTGCGGGGGCGGGTACGGGCAGCCCTGCGCCGCAAGGAGGCCCAGGATCGGGCCGAGCGGGCCCAGCGCCGGCTGGCGCTGAGCAACCATCAACTCGAGCAGAGCCTGCTGGCGCGCGACAGCGCCCTGGCCCACGCCCAGCGCGCGTTGGTGCTCGGCTTGGCGGAGTTGGTAGCCTACCGCGACATCGAGACCGGCACCCACCTGACGCGGGTGCAGCGCTACAGCTGCTGCCTGGCCGCCGAGGCCGCCCGGCTGCCCGCCTATGCCGGCGTCGTGAACGACCACTTCATCACGATGCTGGAATGCTGCGCTCCCTTGCACGACATCGGCAAGGTGGGACTGCCCGATCACATCCTGTTGAAGCCCGGCCGGCTCGATCCCAGCGAGCGGCTCATCATGCAGACGCATACCCTGATCGGGGCCGAGACGCTACGCAAGGTGGCGGGCCGGCATGGAGCGGCCATCGACTTTTTGCAGATGGCCATCGACGTGGCCCGCGGCCACCATGAGCGCTGGGACGGCAAGGGCTACCCCGACAAGCTGGCCGGCGAGGCCATCCCGTTGGCGGCCCGGATCGTCGCCCTCGCCGATGTCTACGACGCCCTCCGCGCCCACCGCGCCTACAAGCCGGCCCTCCCCCACGCCGCGGTCGTGCAGATGATGACCGAGCTATCCGACGGCCAGTTCGACCCGCGGCTTTTGGAATTGTTCAAGGGTTGCGCCCACCAGTTTGACCGGATTTATCAGGAGTTGCCGGGTTAAGGGAGGCCACCATGCTCGAACCGATTGCCCCGCTTGTTGCCAGGAGGAAGGCCCGCCGGGCCGGCGAGCGCCGCGCCGAGGTACGCCATCCGTGCAACCTGAACGTGGCCTTCCGACCGCTCGCGAAGCGGCACGACGAGTTCCGGGTCGCCCGGGCGCTGGACATCTCGATGGGAGGCATCGGCCTGTTCGTGGAGGAGGAGGTCCGGCCGGGCACGATCCTGGCGGTGGAATTGCTCCACCGCGGGCGTAGCCAGCGTATGCTGCTGGCGCGCGTTGCCCACACCGCGGCGTACGGCGAAGCAGCCTACCTGCTCGGCTGTGAATTCGCCAGCGGGCTAAGCCCCGACGACTTGCAAGCGCTGCTGTGACGATAGCGGGATCAAATCATCCAGCATCGTTCTGGTTGTCGCTGGCGGCCCAGCACGCTTGCCCCACGGCAAAGCGGATGGTCGGGGCTGTGTCTTGGAAGCCGCGGCGCGGCAGACCGGGGCTTCGCTGCGCTCAGCCCCGGCCATCCTCGAACAGGTCCGGAGCAAGCGACGCCGGGCCGCAATCGAGACAAATAGGAATACGATTAATCCTTATCTTTCTCCTTCTCCGGGGGCGGCTCCTTGGCGGGCACTTCCGGGGGGAACGGCGAGGGCGTGAAACTCTTGAGGCGTTCGCCGGTCAGCCGGGCATCCGGCCGCATGCTGCCGAGCACCACCGCCACGGCCGAGCGCAGGCCCGCGTCGGTCTCCTGTCGGCCCATTTCCTCCAGCGCCCGGACCATGCCTGCGGGCAGGGCCGGGCCGTACTGTTGAATGTTCCGGGCCAACTCCTGGGCCGCGATCGTCCGTAGCGCCGGGGTGCGGCCCGGCTTGCCGGCATCGAGCACCACGTTGGCCAGCTCGATCTGGGCCGCCGCGCCCGGCAGCCGGCCCACCGCCTCGATCGCTGCCGTGATCGCCTCCTCGCCCAGCTTGCTCTCGCGTAGCACGCTTAGCAGTGTGGCCGCGGCGGGGCGGATATCGTAGCCGCGCACCTGGCCCCGTGCCAGCCGAGCCAGCCAGCTCAGCGCTTTCTCGGCCTGTCGTCGGCGCTCTTCCTCGGACAGCGGGGGGCTGCCCGAGTCGGCGATCACCGCTCCAAGGGCCTGACGCAAACCGTCGGCGTCCAGGACCAGCGTCGCCGGTACCAGCCGGACGTTGGGGTAGCCGGTCGTCAGGCTGCGCACGCGGCCCTCCCGTTCGCGCGGCACAGCCACCAGCAGCGGCAGCCGGCCGACGTTGCTGTCGGCGCGCAGCTGACCTAGCAACAAGGATAGGCCCGGGTCGGGCAGCTCCGACTCGATCAGGATGGCGTCGATGTCGGCCGCCTCGCTCAGCCGATGCATGACCTGCCGGCCGGTCTGGACCAGGACCGGCTGGAAACCGGCCTGGGACACGGCTTCGGCCACCTTGGCGGCCACATCGGCGTTGAAGTAGCCGACCAGTACCTTGGGCGGCTGCTTGGCGGCGGGGTCGAGGGCGGCGGCCCGGCGAAGAATCTCCACCACGCGGGCGGGGGCGGGCGCCTCTCGCAGACCCGGGATGCGGAGCAGGGCCTCGGCGGCGGCCAGCTGCACGCGGCGATCGGGGTAGTACAGGGCCCGCACCAGCGCCGGCGTCCCTTCGCTCATCGGCCGGGCGGCGCGGACATCGGCCAGGTCACCCAGCGCCCGCACGGCCCCCAGGATGACCGGCAGCCGGCGTTCGTTCAGGGCGCGGTCCAGGACCGCCGTCAGCAGCTCGGGGTTGACCGTGGCGGCCAGCCGGCCGACCTCGGGCGCCCCCCAGGCCAGCGGCTGATCGAAGCCGGCCTGCTCAACCGCCTTCTCCAGGGCGATGCTCAGGAAGACGACCTGGGCCGGCTGGTAAGTCGGATCAAGGTCGAGGGCCTGTCCGGCAAAGCGCAGGCCGTAATACTCCTCGGCCTTGCTGGCCGGGACCGTGGTTGCCTTCGGCGGCCAGCCCTCGACCAGCCGCTCACCATCCCAGCGCCAGACGCGGACAGCCCGCGGATCGACGAAGGCGACCTGGTGGTTGTAGTAGCGCTCGGCCTCCTTCGCCAGGGCGACCTTGGCGGACGGCAGCTTGCTCGGCGGGGTGTTCAGCAGGTAGGCCAGGGCCGCCGTCGCCTTCTGCCGGACCCGCTCCGGCTGCTTCGGCGAGGCGCTGAAGTACCACAGGTAAGGCACCGCGTCTACGGCGCCTCGCCGGTGCAGGACCTCGATCAGCTCGACCCGCAGGGCAGGGTCTTCGATGTCGAGCGCGGCCATGAGCGGCGGCTCGATGTCCCGGCTGAGCTTTGGTAGGGCGGACAGGATCGCGTACCGCTCCGCTCCCTCGGCGTGGCGCAGCACCTCGATCAGGTGGGGCACGGCGGCGGCCCCCGAGCGGTACAACTCCTTCATCGCATAGGCGCGCTCGTCCGGGTCGCCGGTCAGGTTGGCGATCAGCCGCTTGATCCGCCCCGGGTCGCCCAGGTGGCTCTTCAGGGCGGCGGTTGCCCGCTCGACCAACTCCTGAGCGTCCTTCTTGGCCTGCTCATTCACCTTGGGGTCCTTGTCCCACTGCGGGATGGTCAGCAGGCGCAGGAACGAGGAGATGCCCTCCTTTTCCTCGATGTCGAGTAGGTCCTTGTCGTCGGGCTTCTTCTCGATCATGGCCCGCAAGAGGCGAGCCGCCAGGTCAGGCCGGCCGACTTCCAGCTCGAACCGGATGGCCCGCCAGAAATCCTGAGGCGTCTCCGGCCTGCGGAAGAACTCGCGGTAATCCTCCCGCGGCACAGGGGGCGGCGGCGGTTGCTCTTTCTTTTCCTCCTGCGCCGAGGAAGTCGAGAACCACCCGGCAAGCAGAACAAGGGCAAGCGAGAGGTGAAGCGCGTTGCGAAACACGAGATGCCTCCTCTAGAGGTGACACAGTGACACGGTGAATCAACGGGTGCCTCTGTCACCGTGTCATCTTGTCAGATTTCGATCTCCGGCCGGACCAAATCCTCATACGTCTCGCGGCGGCGGATCAGGCGGTGGCGGTCGCCGTCAACCAGAACCTCGGCGGCGCGGGGTCGGCCGTTGTAATTGGAACTCATGGCCATGCCATAGGCGCCGGCGCTGAACGTCGCCAGCAGGTCGCCGCGCTGCACCGGCGGCAAGCGGCGGTCGCGGGCCAGGAAGTCGCCCGACTCGCACACCGGGCCGACCACATCGCTTGGGACCGTGCCGGGGATGTCGGCCTCGTAGTCCTCGGGCGGCGCCGGGAATCCCGCCGGCGGCTCGACCGGCCAGATGCGATGGAACGAATCATACAGGGTTGGGCGGATCAGGTCGTTCATGGCGGCGTCCTGAATGACGAAATGCTTGCCGCCCGACTCCTTGGTGTAGATCACCCGGCTGAGCAGGACGCCGGCGTTGCCGACGATGAAGCGGCCCGGCTCCAGGAGCAGCCGGCAACGGGCGCGCTGCACGGCCGGCACGATCACTTCGGCGAAAGCATCGGCCGGCGGCGCCTCCTGCCGGCGATAGTGGATGCCGAAGCCGCCCCCCATGTTCAGGGTCTCGACCGGGTGCCCCTGCCGCCGCAGCTCTTCGACTAGTACGACGCCCTTCTCCACCCCTTCGCGGTACGGCTGCGGGCTGAGGATCGGCGAGCCAAGATGCATGTGCAGGCCGACGATGCGCACATGGGGATTGCCGACAACACCGCGGGCCACCTCCAGGATGGTCTCGATGTCCAGGCCGAACTTGGTCCCCTTGACGCTGGTATCGGTCTTGACGTGCGTCTTGGGGGGCAAGGCCGGGTTGACGCGCAGGGCCACGTCGGCCCGCTGGCCGATCTGCCGGGCGACGCCGGCCAAGGCGTGCAGCTCGGCCTCGCTCTCGACGTTGAACATCAGCACCCGACTCTCCAGGCCGTAGCGCAGCTCGTCATCGGTCTTGCCGGCGCCAGCGAAGACAATCTTCTCGCCAGTGCCGCCCGCCTTCAGCGCCCGGTACAGCTCGCCGCCCGAGGTCACATCAAAGCCGGCGCCCTGCTCGGCCATCAGCCGGCAGATGGTCAGGTTCGGGTTGGTCTTGATGCTATAGCAGATGAGCGGCTGCACCGCCGCGAAGGCGCGCTGGAGTTGGTTCAAGTGATGGAGGAGGGTGCGTTGGCTGTAGACGTACAGCGGCGTACCGTAGGTCTGTGCCAGCAGGGGGAGCGGCACTTCCTCGCAGTGCAAAACGCGGTTGCGGTAGTGAAAGAAATCCATGAAGACCTGTCCCCGATGAGGTAGGAACCGGCCGCTTCCGCCGACGGCCGCCCGGGTGATTTATCTTAGCAACGCCGGGCGGCTTCCGGCTTCCTTTTTTGCGGTCTGTGGTGCTTTCCGCGGCTTGCGACGGACGGCTTCCCCCTCCTCTCTCCTATTACGCATATACCCGGCGGTTGGGTGCGGGGCGAATTGTTTTCGTCGGCCCGACCGGTAGCCCGTGCGCGACACCCCGTCGCCGCTCATCCAGATGGATCAAGTTGCCAGGGGGGCCGCCCGATCGGCCGCGGTTGCGAAAGTCCCATTCGGGGCGGTATCCTTTGTCCAGGAGAGGCAGCTTCGGCATTGCCGTCGTCATCTTTGTGCCGTCGAGGAGGGCATTACCGTTATGGCCACCGTCCAAACCCCACCCCGGAACTGCCTGCTGCTGCACGACGTCGATTGGAAGACGTACACGCAGCTGCTGCGCGCGTTTGCGGAGCGCCCTGCCGTCCGCCTGACCTATGACCGAGGAGATTTGGAAATCATGAGCCCTTTGCCCGAGCATGAAGATGTGATCTACCTTCTGGGGCGCTTCATCGACACGTTGACCGAGGAGTTGGGACTTCCGGTCAAGGGCGGGGGATCAACCACATTGCGGCGCCGCAAGAAGCAGCGCGGCCTGGACCCCGACAAATGCTACTGGATTACCAACGAATCCAAGGTTCGCGGTAAGAAGCGACTCAACCTTCGTGTCGATCCGCCGCCGGACCTGGCCCTTGAAGTTGACGTCACCCGCAGCTCGCTCGACCGCATGAAGATTTACGCCAAGCTCGGCGTGCCGGAAGTGTGGCGGCTCGACGACCCACAAACCCTCACGTTCAACGTGCTCGGCAAGGACGGCAAGTATGCCCAGGCCACCCACAGCCTTGCTTTCCCGCTGGTTACGCCGGCCGAGCTGCTCAACTTCCTCGGCCTGCGCGGGCAGATGGATCACAACGCCATCGTCCGAGAGTTCCGGAACTGGATCCGCCAGCGGCTCGCGGGGGGCGGCGGCGCGCCGCCGGCTGCTGGGTCAAGCTAACCGCTGCCGCCACGCCTCCATTTGTTTCTGCACCTCTGCTGGCGCCGTCGAGCCGGCGCTGCGGAAGGCGGCCAGCACGTTAGACACGCCCAACACCTGATAGACCTCCGCACCCAATCCCGGGTGGATCGCCTCATACACTTCCGGCGGCAGGTCGGCCAATCGGCAGCGGCGCTCCTCACAGAGCCGGACCAGTTGGCCAACCGCCTCGTGGGCCGTCCGCATCGGCACTCCCCGCACCACCAGAAACTCCATCAAGGTCGTTGCGTCCAGGTAGCCATCCTCCAACCGGGCGGCGATCGCCTCGCGACGGAAGCGGGCCTCGCGCACCAGGGCCGCCGCCAGTTCCAGCGACGCCGCCACCGTGTCATGCGCGTCAAAGAGGGCGCCCTTGTCTTCTTGCAAGTCGCGGTTGTAGGCCAGCGGCAGCCCCTTCACCAAAACCAGCAGCTGTTGCAGATCGCCGAGCACCCGCGCTGCCTTGCCCCGGATTAGCTCGAGCACGTCAGGGTTCTTCTTGTGCGGCATGATGCTGGAGCCGGTGCAGAAGGCATCGGGCAGGTCGAGGAAGCCAAACTCTGTCGTGGACCAGATGACCCATTCCTCGGCCCAGCCGCTCAGGTGCAAGGCAATAAGCGCCAGGTCGAAGACGAACTCCAGGACAAAGTCGCGGTCGCTGGAGACATCGAGGCTGTTGGCGGCTAAGGCGTCGAAGCCGAGCTGGCGGCGGACGCTGTCGCGGTCAATCGGCAGCGAGGTGCCGGCCAGGGCCGCGGCTCCCAACGGCAGCACATTGACGCGCCGCCGACAGTCGGCCAGCCGGTCGCGGTCGCGCTGGTACTTCTCCATGTAGGCCAGGAAGTAGTGGGCCGCCAGCACCGGCTGGGCCCGTTGCAGGTGGGTGTAGCCGGGCAGCACCAGGTCGCGGTCGCGCTCGGCGGCGGTCAGCAACGCCGTCTGGAGGTCACGCAGCCGGGCGTCCAGGCCGTCGATCGCCTCGCGGACCCAGAGTTTGACGTCGGTGACCACCTGGTCGTTGCGGCTGCGGCCGGTGTGGAGTTTTCGGCCGACATCGCCCAGCCGCTCGATCAGGGCGCGCTCGATGTGGGTGTGAATGTCTTCCAGGCCGACGGAAAAAGTAAACTCGCCCCGCTCGATCTCGCCGGCAATGTCCTTGAGGGCGGCGACGATGCGCTCGGCCTCCTCGGGCGTGAGCAGGCCGACCTCGGCCAGCATCCGGGCATGGGCCTGGCTGGCAAGGATGTCGTGGCGGTACAGCCGGCGATCGACGCTGATCGACTCGGTGAAGGCCTCGACGCGGTCATCGGTGCCGCCGTGGAAGCGGCCGCCCCAGGTTTTCTGGCTCACGGTTCTTCGCAGGTTCACGGGTTGGAAGGAACAGACCCGGCTCTGTTGCTCGGCGCGACGCCGGGAGGCGGCTGAAACAGATCGCCGACCCGGCAGCGGAAACCGGGCAGCACGTCCTCACCGTCCAGGTCGTCGTTCTCGCGCAAGATGGTTCCTGGCCCTTGGACGCGATGGACATCGACCCATCGCCCTTGCGGGTGTATCACCCAGACCAGCCGGACGCCGGCCCGAAGGTATTCCTGGACCTTGGTGTCAACCTCATAAACGAGATCGTTGGGGGAAAGCACTTCCACGGCCAGATCCGGGACGATGGTCAGATGGCCTTCAGCAGTGGCCTGCTCCATCGACAGGCGCTCGCGTCGGATAAAGGAGACATCCGCCTTGCGGACCTTGTCCGGCGCATCGGGAAAGCACCGATAAGTGACCCCCTCGGGCAAGACCCAGCCGAGTTGGTTGGCCTGGCAGTGAGCATCAAGCCGGCCATACACTTTGCCGGCAACATAACTAGCCCATGTGCTCATGGTGTGCTCCACCAGCCGGCCATTGACCAACTCGTAGCGGTCGCCATCGGGTATCCGGAGCAGGTCCTCCGGCGTATAGCAGGGCAGCGTCACCACCTCGTTCATCGCTCTTTTCCTCCCCTGAGCGCCTGCGGCCGGGATTACGGCTGCGGGCAACGCGGGTTATCGTCCCAACCTCTGGAGCCGCTCACGGTCAACCTGGAGACGAGGTCGGCGCGACGCCGGGGGGCGGCTGAAACAGATCGCCGACCCGGCAGCGGAAACCGGGCAGCACGTCCTCACCGTCCAGGTCGTCGCTCTCGCGCAAGATGGTTCCTGGCCCTTGGGCGCGATGGACTTCAACAAGGCGGGCCTGAGGATCTACGACCCAAACCAGTTGGACGCCGGCGCGGAGGTATTCCTGCACCTTCTCATGGACGTCAGAGGCCAGATCATTCGGCGAAAGCACCTCAACGACCAAGTCCGGAGCGATCGGTAAGTGTCCCTCGGAAATCGCCTGTTCCAGCGAGAGGCGATCTCGCCGGATGAAGGAGACATCCGCCTTGCGGACCTTGTCCGGCGCATCGGGAAAGCACCGATAAGTGGTCCCTTCAGACAAGACCCAGCCGAGTTGATTAGCCCGACAGAAGTCACGGAGACGGGCAAGCATCTCGCCGGCAACATAACTAGCCCATGTGCTCATGGTGTGCTCCACCAGCCGGCCATCGACCAACTCGTAGCGGTCGCCATCGGGTATCCGGAGCAGGTCCTCCGGCGTATAGCGGGTCGGTGTCGTTACGGTGCTCATCGTTTCGCTCCTCTCCGACTCGTCAGGAGACAGATGCTGAGCCGGCGGCTTCTCTCACAACCCCAACTCCTTGAGCTGCTTGGGGTCTACTGGCGCGGGAGCATTGGTCATCAGGTCGCGGGCCTTCTGGTTCTTGGGGAAGGCGATCACGTCGCGGATGTTGCCGGTGCCGGCCAGCATCATCGTCAGCCGGTCCACCCCCAGCGCGATACCGCCGTGCGGCGGCGCCCCATACTTGAGGGCATCAAGCAGGAAGCCGAAGCGCTGCCGGGCCTGCTCCGAGGTCATGCCGAGCACACTAAAGACGCGCTGCTGCACCTCGGGGCTGTGGATCCGGATGCTGCCGCCGCCACACTCGTAACCGTTGATCACCAGGTCATACGCCTTGGCCCGTACACTGCCGGGGTCGGTCTCCAGCTTCGGCAGGTCCTCCTCCATCGGGGCGGTGAACGGGTGGTGGTTGCTCACCCAGCGCTTCTCCTCTTCATCCCAGATGAAGGCGGGGAAGTCGGTCACCCAGGCGATTTTGAATTCCGGTTTGGCCGGGTCAAACAGCCGCAGCGTCGTCGCCAGATGAATCCGGAGCGTGCCCAGCGCCTGGCGGACCGCTTCTTCCTTGTCAGCCGCGATCAGGAGCAGGTCGCCCGGTGCGGCGTCGAGCCGCTGCCGCAGCGCCTGCTGGGCGGCGGTCGGCAGGAATTTCTCGATGGGTGAAGTGAACTTGTCGGCCTCGACCTTGATCCAGGCCAGCCCGCCGGCACCGGCCCGCTGCGCGTGCAGGGCCAGTTCGTCCAGTCCCTTGCGGGAGAACTTCTCGGCCCCCCCCTTGACGTTCAGGGCCCGCACCGTACCGCCCGCGGCCACCGCCGCCTGGAACACCTTGAACTCGGTTTCCGCAGCCACATCGCCGATGTCGATGATCTCCAGGCCGTAGCGCAGGTCGGGCTTGTCGGTGCCGTAGCGGAGCAGGATGTCGGCATACTTCAGCCGCGGCAGCGGGAGCGGGATCGTCACCCCCAGACATTTGCCGAAGACCTCTGCGATCAGGCCTTCGATGAGTCCGAGGATGTCGTCCACCTCGACATACGACATTTCCAGGTCGAGCTGGGTGAACTCGGGCTGGCGGTCGGCCCGCAGGTCCTCGTCGCGGAGACAGCGGGCGATCTGGAAATACTTGTCGTAGCCGGCCACCATGAGCAGCTGCTTGTACAGCTGGGGCGACTGCGGCAGGGCATACCAGCTGCCGGGGAAAAGCCGGCTCGGCACCAGGTAATCGCGGGCGCCTTCCGGCGTGCTCCGGCCCAGAAGCGGCGTTTCGATTTCCAGGAAGCCGTGGGCGTCGAGGTAATCGCGGATCACCTTGCAGAGCCGGTGTCGCAGAGCCAAGGTGCGCTGCAACGACGGCCGGCGCAGGTCGAGGAAGCGGTACTGGAGGCGCAGGTCCTCATTGGCCAACTCGGGGTCGCCTAGCACCTGGCCTTCGAGCGGCACTGACATCACCTCGAAGGGGGGCGTCGGGCAACGGTTGAGGACGTGCAGTTCTTCCGCCAGGACTTCCACGTCACCGGTCGCCAGCTTGGGGTTGTGCTTGCCCGGCAGGCGCTCGCGCACCTGACCCCGGACCGACAGCACCCACTCGTTGCGCACCTCCTGGGCGGCGGCAAACAGGTCCGGGCGGTCGGCTTCAAAGACGACCTGGGTGAGGCCGTAACGGTCGCGCAGGTCAACGAAGACCTGGTCGTTGTAAGCGCGGTAGGTGTTGACCCAGCCGTTGAGGACTACCGTTTGGCCGACGTGGGCCGTGCGCAGCTCGCCGCACGTGTGCGTCCGCTGCCAGTGTGCCATGACGTTTCCCCTGCTCTCGCTCGATTCACCTCGCCATAAACGGACGACAGCCCCAGCGGCCGTCTCGAGGCTGACACGGGACTGCCCATCCATGTTCACGGTGCGATCCGGCGTTCTTCCCCGTGGATTATAGCGAAAGGGCGCCGGCCGGGGACTTTACTACAAGCCCGGCGCGCCCGTTCAGAGCCCGGAGCGTCCGCGACGGGACGCATTTGTCAGAGCCCGGAGCGTCTGCGACGGGACCAACGAGCCCGGAGCGTCCGCGACGAGACGCATTTGTCAGAGCCCGGAGCATTAGCGACGGGACGCATTTGTCAGAGCCCGGAGCATCAGCGACGGGACGCATTTGTCAGAGCCCGGAGCATCAGCGACGGGACGAGACGCATTTGTCAGAGCCCGGAGCATCAGCGACGGGACGGGACCGTCAGGGGTGCTCAGCGCTTGGCGGCTTCGGGCTTGGGCTCGGTCCACCAGGGGCTGATGGCGTGAATCTTCTTGAGGATGTGCTCTCGTTCGCGGTTGTCCTTGGCCTGGGCCAGCTTCGCCTTTAGTTTGGCCAGCTTTTTCTTGCGGTGGTAGCGGCGGTTCAACTCGGTCCTGCGTTCGACCATATGCACGTCTCCAGGGATTGAAACGCATGACAACTCAGCCAGAATACATACGGTCCGGATGTCGGTCAATCGCCGCTCCTACCGCGGGTACCGTCCCGTTCCGGCGCCTACTATCGGAAGCTTGAAGCCGGAAGCGCGAGCAAAGGCCGCCTTCACTGGGATGGAAGGTCATACTGCGCGCTTGCGTTCCAGACTCGGATATGAAAGTCAGTGGGAACCCCGTCGCCAACGTGTGATTCAACCACACCTCCCCCCGGATGCGCCTCCACCGCCGGCCGCAACCATGCCTCCGCCTCCGCCGCAACAACTGCACACTCACCCCTGGTAGCCGCGCCTCCCTCCCCGCCGCCTGAACTTCCCACGCCAACGCCTGCAAAGCGCCCGGGGCCTACCCGTCGCTGACGCTCCGGGCTCGGAGGA
>DATLYH010000310.1:0-33928 GCA_035575035.1 Gemmataceae bacterium
CCCGTTTCGGGGGAGAGGGGTAGGGGTGAGGGGGTGCCGCGGGCCCAGGTGGTGTGCATCCACGGCATCCAGAGCCATGCCGGCTGGTACGAGCGCTCGTGCAGTCACCTGAGCCGGGCGGGCTTCGAGGTGTTTTTCCTCGACCGTCGCGGCGCCGGGATGAACGAGCAGGACCGCGGCGACGCGCCGAGCTTCCGCCGTCTGCTCGACGACCTGGCCGAGTTCCTGCGAGGGGTCAGGGGTCAGGGGTCAGGGGTCAGCAAAGAAGGTTCTTCTCTGTCCCCTGACCCCTGGCCCCTGACCCCTGTCTTCCTGATGGCAATCTCCTGGGGCGGCAAGCTGGCGGCGGCCTTGCAGCGGCGGCATCCGGGACTGGTGGACGGGCTGGCCCTGCTCTGTCCGGGGTTCTACCCGCGGGTGGCGCCGCCGCTGGGCCAGCGCCTGGCCATCGCCTGGTCCCGGCTGACCCGGCCGCGGCGGCTGTTCCCGATCCCGCTCAATGACCCGGAGCTGTTCACCGCCACGCCGCACTGGCAGCAGTTCATCCGTGACGACCCGCTCAGCCTGCGCCAGGCGACGGCCCGGCTGCTCATCGAAAGCGTCCGCCTGGACGCCTACCTCAAGGTAGTGCCCGGCCACGTGCGGGTGCCGGTCCTGTTGATGTTGGCCGGCCGCGATCGGATCATCGCCAACGCCCCGACCCGCCGCTATGTGGAGCGGTTCGCCTCGGCCGACAAGGAAATCATCGAGTACCCGGAGGCGCACCACACCCTGGAATTCGAACCGGAACCGGAGCGCATCTTCGCCGACCTGCAAAGGTGGCTGGAGAAGCATTGCCTCCCAGTCCGTAGTCCGTAGTCCGTAGCAAAGAAGCTGGCGGACTACGGACTACGGACTACGGACTACGGACTGATGATAATGCACCGCTGGTATCCTCTCTGGCAGCTACTCCTGGCCCGCCTGCGCGACTTCTACCGCGAGCCGGAGGCGGTCTTCTGGGTGTACGGCTTTCCGCTCCTGCTGGCCGTCGGACTGGGCGTTGCCTTCTCGAGCAAAAAGCCGGAGCCGATCCAGGTGGATGTGCAGGAGACGGACGTTTCCGGCCTGTCCGCCCTGGTCGAGCAACTCCGCGCCGCGGGGATCGACGCCGAGCTGCACCCGGCCGGCGAGTGCCAGCGCCGCCTGCGCATCGGCCGGACGGCGCTGTACGTGGTGCCGGAGACGGACGGCTACCGCTACGTTTACGACGAGGCCCGGCCCGAGGCGGTCACCGCCCGCTACCAGGTGGACGCCGCCTTGCTCCGCTGGCGGGCCGGCTCCGCCGTCAACTGGCGGACCACCGACGATCTGGTGAGCGAGCCGGGCAACCGCTACATCGACTTCCTCATGCCCGGGCTGATGGGCCTGAACATCATGGGGGGCGGGATGTGGGGCGTCGGCTTCGTCATCGTGGAGATGCGGGTGCGCAAACTGCTCAAGCGGCTGCTGGCGACACCGATGCGCCGCAGCGACTTCCTGCTGTCGATCCTGGGCGCCCGCCTGGTGATGCTGCTGCCGGAGATGGGAATGCTGCTTTTGGTCGGCGCCTGGGGTTTCGGCATGCCGGTGCGGGGCAGTCTGCCGACACTTTTCCTGGTTATCCTGGTCGGGGCGTCGGCGTTCGCCGGCATCGGCTTGCTGTGCGCCTCGCGGGCCGAGAAGAGTGAGACGATTTCGGGACTGATGAACCTGGTGATGCTGCCGATGTGGCTGCTGTCGGGGACGTTCTTCTCGTCGAAGCGCTTCCCGGACGTGGCCCAGCCGTTCATCCAGGCGCTGCCGCTGACGCAGCTCAACGACGCCCTGCGCGAGGTCCTGCTGGAAGGGGCCTCGCTAGCGACCGTCGCCTGGCGGCTGGCAATCCTGGCCTTGTGGGGCGGCGTCGGCTTCCTGCTGGCCCTGAAATGGTTCCGCTGGCAATGACTCAGGAATGACGAAGGACGAAGCACGAATGACGAAAGAAGCACGCATGTCGAAGCCCGAATGACGAAACCGGGAGGTGAGCGGGGGACCGATGCCCACCGTTCCCTCTCCGGCCGAGCGGTCGGCGTGCGCCGTGCGGCCTTCGTCCTTCGTCATTCACTTTGACAACCTTGCCGCTGCGACCTACCTTCTACGAGGGGGGTTAGTGTGCGCCTCCCCCGCCCATCACGGGAGCCACGTCAACATGGCCCAAACTCTGGCGACCGAATCCCGCATCTTGGTGGCGGCCGACGACCCCGCTGCCGTGGCCTTGATCCGGCAAGCGTTGGCCGCTGACGGCTGCCAGGTCGAGACGGTTGCCAACGGCGCGTCGGCCCTGAAGTGCGTCGCCGACTTCCGCCCGGACCTTATCCTCCTTGACCTGGAGGCGCCGCATATCGACGGCCACGAGGTCTGCCGGCAGCTCAAGCAGGTACCAGCCACCCGCCTGGTCCCGGTGATCATCCTGACCGCCCAGCCCGGCTTCCAGGCCCGTCTGTACGCCTGGGAATTGGGGGCCGACGACTTCCTCACCCAACCGCTCCGTCCGGCCGAGGTGCGGGCGCGCTGCCGGTCGCTGCTGGACACCCGACGGCTGCTCGACGGCCTGGAGCCGGCCGAAGCGGCCGTGTTTGTCCTGGCCCGCACCGCCGAGGCCCGCAGCCCCTACACCCACGGCCACGCCGGGCGCGTCCGAGACCATGCCCTGCGGCTGGCGCGGCGGCTCGGCCTGCCCGCGGATCAGTGCGAGGTGCTCGGCAAGGGGGCCTTGCTGTACGACATCGGCTACGTCAACGTACCGGAAGCAATCCTGAACAAGCCGGGGCCGTTGACCGCCGCCGAGTTCGAGCGCGTCAAGGAACATCCCGTCGAAGGGGTACGGATTGTCGAGCCGCTGGCCGGGCTGCGCGAGACGATACCGCTGATCCGCTGGCACCATGAGCGCCTTGATGGCCTGGGCTACCCCGACGGGTTGGACGGCGACTCCATCCCGCTGCCGGTCCGGGTGCTGGCCGTGGCCGATGTATACGACGCGCTGGCCAGCGAGCGCCCCTACCGGGCCGCCATTCCTCACGCGCGCTGCCTGGAAATGCTCGTCAATGACGCCCTGAACGGCGGCCTCGATCTGCAAGTCGTGGAGGCCTTCTGTGCCATGCTCACGGAGGAGCCGCCGAGCCACGAACAGCCCGCCGTCCCAGAAGGGGTCGGCAGTCCAGGCGCCTGACTTGTCTATCTTCTTACCATGCCTCTCGGCCCCGCCGCCCTTCGGTTATAATGTTCTCCAAACGGCCCACCATCGGCGAACGGCACCAGCCGGCGCCGCCCCAGGCGTTCACCCAGGAGTCCTTCCGTGCTCAGTCAAACTTCCTCGGACCGGCGGGCATGGCAGGCCAGCACCGTCGGCGACCCGGCCTCGTGGTATTACCGACTCCCGGCCCGCTGTCTGGCCGCTCTTGATGAGGCCGTCGGGGCGTGGCGGCAGCAGCTGCGGCCCATTGTCGATGTGCGGGTGGACGGCGGCCCTCTTGCCGAGTGTGCCGCCGACCTCCACCCGGTCCGCCGTGCCCTTGAAGAGGAGCGCGGCTTCGTCATCATCGAAGGGGTGCCGGTCGAGCGCTACTCGGTCCCGGAGCTACAGCTCCTTTACTGGCTCGTCGGCCAGCTCCTCGGTCGGCCGCAGGAGCAAAACGTCCAGGGGACGCTGCTGTACGATGTCCGCGACACCGGCCAGGATGTCCGCTATGGCGCCCGCTTCTCCGTTACCAACGCCGAGAGCACCTTCCACACCGACAACTCGTTCGGAGCCGAGGTCACCGATTACGTCGGGCTGCTCTGCATCCGCACCGCCCGGAGCGGCGGGCTGAGCCAGGTCGTTAGCGGTTACACGGCCTACGATCGGCTGCTCGCCGAGCATCCCGAGGTGCTGGAGGTCCTTTCCCAGCCGTTCCATGTGGACCGGCGAGGCGGGGTACGGCCGGGAGAACCGCCGACCGTCCGCGTCCCCATCCTGCACCGCGACGGGGAGGAACTGCTCTGCCGTTACCTGCGCTACTGGATTGAGGTCGGCCACGAGAAGGCGGGCCAGCCGCTGACGGCCGAGCAGGTCCGCGCCCTGGACGTGTTCGACCGGGTGCTGACCGACCCGGCGCTGCGGGCGGAGTTCCCCCTTAAGCCGGGCGACATGTACTTCATCAACAACCGCTGGATCCTGCACAACCGCACGGCCTTCGAGGACCACCCCGAGCCCGAGCGCAAACGGCACCTGGTACGGCTGTGGCTGCGGGCGACACAGGGATAACTGCTCATGCCCGAGCCCGACGTCAGCTCGGCCATCTTCGCGGAGCCGCGGGAGGAGGAACCTTCCTGGCTGCGGCTGCCGTTCGACCGCATCGGGTTGTTCCTCGGGCCTGCCGTTCTGCTCGGCTGGCTCCTGCTGGCCGACGTTCCTTCACTGACGCCCCAGGCCCACCGCCTGGCCGGCATCCTGCTGCTGACGGTCATCTGGTGGGTGACCGAGCCGATCCCCATCCCGGCCACCGGGATGCTGGCCGTGGTGCTCTGCGTCCTGCTCGGCGCGGTACCGGCAAACGACCCGAACGGCCCCAGCCCGGCCGAGACGCTGCTGGCTCCGTTCGCGGCGCCGAGCGTCTTCTTCATGATCGGCGGACTGTTCATCGGGCGGGCGATGGCCCGGCATGGACTGGACCGGCGGATCGCGCTGTCGATCCTCTGTGCCCGCTGGGCCGGCCGCAGCCCCGCGACAGTGCTGGCCTCGGTTGGGTTGGGGGTGATGCTCATCTCGATGTGGATCAGCAACACCGCGGCCACAGCGATGATGTACCCGGTGACGGTCGGCATCATCACGGTGTTGGCGACCGGCCCGCGGGGAGGCACAGCCCACTTCGCCCGCTCGCCGTATGCCTCGGCCCTGCTGTTGATGACCGCCTTCGCCTCCAGCGTCGGTGGCATCGCCACCCCCATCGGCACGGCAACCAACGTGGTGGCGATGGGCTACTTCCAGCGGCCCGAGTTCTTTGGCCGGCCGGTCGATTTCCTCCGCTGGTCGTTGGTCGGCGTACCGCTGATGGTGGTGATCTTTATCGGACTGTACTTCTGGCTGCGGCTGCAAGCGCCGGCGTCCGGGTTGGACATGCCGGCCCTGCGCGGCTACCTCCGTGGCGAGTACGACCGCTTGGGGCGCTGGAAGGCCGGCGAGGTCGGCACCCTGGCGGTGTTTCTCCTCGTGGTCGGGCTGTGGGTGACTCCCGGCGTGCTGGCCGTGGTCGCCTCGCCCGAGGCGGAGCGGGAGTTCTCCCGCCGCTGCCCCGAGGAGGTGGCGGCGCTTTTGGCCCCGGTGTTGTTGTTCCTGATGCCGGTGAGCTGGCGCCGCCGCCAGTTCGCGCTGGAGCCCTCCGACCTGCGGCAGATCGACTGGGGAATCATCCTGCTGTTCGGCTCGGGATTAGCGCTGGGCGGGTTGATGTTCCGGACCGGGCTGGCCGAGGTGGTCGGCCGAGGTGTCTTTGACGCGCTGGGGACGCGCGACCTGTGGATGATCACGGCGGTGGCGGTGGCAGCCGGCATTCTGCTGAGCGAGATCACCGGCAACGCCGCCGCTGCCTCGACCCTGCTGCCGGTGATCCTGGCGACCTGCCGCCAGGCGGAAATCGACCCGCTGCCGCCGCTGTTCGGCGTCACCTTCGGGGCAAGTTTCGGCTCGGCCCTGCCTGTCTCGACGCCGCCCAATGCCATCGTCTACAGCTCGGGCCTGCTGCCGGTCCGCCGGATGGTGCTGGCCGGGCTCGGCCTCGACCTGCTCTGTGCTGCCTCCATCTGGGTGATACTGCGCCTGGCCCACGCCCTGGGGTGGAGCCCCTTCATCAACGGGTGATACCGAAGCGCCGCTTAGCGCCCAGCCGCAAGCGGCAAGCGGCTCAGAACGGGATGTCCTCACCGCTCGCGGCCGGCTTCTTCGCCTCGTCCAGCGAGGTGTCTTGCAGGCGCTGCTGGCTGATCAACTGCAGCGGCACCAACTCCGTGATCAGGAAGCGGAAGGTGCCGAAACGCTGTAGGATCTGTGGGCCGTAGGTGTAGAGAATCCAGCGCCAGTAAGGGGCAAGGGTCTTCTGCCGGCCCGACGAGATGGTCGAACCGCGGGCAATGAAGTCGTTCACCAGCGCCTGCATGACCTTGGTGTCGGCCGGCTCGACCGGCTCAACCCGCTCCAGCAGGTGGTTGTAGTAAGCGGCCCAGTCGTTGCTCTTCGTGTTCCAGCCAGGCAGCCGGACCTCGGGGGGCGACACCTTCTTCCGCTTGCGGAATGCTTCGGCATACTGCCCGGCCATCACCAGGGGGTTCCTCAGTCCCAGCCCGCCGGCCGTGATCGGCCAGTAAACCCATGCCTCGGGGATCCCGCCCGGGCCAATGCCGTCGAGCGGGAAGCGCTCGCGGATCGTCTCGCCAAGTCCGGCCACGATCCCCCGGTCGGGGCCGAAGAAGCTGTGATGGAACTGCCGAACCGCTCGCTCGGCCGAGCCGCGGTGGGCGTCGCCCAGCGCCGCCCCCAGGGTCAGGGCATTCATCAGGTAGTCGGCGTTGGCGTTATACAGTTGCACGCGCGACAGGACCGAACCGGCCGCTGCGACGCGCTCGCGGCTTTGCTTCAGGTGGGCCTCCAATGTCTCGTTGTGGACGTGCCACTGGCCGACCTCGTCCAGCTCCAGCATCCCCCAGCGCGGCCGGCCGCGCGGCAGTTCGGCGGGCAGCGCGCCGCCGATGCAGACCGCCCCCGACTTGGATCGATTGATGCGCAGCCCGCAGGCGGCACAGAACTCGTCCAGCGCCTTCCACGCCTCCACGGCGGCGCCGGCGTCGGGCGTCAGGAGGCAGATGTCATCGATCTGTCGGACGACTCGCACCCGCGCCTGCCGCTGCACGTGCCGCTCCAGCAGACGCATCAACAATTCGGCCAGGATATCCGACAGCAGATGGCCCATCGGGACGCCGCGCTGGGCCTTGGCGGGGCGCTCGCCGTCCGTCTGAAACGGCACCGCCAGGAAGCGGGCGAAGAATTGCTGGTCGGCTTCCGGCAATCCCAACTCGCGCAGCGCGGTCAGCAGCACGTCGTGCGGGATGCTGGCGTAATAATCCTGCAAATCGGCCTTGACGACGAACACCGGCCGGCCGGGGAAGGCCGCCCGGGCCAGTTGGATCTCGGCGTGGACCAGCAGGACCGCCTGGTTGATGTCGTCGTACTCGCCGCCATACTCCCGGCCGGCGTCGAACCGCCGCAACAAACATTGATGCCGGGCGCGCTCCAGGACGATGCACCCGCTTTCCGGCTCCGGGGCGCTGCCAACCGCCGGCTCTTCCCAGATGTCGCCCTCTTCGAACCCCAGTCGCAGCGCACGCTCCGCGCGCAGCAGCATGCGGCGCTCGTTCTCCATGATGACCTCGGGGGCGTTCAGGTCGATCAGTTTCTTCAACCGGGCCCGCCGCACCGCGGGGTTGTCGTCACCGAGGAGAGCAGCGAGAGCGCCGTGCCAGCCGTTCGCGACGACCTCCAGCAGGCAGGCGGTCGGCAGCCCGGCGTCGAGATAAAGCCGCCACTTGTTCCGCGTCCACAGCGCCCGCACGGGCACCCCTTCGGCAGGCCAGTCCCAGGTGTGCAGGTCAGAGACAAGAATGGTCAGGGCGTCGGCCAGTTCCTTGCACATCTGGTCATTGGCCCGGAACTGGCGAGCCTCGCGGCGGAGGCGGGGCGGTTGGTAAATGTTTCCGGCCAGCCGCTCCAGCACGTTCGCCAACTCGGTCGTGCTAACCGGCCCACGGACCCGCTCGCTCCAGGTTTCGCGTAGGCTTTGTCCGACCTCGGCCAGGGCCGGCCCGAAGCTGTCGAACAGCGGATCGAGCACCTCGTGATGACGATTTGGCTCAGGGGCGGCCGTCGCCTGGTGCAGCAGCCGGTCGCGCGCCTGCCGGCTCTCCTCCACCAGGCGGACATCGGCCGGCGTCTCGCACGCCCATTCTTCGAGGAGCGCGCCGAACAGGTAGACGAACTCGGAGCGCAGCCGGCCGGCGGCCAGCTCCTCCTCGAGGCGCCCCTGCCACAGCGACAGCACCTCCGGCGAGACGGCCCCCCATTCGGCCTGGTGGAGCAGGATTTCGAGGTTTTTCAGCTCCGGGTGGAGCGGTTGGCCGGCGAACTTCAGGCCGCTCAGGCCGCGGTACAGCCGGCGCAGGCGGTCGCCGGGGTCGCGCGCCGCGGCCACCTCCTCGCCCAGCCGCTGGTACGCCTCGCGCAGCCGGGCACGCTGTCGGTGCAGCTCACGGAGCTTCATCTGGGTGATGAACTGCGCGGTGGGGTTGCTCATGACGGCTTCCTCCCGGCCGGGGAGCGTCGGCCTTCTTGTTGGCTGTCGTTTGATATAACTACCCGAACGCCGGCCTTCGCGGTAGGCTGGTTGTCTGGCAGCAACCGCATCAGGACCAAGAGGATCAGGGGACCCAAGCCGTGATGAAGGTTCGCTCGTTTGTCGTCGCCATGACGCTTCTTGGCGCCGGGCTGGGCCTGGCGTGGGCCGTGCAGCGCCGTCAGTCACCCTCGCGGTCGGAGGAAATTCACGACCCGGCTAACGCGGTGGCCAACCTGGAGGTCCACCCGCAGCTTCAAGCGACACTCTTCGCCTCCGAGCCGGTCTTGACCAATCCGACCAATCTCGACATCGATTCCCGCGGCCGGGTCTGGGTCTGCGACGTGATGAATTACCGCGGCAACAACGGCAAACGACCCGAGGGCGACCGCATCCTGATCCTCGAAGACACCGACGGCGACGGCAAGGCCGACAAGGTCAAGACGTTTTACCAGGGCCGCGACGTCGATTCCGCCATGGGCATCTGCGTCCTCGGCAACCAGGTCATTGTCTCCTGTTCGCCCAACATCTTCGTCTTTACCTTTGACGAGAACGACAAGATCCTCAAGAAGGAAGTGCTGTTCACGAAGACCGGCCAGCCGCAGCACGACCACTCGGCCCACTCGTTTGTCTTCGGGCCAGATGGCAAGTACTACTGGAACTTCGGCAACACCGGCCATGCTGTCCACGACAAGGACGGCAAGCTCGTGGTGGATTTGGCCGGCCATCCGGTCGTGGACAAGGGGAAGCCGTATTACGGTGGCATGGTCTTCCGCTGCAACCCGGACGGCAGCGCGTTCGAGGTGCTCGGCCATAACTTCCGCAACAATTACGAGACGGCGGTGGACTCGTTCGGCACCCTCTGGCAGTCGGACAACGACGACGACGGCAACCGCGGGGTGCGGATCAACTATGTGATGGAGTTCGGCAACTTCGGCTACCTCGACGAGATGACCGGTGCCGGCTGGCGGACCCAGCGGAGCAATCTGGAGGCGGAGGTGCCGCGGCGCCACTGGCACCAGAACGATCCGGGGGTGGTGCCCAACCTGCTGCACACGGGGGCCGGCTCTCCTTGCGGCATCTGTGTCAACGAGGGGGACCTGCTGCCGGCCGTCTTCCGCAACCAGGTCATCCATGCCGACGCCGGGCCGAGCGTCGTCCGCGCTTATCCGGTCAAGCCCGACGGGGCCGGTTACAAGGCGGCGATTGTCAACATCCTCGACGGCGAGAAGAAGAACAACTGGTTTCGACCGGCCGACGTCTGCATTGCCCCGGACGGTTCGCTATTCGTGACCGACTGGTACGACCCGGGCGTCGGCGGACACGGGCAGCGCGACCTGCACCGCGGCCGGATCTTCCGCGTGGCCCCGCCGGGCTGCAAGTACCAGAGTCCGAAGTTCGATTTCGCCACCGCTGAAGGAGCAGCCGCGGCGCTGAAGAACCCCAACCTGGCCGTCCGCTACCTGGCCTGGACCGCCCTGCACCGAATGCAGGCGAAGGCCGAGCCCGCCCTGCTCCAACTCTGGCGGTCGGACAACCCCCGCTACCGCGCCCGGGCGCTGTGGCTTTTGGGCAAAATCGAGGGAAGGGGGGCGCACTACGTGGACCTGGCCCTGAAGGATGCCGACCCGGACATCCGTATTGTCGGCCTGCGGTTGGCCCGGCAGATCGGGCTGGACTTGGTGTCGGTGGTTGAGAAAGTGGTGCGCGACCCGTCGCCGCAGGTCCGCCGCGATGCCGCCATCGCCCTGCGCTTCCTCGATTCGCCACGGGCCTCCGAGCTGTGGGCCGAGCTGGCCGCCCAGCACGACGGCAAGGACCGCTGGTATCTGGAGGCGCTTGGTATCGGCGCTGACCGCCACTGGGACGCCCGCTTCAGCGCCTGGCGGAAGGCAGCGCCCGACATGTGGAACAAGCCAGCGGGGCGCGATCTTGTATGGCGCTCGCGCGCGGCGCAGACGCCGGAGTATCTCGCCCGGCTTATCGCCGACCCGTCGGTCCCCATCGAGGAGTTGCCACGCTATTTCCGCGCCTTCGACTTCCAGACGGCCCCAGGTAAGGACGCGATCCTGGTCCGGCTGGCGCTGGGGATGGACGGCGAAGGCCCGCGGCACGACCTGATCGCGGCGGAAGCGGTGGTCCGGATCAAGGAATTCGATCTGAAGAAGGAGCCGCGCTACGCTGCCGCCGTGGACCGGCTGCTTGAGCGCAGCCGGGGGACGGCCCTGTTCGTGGACCTGGTTGAGAAGTTCGCCATCGCCACGCGCTACCCCGACCTGCTGACGATTGCCCAGAAAAACCCCGAGGACCAGCTCGGCGTCAACGCGGTGCGGGTGCTACTGGACCGGGAGCAGCGGCCGCTCTTGGCGCAGGCTCTGCGCGACCAGAATGTGGAGGTTGCTCTGGCCACGGCGAAGGCGCTGGGCACCGCGGCCGACAACCGAGTGGTCCCGCTGCTGCTGGCGGTGGTGAATGACGCCGGCCGGCCGCTTGATCTGCGGCGGCAGGCGGTGCGGTCGCTGGCCCGCACGCGCCGGGGAGCGACGGAGATTATCCAGCTGGCCCAGGAGAAGCGGCTGCCCGACGAGCTGAAGGAGGCGGCCGGCTTCGCGCTGCACCTGACGGAGTTCCGCGGCCTTGAAGGGCAGATAGCGAAGCTGTTCCCACCGCCGGCGGTGAAGAACAACGAGGCCCTGCCGCCGATCAGCGAGTTGGTGAAGCGGAAGGGGAACGCCGCCCGGGGCAAGGAGCTTTTCGCCGGGGCCGGCACCTGCGCCAACTGCCATGTGGTCAACGGCACCGGCAAGGAGGTCGGCCCCGACCTGTCGGAGATCGGCAAGAAGCTGAGCCGCGAGGCGTTGTTCGAGTCGATCCTTTACCCCAGCGCCAGCATCAGCCACAACTACGAGATGTACATACTGGCGGCGAAGAACGGCACGGCGATGAACGGCGTTCTGGTGAGCCAGACGCCGGACGAGGTGACGCTGAAGGGGCCCGATGCGATCGTGCGCACTTTCAAGAAGGCGGAGATCGACGTTCTGGAGAAGTCGCCCACTTCACTGATGCCGGCCGACCTGGCCAAGCAACTGAGCGCCCAGGACCTGGCCGATCTGGTGGAGTACATGCTGACGCTGCGCGAGGCGAAGCAGAAGGATTGATCGCGGTAGGGAAGCCCGGAGCGTGAGCGACGGGCATTATCCGAGCCCGGAGCGTGAGCGATGGGGCGCAACTGTCGAGAACCCTCCATGACGGTTCTCGGCAGTTGGCGGCGCCGGCGGTTTGGACCTCCCTTGCGGCCGGGATCACGTACCGGACCAGCCAGCAAGGATGCGCTCGACTTCTTCCTTGTGGCGTGTCTCGTCGGCGACCTGGTTTTCCAATTCCACCTTCAGGGCAATGTCGCCGAACGCCTCCGCCTGGCGTGCCCGCTCGGTGTAGTCGGCGATCGCCCGCACTTCGGCCTCTCGGATGCGCTCCAGCATGTCCCGTGGGCTGTCGGCGCGGGGCACCGGCCGAGGTTGAGTAGTCGGGTCGCCCCCCAGCGCGGCGATCTTGTCAGCCAGAAACTGGGCATGCCTCTGCTCGTCGGCAATCTCGGCCTGGAAGAACGCCCGCAGCTCGTTCCGGTACGGTCCGGTCAGTTTGGCGGAATACTGGATGTACATCAGGATCGCTTGGTATTCGCCGGCCAAGTCCTCGTTCAGGGACTCAAGCAGTGCCTGGCGGTCCACGCGGGATTCGGTATGCCGATCTCCGCCGGTTCTCGGGGTGGCTGGGTCGGCAGCGGCTTGCACGGCCATGAGTAAACCTCCTCTTGTCGTTGCGGCCTCCTGCTCGCGAAGGTGTTTGACCGGGCTCCGTCCCACTTCGAAAAATCAGCAACTCCTATGCCGCTGATAGCGAAAGCCGGTCCCAAGGACCAATTGAAGCCGGAAGCGCGAGCGAAGGCCAAGGTGCCGCCTCTGCCGGTCCTTGTTGACAGTCCGGCAGCATCGTGCGAAACTACACTCCCTCCGCGGGGCTTCCCCAGGCCCCTGCTGTCGCTGCTGATGCTTTCATACCGCCGATCCTGCCTCGGAGGTTCTTCTGTCATGCCAATTCACCTGCGACGCCTCTCGCTCGCGGCTGTGGTCCTGGCGATGGTTCTGACGGCGGCCGGTCTGCTCGGACCGCAAGGCCCGGCGGCCGACGCGCCAGCGCTGCCGGGATTGGTTGCCGTCCTCCGGGGACACACCGAGCCGATCTACGGCATCGCCTTCACGCCGGACGGCAAGCACGTGATCACCGGCAGCTTCGACCGGACACTGCGGCTGTGGGAGACGGCGACCGGCAAGGAAGTGAAGACCTTCGCCGGCCCGGCCGGGCATCAGAATCAGGTCCTCTGCCTGGCACTGAGCCCCGATGGGACGAACCTGGCCTCCGGCAGCAGCGACAACACCGCCAAGCTCTGGGACATCCCCTCCACCACCGCCCTCCGCCGGTTCGTCCACGCCGATGCCGTCACCGCCATTGCCCTGAGTCCCGACGGCACCCGGCTGGCGGGGGCCGGCAAGGACGGTACGGTCAAGGTCTGGGCCGCCGCCGACGGCAAGGAATTGCTGAACTTGAGAGGACACAGCGGTGCCGTAACCGGCGTCGCCTTCAGCGCCAATGGCCAACTCCTGGTCTCCAGCGGTGCTGACCAGACGCTGCGCTTTTGGAACCCGGCCGACGGCAAACCGCTCGGCGTCGTCGGCGCCCACGCCGCCCCGGTCAACGCCGTGCTCATCCATCCGAATAACAACGCCGTTTACAGCGCTGCCGAGGATGGCACGCTCAATTTCTGGACTTTGCCGCTTGCGCCCCAGCGGTCCCTGCCTTCTCATGCCGACGCCGTCACCCGCGTCGTGCTTTCGGCCGACGGCAGCCAGGTTTTCACCGCCAGCGCCGACAAGACGATCCGCATCTGCACCTTTGCCAACGGCCAACAGGTCCGTCAACTCACCGTTCCCCCTCCCTCCGAGGGGGAGCAGGAGAAAGGGGAGGGAGCGGCCGTGACATCGTTGGCGGTCGCTCCGGGCGGCGCCGTCATCGCCGCGGGGACCGCCGATCAGCGCCTCGTCCTCTGGAACACGGCGGACGGCAAGGTGCTTCATCAGGCCGTCGTCCATGCCGGCCCTGTGACCGGGGTTGCCTTCCACCCGCAGAGCAAGCAATTGCTGACCGCCGGCGGCGATGGCTTGCTCAAGCTCTGGGCCCTGCCGCCGGTGCCGGGACGCGCCCTGGGCCATCCTGACGGCGTGGTCCCCCTGATCAATGCTCATGTCGGAGGCGTGGCCGACATCGCCTTCCACGGCAACGGCACCCAGGCACTCTCGGGCGGTGCCGACAAGATGGTCAAACTATGGGACCTGGCCGCCGGCAAGGAGGTACGCTCGTTCGGGCCGCTCGACGCCCCGGTGACCGCGGTCGGTTTTAGCCGCGATTTCACCCTAGTCGTGGCCGCGGCAGGCAAGGTGGTCAAGGTCTGGAATGCCGCCGACGGCAAGGAATTGTTGACGCTGACCCACCCAGCCGATGTCACCGCGGTGTCCTACACGGCCGACAAGGCCCGCCTCGCCACCGGCGCGGCCGACGGCCTTACCCGTGTCTGGGACGTGGCCACTGGCAGATTGCTCGAATCGTTCCGTCAGGGAGGGGCTGTCCGGGCTGTGGCTTTTCACCCGAACAACACCACGGTGATCTCCGGCTGCGCCCCCTCACCCCTTCCTCTTTCCCCCAAGGGGGAGAAGAGTGAGGGGATTGTGGCTGTGAACGTGCTATCGGCGGCACGGGTGATTCCGGCTTCCTCGGCCGCGGTCCGCGGGCTGGCGCTAACGCCCAATGGCTCGCACATCCTGACCGCCGGCGCCGACAAGACGGTCAAACTGTGGAATATCGCCAGCGGCGCTAACGAGCGCACCTTCGGTGGGGCGGCCGAGCCGCTGAACGCGGTGGCAGTGTCACGGAACGGCGCCCTGGTGGCGGCCGGCGGCGCCGAACGGCGGGTGCGCATCCACAACTTCGCCGACGGCAAGGAGCTGACCGTCCTCCAGGCACCGGGCGTGGTCCGCCGGCTCGCCTTCAGCCCGAACAACCAGACCCTGGCAGCGGCCTGCGAGGACGGATCGCTGCCGACCTGGAACGTGGTCTACAACGCCGGCCAGCCGCTGCCGGCCGACTTCGGCAAGCCGTTGCAAACCTACGCCCACGAGTCGCCCCCTCCCCCCTCTCCCCCCGCGGGAGAGAGGGCGGCAATCACCGATGTAGTCTTCGCAGCGGACAGCCTCACCTTCTACTCCGGCGGCATGGACCGGACGGCGCGGGCATGGAAGTTCGCTTCCGACACGCCGACGCGCAACTTCGCCCACCCCAACCTCGTTGATGCGGTCGCCTTCAACCCGGCGGGCACCCAGCTGGCGACCGGCTGCCACGACGGTGCCGTGCGTCTCTGGGACATCGCCAAGAACCAGCAGCTGCGGCAGATCAACGCCCACACCACCCCGGCCGCAGCGGTCTATGCAGTGGCCTGGAGTGCCGACGGCAAGCAAGTGCTCTCGGCCAGCTACGACCACAGCCTGAAACTCTGGGACGCCGGCAGCGGCAACCTGGTCCGCGAGTTCAAGGCGTACAAGCCGAAGGAGTTCGAGAAGGGGCACCGCGACAGTGTCTACTGCGCAGCCTTCAGTCCCGACGGCAAGCTGATCGCTTCCGGCTCCGCTCGCCCGGGGGTGATCAAACTCTGGAACGTGGCCGACGGCACCGTCGTCCGCGACCTGGAGAACCCCAATCTGAAAGCCGACCCGTTCACCATGACGGCCCCGGCGCATCCGGGCGACGTTTTCGGCCTGCGCTTCACGGCCGACGGCAAGTATCTGATCAGCGTTGGCGCCGCCCCACGGCGGCAGGGGTATCTCGCGGTCTGGGATGTGTCCGACGGCAAGCTCCTGTGGGGCGGTGAATGGCCGGTGGGGATAATCCACTGCGTCGCGGTTTCGCCCGACGGCAAGCTGCTGGCCCTCGGCACCGGCGTCGGCACGACCGGCCGACCTCCGCCGGGGGCCAACCAGGGCTACATCCTGACGATGCCAGAGATCGTGAAGTAAACTTGCTTGATGATCAAGACCATTGTCTTCGACTTCGGCAACGTCCTCGGCCACTTCGACCCGCATCTGGTCAGCCGGCGGCTGGCGGCCCATGCCGGCGTGTCGGCAGACGAGCTGCACCGTTATCTCTTCGGCGGCCAGTTGGAGGACGATTACGAGTCCGGCCGGCTCAGCACGGCCGCCTTCCTCCAGCAACTCCGTCAGACTTGCAAGCTTACCTGCCCGGATGATGTGCTCGTGACCTCCTTTGTCGATATGTTCCGGCCCAACCTCGAGGTGTGCGAGTTGGTGCCGAAGCTGAAGCCGCGCTATCAATTGCTGGTGTTGAGCAACACCAACGACCTGCACGCCCGCCACATCCGCCGGCAGTTCGCCGATGTCCTGCGACATTTTGACGCCCTGGTGCTCTCCCATGAGGTCGGCTGCCGCAAACCGCAACCGGGGATCTTCGAGCACTGCCGACAGCGGGCCGGCTGTGCCCCGGCCGAGTGCCTGTTCATCGACGATCTGCCCACCAACGTCGCCGGGGCCCGGGCGTGTGGCTGGCACGGCATCGTCTATCGCGATGTCCCCCAGTTACGCCGCGAGATGGAAGCGCTTGGCGTTGTCCTCGGCTGAGGCGGGTTGGCCTCATCTTTCGAGGAAGCCTGGGCTATAATTCCGGGGTGCAGCGCGAGTTGATCCCGGCGCACGGAGACCGTTCATGGATTTGCTCAAACGACAAGATCCTCAGGTGTGGCAGGCGATTGCCGGTGAGCGGCAGCGGCAGCAGCAAGGGCTAGAGATGATCGCCTCGGAGAACTACGCCAGCCCGGCCGTCCTGGCCGCTCAGGGGAGCGTCCTGACCAACAAGTACGCCGAGGGCTACCCCGGCCGACGCTACTACGGCGGCTGCGAGTTCGTCGATCAGGTCGAGCAGCTGGCCATCGACCGGGTCCTCCAGCTGTTTGGCGCCGAGCACGCCAATGTCCAGCCGCACTCCGGCGCCCAGGCCAACATGGCGGTTTATTTCGCCTGCCTGGAGCCGGGCGACACCCTGCTGGCGATGGACCTGGCCCACGGCGGCCACCTGACCCACGGCATGCACCTGAACTTCTCCGGCAAGCTGTACCGCGTGGTCAGCTACGGCGTCCGCAAGGACACCGAGCGGATCGACTTCGACCAGGTGGCCCGGTTGGCGCGGGAGCACAAGCCGAAACTGGTGGTCGCCGGCGCCAGCGCCTACCCGCGCGAGATCGACTTCGCCGAGTTCGCCCAGATCTGCGCCGAGGTCAAGGCACTGTTCCTGGTAGACATGGCCCACATCGCGGGGCTGGTGGCGGCCGAGCAGCACGCCAACCCGGTCCTGCACGCCGACTTCGTCACCTCGACGACGCACAAGACGCTGCGCGGGCCGCGCGGCGGCTTCATCCTCTGCAAGAAGGATTGGGCCAAGAAGATCAACAGCGCCGTCTTTCCCGGCATCCAGGGGGGGCCGCTGATGCACGTGATCGCGGCCAAGGCGGTGGCCTTCGGCGAGGCGCTGCAACCGGCCTTCCGCACCTACGCCGCCCAGGTGATCGCTAATGCCCGCACCCTGGCCCACGAATTGCAACGGCAGGGCTTCCGCCTGGTCTCCGGCGGGACCGACAACCACCTGCTGTTGGTGGATGTCGCCTCGCGGGGGCTGACCGGCAAGGTGGCGGAGGAAGCGCTGGACGCGGCCGGGATCACGGTCAACAAGAACAAGATTCCGTTCGACCCGCGGCCGCCGCTCGACCCATCCGGCATCCGCATCGGCACGCCGGCCCTGACGACCCGCGGCATGCGCGAGCCGGAGATGCGGACCATTGCCGGCTGGATCGGCGAGGTGCTCGCCCATCCTGCCGATGAGGCAGTCCGCCGGCGGGTGCGCGGCCAAGTGCGCGAACTATGCCAGCAGTTTCCGGCACCGGCCAACCCGGAATGAGCCGGACACCCGCCGGCGGGGGCGCGGCGTGGGCCGGCTCCTACTTGGCCATTTCCAGAAGGAGCTGCCGGGCGATCCGGTACGCCGTCCGGATGGTGGTGGCGCGGGCCTCCATCTGGCTCTCGCTGAAATGCTGGCCCGGGTTGGCCTGGGACAGGCCGGCGACCGCCAGGGTCAACGGCAGCAGGTTCATGAACTCTTTCACCTTCTGTTGCTGACGATCAACGCTTTCGGTACCCATAGGTAGCTCTCTCGGACGGTAACGATGGCCCAATGGGGCGACCGTTTCAGCTTATCGCCCGGCCCGCTGCCCGTAAAGCGCCGCTCGGGGTGACCCAAGGGATGCAGCCTGGTCACCGGGGCGGCATCGGCATCGGGGAGGCCGGCCGAGGCGGCGGCAGTTTCCCTTCCTCCAGGAGCTTCATCCACTGCAGGTAGGCGGCCTGGCGCTGCTTTTCGCCGCCGGCCGGGTCGTAGGGGATCTTGGCCTCGGGGACCAGCCGAGAGAGATGCCAGTACGCTAGCTGGCGTACCGCCGGCTGGTCGTGGCGCAGGTACTCGATCAGCGTCTGGTAGGTTTCTTTCTTGGCCCGGTCCTCCTCGGAGAAGATGTGCAACAGCTGCATCAGGGTATCCGTCTGGCGGTCGCTGTAGCGCTTCTCGAGCAGTGCCTGCCGCAGCTTCTGGTCCTGGCCTTCCTGCCGTCCCAGCCAGTGCCGTAGCGCCCACACCGCCGCATCGCGGACGTCCTGATACTGCTTGTCGGCCAAAGCATCGAGCACGTAGCCCAGCTCGTCGAGAGCGCCCAGCGACAGCACCGCCAGCTGGCGGGTCATCGGCCGGTTCGCGTGGACGTTCTCGGCCAGCACCACGCTGACCTTCGTCTTGCTGTCGGTCAAACGGCGGTTAAGTTCGTCCAGGGCGAGCAACAGGTTGTCGTAGTTTTGCCGAATTATCTCCTGCTCCCGGGGCGGCAGGTTCTCCCACTGCCAGTTCGGCGGCAGGCGCTCGTCCCAGAGCAGAGGCACCTGCGGCAGCGGGAACGGCCCACGGGCGCCGGGGCTGCGGTTGTCCCAGCTGAACACCGCGGGCGCCGGCTGTCCTCCCACCGGGGCCTGGAGAGTATGAGTAAAGTGGCCGATACGGAGTTGGGCCTGGCCCCGCAAAACCACCAGCGACAGGAAAGCCAGCGGCCTCCCGCTGGTCTCGAAGCTCTCCTGGCGCCCGATTAGCTCCAGCCCGACCTCCGTCCCCCCCTCCTGCAATGTCAGGTCCCAAACCTCGTTATGGAAACGGACCCGGACCCGGGCCGGCTGGTTCTTCTGGTTGCTGACGATGACCCGGCCGCGCTCCAGGGTGAAATCGACCTCCGGAGCGTCGGGTTGATCCGCCGGCACGGCGTGCAGGCGGACGGCACTCTCAAAGAGCGGCAGATACAGCAGCTGTTCCACGTTCCCCCACAGCAGCAGGTGAATCCGGTTGTCCAGGCGAATCTCGCTACGGTAGCCGGGCAGGACCAGCAGCAGGTCGTCGGTGTAAACCCGGTCGATCTCCGGGCGAAGGCGCTGCCAGCTCCCCTTGTCGCGCGGCTGCTGTAGCAGCATGTTCATCGTGTTGCGAATGCGCTTCAAATCGAGGATGGGAGTGCCGACATCGCGGCGCTCGGTGCTCGGCTTGGGGACCGCGGCGGCGACGGACGGCGGGGCCGTCTCCTTTTCTTTCTCCTTCGGCTTCTCAGGCTCCGAAGGCTGCTTGGGCGACTCCTCGGCTTTCGGCTCGGAGGGAACTGGCTTGTCCTGTTTCTTGTCTGGGGCCAGCGGTTGGGGTTCCTGCTCTTTGTCCGGCACCTTGGGGCTGGGAACGCCGGGAATAACGGCTCGCTCGCCAGCTGGAGGCCGCGAGACGGCCACGGCCGGTTCCGGGTCGCGGGAAACGACCGTCCGCAGGGCCATCCACAGGGCCACCCCAAGGGCGACCAGCAGCAGAGCGGCGACGGCAGGCACCAGCCAGCGGGCCCGTCGGCCGGCACGACCAAACGGCGGCAGCCCCAGCAGCAGCGTTTCGTCGGCCTCGCTGCCGTCGGCGCCGGCGGCGGTGCTGGCGGCAGCCGGGGCACGGCGGCGCGGCCGACGGGCGACCGCCTCGCGGCCCTGGACCAGGGCATACATCCGCTGCCGGGCCGTCGGCGGCACCAGGGCCGGCTCCCCCAGCACCAGCGTCAGGATCTGGTGGCAAGCGGCAATCTCGGCCAGATGGACGTCCGACTCCAGGCAGACCTTTTCGACCTCGGCGACCTGCTCGGCCGGCAAAACACTGTCAAGGTACTCGGCGACGGTGTTGGCGTCGAAGCGGGCGCCCGGGCCGGTGGCCGGCGGGGTCGTCAGCCGCCGCCGCCGTGTCACCTGTTTGATGCGGGCAATCAACTCCTGGGCGGTATCGCTCTCGGCAACCTTTTGGCCGATCTCCTTGATTTCGGCCGGGTCCAGGGTGTCGTCGAGGTAAGCCAGCAGGGTTCGCAGGGTCAGGCGCACGGCGGATTCTCCTCCGGCACGGGACCGGGTTACTGCCTCTACTTTCAAGGTTACTATCTCTACCCTTTAATAGTGGGGCCCGGGCTGAGATTTCGTGCAGAATTTTTCGGCAGATGGCCTTCAGCCGGCGGCCCGGGATAATGGCAAAGGAGTGGCCCGGGCGGAATCGTCCCAGCCCTGGCGCAACGCATGAGAGTGATTCGTAGCCGAATTCACCCGAATGGGAGGGGACGACCCGCATTCGCGGCGAATTCGGCTGCAGGACCCTTAGATACAACAGTCGCTAATCAGAAACCAGGTGATGACAACTACCATGATTAGCGGTTAGAATAGGGAAGGGACGGCGAGACTGGGGCGAAGCGAGCGACGACCTGCTCTGTCGCAGTGTTCGGATGCGGTTAGGGGAAACAAAGGGCAACCCATCCGGCGGCAGACGGATTCCATCAAGCAGGTTCGGACCAGGCTGACTTGTTCTCCCCTCCTCGGAGCGTCTATGGCTGAGTTTGTCGTCCGTGTCGGTTGCCGCACTGCTCAGGGCCTCCGGCCGAACAATGAAGACCGCTTTGTAGTCGATCAACAAAACAACCTCTACCTGGTGGCGGACGGGATGGGGGGCCAGGACCTGGGCGAGCAGGCCAGCGGTTTGGCGGCGGAGATCATCCCGAAGGCGGTGCAGGCGCGGCTGGCCGAGCACCAGGACCCGGGCCAGGCTGTCCAGCAGGCCCTGGAGGAGGCCAACCAGGCCATCATCCACGCCGGCCAGCAGCAGCTCGCCCGCCGCCGCATGGGAACCACCGCTGTTCTGGCCGTGCAGCAAGCCGACCAGGTCTTCGTTGCCGGCTTGGGCGACAGCCGGGCCTACCTGATCCGTGACGGCCAGGTTGAGCAGCTTACCGTGGACCACTCTGTGGCCGACGCCCTGGAGCGCAACGGCACCTTGACGCCGGAGCAGGCCCGCAACAGCCCCTGGCGCCACGTCCTGTACAAGTTCCTGGGCTGCGCCGAAATGACCGAGGGGGCCGAGGTCCGCCCCTTCACCCCCCGTCCGGGCGACCGCCTCTTGCTGGCCAGCGATGGGTTGACCAATCACGTCACGGACGCCGATCTGGTGCAAGGAGCGCGGGATTTCACCGATCCGCAAGCCTGGGCCGACCATCTGGTCCAGCTGGCCCTCGACCGTGGCTCACGCGACAACGTCACCTGCGTGGTCGTGGCCTTCGACCCGGAGTAAGGGTTGGCGGGACCGTCGGGACAGTTTCCTATCGGTCCTTGCACAGCCGCGTGATGTGGCGGAGCATGTCGCGTACCGAAATCACCCCCACCGGCAGGCCATTATGAACGACCGGGAGATGGCGGTAGCCGCCGAGGTCCATGGCGCGTAGGGCAAATGCCAGGGTATCGTCGGCGGTCACGGTCTCGGGGTCGGGGGTCATGAACTGAGAGACAGGGAGATTGGGACCGGCGCCGGGCTCGCCGACCACCTTGGTCAGCAGGTCGCGTTCGCTGAAGATCCCGAGGAGGCGGCCGTCGTCGTCTACTACCAGGACCGCCCCGATATCGCGCGCCAGCATCACTTCAACCGCCTGGCGGACGCTGGCGGTCGGGGGCACCGTTACGGCCGGCCTCGGCTGCAAAACGCGAACGGGATCCTCCATGAGGGTGCGCTCGACCCGGTCATGGGGGGTCGGCAGGTCGAGCTGCGTCAAGGGCGTGTGGCACCGCCTGCACTCTTCGCTGCCCGGCAGGTTGTCATAAGCGCAGGTCGGACAAATCATGTGATTCGTCATTAGTCATTCGTTATTAGTCACTCGTCATTCGTCATTTGCCTGAAGGCGAGTCCGTGACGAATGACGAAGGACCAATGACGAATAACTACTCCACTACCCAGGTATCATCGCTGGCGAACAGGTCCTCCAGCTTGCCGCGCCCCTTGACCCGGATCACCTCCTCGGTCTGCTTGTTGAGCAGCTCGTCGTAGGTCGGCCGCTCGACGCAGCGGAAGACACCCACGCACTCCGGGAAGCGCGGGTAGACCATCCGGCTGAGCAGGTAAGCCAGGCTCGGTTCCTCGGCCTTTTCATCGTGGATGAGCAAATCATCCACGGTCACCCCCTGGCCCAGGGTCACCACCTCGGGTTCAAGGCCGTTCAGGCGAATCCCCTTGGTGCGGTCCTTGCCGAAGATCAGCGGCTTGCCGTGCTCCAGGTAGAGGGTGTTGTCGGCCTTGATGCTCTTGTCGGTGGCGTACTCGAAGACGCCATCATTGAAGATCTTGCAGTTCTGGTAGACCTCAACAAACGCCGTCCCCTTGTGGGCCGCCGCCCGCCGCAGCGTCTCGGTCAGGTGATTGACGTCCACGTCGATGGTCCGGGCGACGAAGGTTGCCTCGGCGCCGATGGCGATCGATAGCGGCCGCAGCGGGTTATCGATCGAGCCGAGCGGGCTCGACTTGGTCCGGGTGCCGATGCGCGAGGTCGGCGAGTACTGTCCCTTGGTCAGGCCGTAGATCTCGTTGTTGAACAGGATGATTTTCAGGTCCACATTGCGGCGAATGGCGTGGATCAGGTGGTTGCCGCCGATCGACAGCCCGTCACCATCGCCGGTGATCACCCACACCGACAGGTCGGGCCGGCAGATCTTCAGTCCGGTGGCGATGGTCGGCGCCCGACCGTGGATGGTGTGGAAGCCGTAGGTGTTCATGTAATAGGGGAAGCGGCTGGAGCAGCCGATGCCGGAGATGAACACCAGCTTCTCGCGGGGAATGTTCAGCCCGGCCAGCGCCTTCTTCATCTGGGCCAGGATCGAGTAGTCCCCGCAACCCGGGCACCAGCGGACTTCTTGATCGGACGCGAGGTCTTTGGGCTGCAGTACAGGCACAGGATTCGTCGTTGAACTTGTTGCCATATTACTTTCTCGAGTTTGTTCAAGGAAAATCTGCGGGCTGAGGCCGTGGCGAAACACCCATCCCGGTGACAGCGAACCTCCGGATCGCGGGTCCGCCCGCCCTTCCTTTCCTTTCGTTCGTCAATGCGGCCATAACCATCCGACCGCAGGCCAGTCTCAGATTCCCCCCAGTTAGCGGAGCATCGCCTCGATCTTCTCTTCGATCTCGCTGACCAGGAACGGCCGGCCCTGCACCTTGTTCAGGCCGACAGCGTCCACCAAGTAGGTGCCCCGCAACAGCAGGCGGAGCTGGCCGCAGTTCAATTCCGGCACCAGTACCCGCTTGTAGCGCTTGAGCACTTCGCCGGTATTCTTCGGCATGGGGTTGAGGTAGCGCAAGTGGGCCTGGGCTACCTTGTAGCCCTTGCGCTGGGCCCGCTCCACGGCCGTGGTGATGGCGCCGTAGGTGCCGCCCCAGCCGATCACCAGGAGGTCCCCCTCCGGCGGACCGTTAACCGCCAGCGGCGGGATATAGTCGGCGATGTTGGCGATCTTCTGGGCCCGCGTCCGCACCATGTGCTCGTGATTAAGCGGGTCGTAGCTGACGTTGCCGGTGACATCCTCCTTCTCCAGGCCGCCGATGCGGTGCTCCAGCCCCGGCGTGCCGGGGATGGCCCACTGTCGCACCAACCGCTCATCGCGCTTGTAGGGGAGGAAGTGGGCCTCGCCGTTACCGTTGCTGTTCGGCCGGGTCGGATGCTTGACCACAATCCGCGGCAAGTCGCTGATCTTCGGGATCAGCCACGGCTCGGCGCCGTTGGCCAGGTAGCCGTCGGAGAGGAGGAAGACCGGCGTCATGAAGCTGACCGCCAGGCGGACCGCCTCGAAGACCATATCGAAGCAGTCGGCCGGCGAGCAGGGAGCGACGATGGCCACCGGGCACTCGCCGTTGCGGCCGAACATCGCCTGGAGCAGGTCGGCCTGTTCCGTCTTGGTCGGCAGGCCGGTGCTTGGCCCGCCGCGCTGCACGTCGATAATCACCACTGGCAGCTCGGTCATGACGGCCAGGCCGATCGCCTCGGACTTCAGGCAGACGCCGGGGCCGGAGGTCGCCGTCACCCCCAGCGCCCCGCCGAAGGCCGCCCCAATCGCCACGCCGATGGCCGCGATCTCGTCCTCGGCCTGGATAGTCCGCACCCCGTAGCGCTTCAGGTCGGAGAGTTGGTGCAGGATGTCGCTGGCTGGGGTGATTGGATAGCTGGCATAGACGAGCGGCAACTCGGCCAAGGTAGCAGCGGACACCAGCCCCAGGGCCAGCGCCTCGTTGCCGGTGATCTTGCGGTAACGGCCCGGCTTGATCTGCGCCTTGGGCACGCGGTAATGGACCGGCAGCGCCTCGACGGTCTCGCCGTAGTGGTAGCCGGCCTTGAGAGTGCGGGTGTTGGCCTCCAGGATGGCCGGGTTCTTGGCGAACTTCTCGCGGATCCATTTCAAGGTCGGCTCCAGCGAGCGCTCGTAGAGCCAGTAGACCAGGCCGAGGGCGAAAAAGTTCTTGCAACGGTCCGCCTCGCGCGGGCTGAGCTTGATGTCGGCGACCGCCTCGCGGTTGAGCTTGGTGATCGGAACGGCGAGGACGCGATAGTTGGCCAGCGAGCCATCCTCCAGCGGGTTGCTCTTGTAACCGGCCTTGTGCAGGTCGCCGGCACCGAAGGCGTCAGAGTTGACGATCAGCAGGCCGCCCGGCTCGAGGTCCTTGATGTTGGTCTTCAGCGCCGCGGGGTTCATGGCCACCAGGGTATTCAGCCGGTCGCCGGGGGTGTGGATGTCGCGGCTGCTGAAGTGGATCTGGAAGCCGGAGACGCCCGCCAAGGTGCCGGCCGGGGCGCGGATCTCGGCGGGGAAGTCGGGCAGGGTGCTGATGTCGTTGCCGAGAATGGCACTGGTATTGGTGAACTGGGTGCCGGCCAGCTGCATGCCGTCGCCGGAGTCGCCGGCCAGGCGGATGGTGACCGACTCCAGCTCGATGACCTTACGGCCGCCTTGGTTGGCTTCCACGTCAGGGGTCGAAACGCTCATAACGACAGGTTACCTCGTCTGCGGGCGCCGGCTTGGGGAACCGAATCCCGAAGTCGGCTCGAAGCGAACAGGTCCGAAAGCGGGCGGCGCCTGCGTTCCCGGATGCGCTCATCGGGTCATTCGGATTTGCTCCGGGCTGCGGACAGCGCGGCTCGCGCATTTCCCGTCAGGCGCCTTCCGGCTCATGGGGCACCATGCCCGGGTCAGGGGGTAAGTTGTAGACGGCAGCCGGAAAGTGTTCGACCAGGTAATGCACAATGTGCTTGACCGACAGCACGTTCACCGGCCGGCCCGCCTCGTTGACTACGGGCAGGTGCCGATACCCCCCCTCCTCCATGCGGCGCACGGCGGCGCCAATCGACGTTTTGGGATGGACCGTAACCGGGTCGGGTGTCATACACTCGGCAACCGGTCCGGTCAAGGGCTTCCCTTCCGCCACCACCCGCCGCATCAGGTCGCGCTCGGTAAAGATGCCGACCAGGCGGTCGCCGTCGCAGACCAACACACAGCCGACCCGCTCTTGACGCATCAAGCGAACGGCGTCGGCGATGGGCTGCCCCGCGGCAACCTGTAACGGCGGCGCCAGCGGCAACCGCGAGACACTGTCAATCTTGAGGTTCTTGGCCAGATCCATTGCTGGTTCTCGCCGCCGGGAGAGGCGGGGCAAAGGGGAGGAGGGCTGGGCCGTCGCTCCTCTGTGCCGCGTCGTTGGTCCCGAAGGCGCCCTGTTGTTAGGATAGCACCCTGATGGCAGGGTGGCCCGTTCCTTTACGGAGTTTTCCTTACCTGTGCATCCGGCGGTTGCCGAAACTCCGATCCGGCTGGACGCCTCTCTATCTAAATTCTAGAAGTAATTCTCCATAAAGAAAGTGCCGGCGGCAAGGAAGAAAAGCGCCTCCTCCGCGACGCCGGCAGCCGCAACGAGGGCCAGCGATGGAAACCGATCTGTCCGGCCGGGTGGTGCTGGTGACGGGGGCCTCGGGCGGCATCGGCGGCGAGGTGGTGCGGGCATTTGTCCGCGAAGGGGCCCGCGTGGTCGCCCACTTCGGCGAGCACGGCGACCGGGCCCAGGCGCTGGCGAACGAACTTGGTCCGGCTTGCGTGCCGCTCGGCGCCGACCTGACCCTCGAGGCCGAAGTTGAACGCCTCTTCGCCGAGATCGAGGTCGGGCTGGGGCCGGTCGAAGTCCTGGTGGCCAACGCCGGGCTGTGGCCGGCCGACGACGTGCCGCTGGAGCGGATGACCCTCAAGCAGTGGCACGCCACGCTCGACGCCAACCTCACTTCCGTCTTCCTCTGCGCCCGCGAGTTCTTCCGTGGCATCATCCGACACGGCTTGATTGATCCGGCCGCGGTACTGGTCGGCTCGACGGCGGCGCTTTTCGGCGAGGCCGGCCATGCCGACTATGCCGCCGCCAAGGCGGCCGTGACTTACGGGCTGGCCCGGAGTCTGAAGAACGAGATTGCTCGGCTGGCGCCGCGGGGGCGAGTCAACGTGGTCTGCCCCGGCTGGACGTTCACCCCGATGACGCAAGCACTGGCCGACGACCCGGAGCGGGTCCGGCGAGTGCTGCAAACGGTACCGCTGCGCAAGGTCGGCCGGCCCGCCGACGTGGCGATGGCGGTTCTTTATCTGGCGTCGTCGCGGCTGGCGGGCCACGTCAGCGGCCAGATCCTCACCGTGGCCGGCGGCATGGAAGGGCGCGTCCTCTACGAGAAGGACGAGATCGACCCGGACAAGGCGTGAGCATCGAGCGGCGGTGCGGTCCCCGGCGCGCCTGCCCGCCGGATCCGGGTTGAGTGTGATTGCGCCGTCCTTCGAGGCCGGGGGCTTGGCTTGGTCCCGCCCGCGCGGTATCCTCTCATCTTCGGCCGGGCTGCTGCCGGCCAGGCGGATATCGCAACTAATCCGGAGGCTCAACCGTGCCAGCGACCTCCCCATCTCCTGCGCTCGCCGAGCTGCAAGCCAAAGCCCGGAACATCCGCAAAGGGATCATCACCAGCACCACGACGGCCGGTTCCGGCCATCCAACGTCGTCGCTGTCCGGCGTGGAAATCGCGGTGGCCCTCTACTTCGGCGGCATCCTCCGCTACGACCCGAAGAACCCGCAGTGGCCGCAGCGCGACCGCTTCATCCTCAGCAAGGGGCATGCGGCCCCCCTGCTGTACGCCGTGCTCGCCGAGGCCGGCTACTTCTCCCCTGACCTGCTGCCGAGCCTGCGCAAGCTCGGCAGCCCCCTGGAAGGCCACCCCAACATGCGCCGGCTGCCCGGCGTCGAGGCCTCGACCGGCTCGCTCGGCCAAGGCCTGTCGATCGGCATTGGCCACGCCCTGGCCGCCCGGCTGGATGGCCGCGATTCGCGTGTTTATGTCCTGCTGGGCGACGGCGAGATCAACGAGGGACAGGTCTGGGAAGCGGCCATGGCGGCGGCCAAGTTCAAGTTGGACAACCTGGTGGCGATCATTGATCAAAACGGCTACCAGCAGACCGGCCCCACCGCCGAGGTGCTCGACCTGCGGCCGCTGGCGCCGCGCTGGCAGGCGTTTGGCTGGTTCGTGCAGGAGATCAACGGCCACGATCTGAACGAGGTGCTGGCGGCGTTTCATCAAGCGGCCCAAACCAAGGGGCGGCCCAGTGTGATTATCGCCCACACCATCAAGGGCTACCCGATCCAGGGCCTGCTGAGCAGCGATCCCAACCACCACGGCAAACCGCTGACGCCGGCGGAAGCGGAGAAGGCGCTGGCGATGCTGGGTTAGTCGGCCTTGCGGCCCCATCGAGGCGATCATGGGAATGGTGCGCGTGTGTCCCAACGGACACCGAATGTGGGTCGATGACGCCCGTGGCGCCGAGGTTGTCTGCTCGGTGTGCCAGGCGGTCGTCCCGGATGCGCCCACCCCCGGCCCATCGGCCGCAGCCGCCGCGCTGTCCCCAGCCACCGCCGACGCCGGGTCCGCGCGGACCGGCATCCTGGTCTGCCCGAGCGGGCACCGCATCTGGCTGGACGACGACCGCGGGCAGAAGGTCATCTGCTCCGTGTGCAGCAAGGTTGTGCGGGAGGAGATGGCACCCGCTGAGATGGAAGGCCCTCCGAGCATCCCGCTGGGCGTCGGCATGCCGCTGCCCGAGGACCGGCCCACTCGGGGGCTCATGGCGGTCCGTCAGGGGCTGGCGTGGCACTACGCCCGGGTGCTCATCCACCTCCTGTGCATCGAGGCCGTGATGATCGGTGTCATCCTCACCACGGTGGCGGACCAGTTCGAGGCGGTCAAGGATCTCCACAACGCTGTCCTGACCATCGCCGCTCTCGTGGTGACCGTGGTTTACTTTGGGCTGGCCACGGCGCTGGGCATCGTCGGTTCGGTCCTCTGCCTGGGCGCTCCACCCGAGGCAAGGGCCCGGAAGTTCATCGCGGCGTCGATCATCCTGGATTTGGTGCAGGTGGCCGTCTTCCTGGCAAGCGAATTCCTGGCGCCGGCGGGCTTGCTGACGGTGCAGCCCGGCGAGGCAGCCATCGATCTGACGCCCCTGGTGCAGCGGACTTCTTACCTAGTACCGGCCCTGGCGGCCTGGGCGTTCTTCATGGTCTTCCTGCGGCGGCTGGCTCTCCATCTCGGGGAATACCCGGCCGCGGACGAGGCACGCTCGCTGCTTGGGCTGGGGCTGCTCCTGGGATTGATCTTCCTCGGCGTGGGCAGTCCCGTGCTGCTGACGGCCCTGCTGACAGTCCTGCTCCTGAGCGGTCTGCTGGCTTGCCTGGGATTGCTTGTTCCAATCATCCTGATCTTTGTGCTGGTTTATGCCGTCCTCAAGTTCTACCTCCGCCTCATCGCCTTGCTCGGCATGCTGCGGCAAGCGATCGGCGCGAAGGTAAAGGTGGAGGTCCGCCTTCCTGGGTGAACAATCATGAAACTCGGCAAATCGACGCGTGAGGCGTTCGGACTGGCCCTGGCCAAGCTCGGTGAGGAGTACTCCGACGTTGTTGTTCTCGACGGCGACGTCCACAACTCGACGCGTACCGAGCACTTCGCCAAGAAGTTCCCGGAACGGTTCTTCAACGTCGGCATCGCCGAGTCGGACCTGGTCGGCATCGCCTCCGGCCTGGCGGCGTCGGGGAAGCGGGCCTGGGTGGCCAGCTTCGCCTGCTTCATCATGTGTAATGCCTATGATCAGCTCCGCATGTCGGTGGCGTTCCCCTGCCTGGACGTCAAGGTGGTCGGCACGCACGCCGGCATCAGTATCGGCGAGGATGGTCCGTCGCAGATGGGGATCGAGGATGTGTCGCTGGCCTGCTCGCTGCCGAACTTCACCGTGGTGGTGCCGGCTGACGAGCCGTCGGCGATGCAGGCGGTGCCGGCGCTGGCGCGACTCAAGACGCCCGCCTACCTCCGCGCCGGCCGGCCGAACGTGCCGCTGATTTATACCAATGGCTGCCCTTTCCAGCTGGGCAAGGCGATCCAGCTCCGCGACGGTACCGACGTGACCCTGATCGCCAACGGTCTGATGGTGGCGGCGGCCCTGGAGGCGGCCGAGCGCCTCGCGGGGCAAGGAGTGCGGGCCCGGGTGCTCGACATGCACACCGTCAAGCCGCTGGACGATGCGGCCGTGCTGGCAGCGGCGCGGGAGACCGGCCGGATTGTGGTGGCCGAGGAGCACCTGCTGCATGGCGGGCTGGGCAGTGCCGTGGCGATGTCGGCGGCCCACCAGCACCCGGTGCCGATGCGCTTTGTCGGCCTGCGCGACACCTTCGCCGAGTCGGGCACGCCCGAGGGCTTGCTGGCCAAGTATGGCCTGACCGCCAGCGACATCGTGCGTGAGGCGCTGGAATTGGTCGGCAAGAAAGGCCTGGCCTGAGGGATCGGCAAAGCCTCAGCCCAACGGGGTGGACAGACCTGGACCGGCGCTCACTTCTTGACGGGGGTGAAGACCAGCGCCCGGCGCGACTGCATCGGCCGGCGCCGCTTCAGGTGCCCGGGATCAGACAGGACTGGATGGCCCGGGCCAACTCCCGCCGCACTGGCGAGACATGGGCCCCGCGCTTCCACAGGAAGCCGACGCGGGCCGTGCCGAACCAGCGCCGCAGTGGCCGCACACCCAGCCCCTGGTAGAGATGGCCCCGCGCAATCCCCAGGGTGATTCCCACGCCCAGCCCGGCTCGCACGCAGGAGAGGGTGTACTCGTCGCTGCTGGTCTCCACAGCAACCTGGGCGGCGTCGGCCAGGTCATAACGGTGCAATACCTCCTGAACCCGGTGGCGCGAATAGGCGCCCGGCTCTCCGAGGACGAGGGGATACTGGACAATCCGATGGAGGTGCAGGGCGCGCTGGCGCAGCAGCGGGTGCCGTGCCGGCGTGATCAGGAGATAATCCACCTGGCCGGCCGGCTCGAAGGTCACGGCCCCGGAGCGGGGACTGTCCGGCCCCGGCTCCAGGGTGAACGCGAGGTCGGCCTCATCCCGGAGGACGTGCGGCTCGACTTCGAGGATGCCGGTGTAGAAAACCCGCAGTCGGACGCGCGGATAGCGGCGCTGGAACCGGCGCAGCGCCCGGCTGATCGGATCGACGAGCACGCGCAGGTTGGTGACCAGGGTGATCTGTTCCGGCACAGCGCCGTCTTCCTGTTGCAGGACCTCGCGGGTCGAGTCGAGCGCGGCCAGCAGCGGCCGGATCATCGCCAGCAGCCGCTCGCCCTGCGTCGTCGGCCGGACGCCGTGGCCGTGCCGCTCCAGCAAGCGAACGCCATAGTGCCGCTCCAGGGCCTGAATCTGCTCCCAGACCGCGGGGCTGGTCAACAGTAGCGCCCGGGCCGCCGCGGCATAGCCCCCACGCTGGCACACCTCGCAGAAACTGCGGAGCTGTTGCAGGCCCAGTTCCTTGTAAGGCCGGCGGGCACGATCAGGCATGACGCACCGATATTAGATAGTTCTGAATGTCCATTCGTGAATCGCAAATTCAGTTTAACGACCTGTCCGGGTAGGATTCAACCACCATGCGGGGGGTGCGCTGCCAGGAGGCGGCGTGATGGTGCGGGAAGAGAGAAAAGCGAGAGCGGTGCTCTGCCCAGCCCCGGGCGAAGTCGGATAGAAGTCATTCGGCCTTTTCTCGTACCTCTCAGGAGAAGTCTACCATGCTCTCCCGTCTTTCCACTCGGCGGACCGCGTTCACCTTGATTGAGCTGTTGGTGGTAATCGCCATCATCGCCATCCTGATTGCGCTCTTGCTGCCGGCGGTGCAGAAGGTCCGCGAGGCCGCCAACCGGACGCGATGCCTGAACAACCTCAAGCAGATCGCGGTGGCACTGCACAACTATCATGACCAGCACGGGAGTCTACCGCCCGGCGAGGTAAGCAGCGATGGGAACAGCCGAAACCGCAACTGGGTCTGGAGCGCGGTGATCCTGCCGTATGTGGAACAATCGGCACTGCACAGCCAGCTGCAGGTCAAGGGGCAAACGACCACCAACAACGATGTCCCCCTCCCCAGCGCGTCCCCGCTGGTGCAGACCCCCATTCCGATTTATATCTGCCCCGCCGATACCGGCCCGCTGATCAACTTTCGTCTCGGTGATTACGCCAAGCTTAATTACCCGATCAGCAAGATTCTCTGCTTCGTCAACACGAAAACCCGGCTACTCGACATCCGCGATGGCACCAGCAACACGCTGCTGGTAGGGGAACGAGCAAGCCCCAATGGTGGCGTCCCGTTTCTTCACAGCGGCGCTGTCTGGCCGGGGCGCTGGGCCACGAATAATTCCTATGCCTTTGAACCGGGGTTCATGAACGTCTCCATGCGTGCGGATGCATTCACTGCCAGCGGCACTTGCTGCGTCAGTGCCAACGACCCAAACGACATCCGAAGTGCGACCAACAGCATGCACCCGGGAGGCGCCCACTTCGCCTTCTGCGACGGTTCCGCCCGGTTCATCCGCGAATCGATTGCGTACTATCCGGCCAACCTCGCCCACGATGACGACCGTCAGGACTTCCTCTTCAACAACCTTTATCACCCGAAAGATGGACGCGTGCTCCCAGGCGACTTCTAAACCGGGACCCGAGGCGGAGAACCGGTGCGGATGAACCCCGTCCCATTCGGGGAGTTGTGCGATGGTGAAACTTCTTGGCAGAGTAAGTATCGGACTGTGGCTGGCGCTAGTCAGCGGCTTGGTCAGCGGCTGCGGCGCGAATCCTTACCGGATGGCGCCGGTGCGCGGGCGGGTGACCTGCAACGGAAAACCGGCCACCGGGGGCGTGATCAAATTCCTACCGATAGACGCCCCCGAAAAGACAGGCCGCAAACCGGGCCACACTGGGCACCCATCCAGCGGCACGGTCGGCGAAGACGGCAGTTTCACCCTGACTTCCATGGACGGAAAGTCGGGCCCCGGCGCTCTGATCGGCCCTCACAAGGTCGTCTTTGAGGCGCCGCCGACCCGGCGTCCCACGCTCAGTGCCGACGATCGGTCGGTCATGTCGCCCGAGGAAATCAAGGCAGCGGAGGCCGAGCTGGCCCGCCGGCCGGTCTACCCGCCCCTGCCGTGCAGCACCACCATCACCCCAGGCGAAGTAGAGGTCAAGCCGGGCGACAACTATTTTGAATTCACCCTGCAGCCCAAATAAACGGCGGACCACCGGCACGGTCCGCTAGGTTGGGAGTGAATCATCGCCCAGGTGACTTTGAAGAAAGGTGTCGAATGACACATCCGAGGGCAGCATGGCGCGGCCGGGCAGGGGTGCTCGCGCTGGCAGGTCTGTTTCTGGTGGGTGGTCCAGCCGCGGCACAGCCGGCCCGCCCGTTCGAATGGCAAGAGGCCCGCCCGGAAAGCCAGGGCATGTCCGCCGAACGGCTTAACGCCCTCTGGAAAGACCTGGAGGCACGCCGCACCACTGGGTTGCTGATCATCCGCAACGACCGCATCGTCTTCGAGAAGTACGCCGCCGGCTGGGATGCTTCCCGGCCGCACTACACTGCTTCCATGGCCAAAGCGCTGGTCGGTGGCCTGGCGCTGGCGCTGGCCCTCGGCGACGGGCGCATCGCGCTGGACGACCCGGCCGCCAAGTACATCCCGCAATGGAAGGACGACCCGCGCAAGTCGAAGATCACGATCCGGCACCTTGGCTCACACACATCCGGACTCGATGATTCCCGGCCGAACGAGGAGGCCAAATGGAAAGACGATTTCTGGAAGCGGCTCGACCCGCCGAACGACCCGTTCACCATCTCGCGCGACCGGGCGCCGGTGCTGTTCGAGCCGGGCACCAAGTTCCATTACAGCAACCCCGGCATCGCCATGCTCAGCTACGCCGTCACCGCTGCATTGAAAGACGCCCCGCAGAAGGACCTCCGCACGCTGCTGCGTGAGCGGGTCATGCAGCCGATCGGCGTCCCCGACAAGGAGTGGTCAGTCGGTTATGGCAGGACCTTCACGGTGGACGGTCTGCCTCTGGTCGGCTCCTGGGGCGGCGGCAGCTATACGCCGCGGGCCACGGCCCGGGTCGCCCGCCTGATGCTCCGCGGCGGCGACTGGGAGGGCAAACAGCTCGTCAGCAAGGAGGCGGTACGCCTGACCACCGCCGACGCCGGCACTCCCGGTTTCGGTGGCATGGGCTGGTGGAGCAACAACGAGAGGAGGTACGCCAAGCTTCCCCAAGACGCCTTCTGGGGGGCCGGCGCCGGCCATCAGGTGGTGTTGATCGTGCCGAGCCGGAACCTGATCGCGGTGCGCAACGGCGCCGAGCTGCGCCCCCAGCCCGAGTTCCACGACGCCCTCAACGCCGATCTGTTCGAGCCGCTGATGGAAGCGATCAGCGAGGCTCCGCCGAAGTCCGGCGCGGCCCCGTATCCGCCCAGCCGGCTCATTGCCCGGATCGACTGGGCCCCGAAGGAGACGATCATCCGCCGGGCGCCGGGCAGCGACAACTGGCCGCTCACCTGGGCGGACGACGGCCACCTCTAC
>DATLYH010000311.1:0-3316 GCA_035575035.1 Gemmataceae bacterium
CGTAGTTGGCGTTGGGGTAGTTGCTGCAATAGTAGGCGCCGTTGCGGGCGCAGTTCTCCAGCGTCACCCCGAAATAAAAGATACGGGCATAATCAATCGCGATGACGAACAGAAAGCAGAGAAACGGCAGCAGCACGGCCAGCTCCACACTGGAGGCCGCGCGACGTTGACGGGCAGTCCGGACAGTTAAGCAGGACATGACAGCACCGCAAGAGAAAGGTCAGGATATTTCGTCGTCAAGATTGGGAGCTCCTCTCCCTCCTCCGGGAGAGAGGGGCCGCTAGAGTAGAGTAGTTTCCGGAGGAGCTATCCGTCAATTTTTTGTTGGCGTCAAAATTGAGACGGAGCCTTGAAAGGAGAAGATTTCCGGAGGTCGTTTCGTTGATTTCCTGAGGGTTTTCAGGGAAACCAAACGGTTATCTCCGCGGCCCTGATGCCTGGTCCAGTGATCTCGTTGCCGATGCCCTACCGGTTGGATGGCCGGGGTGTTGTGGCACCGGCTGACAGCCGGTGCACCGGAAGCTCAGCCCAGGGCGCCGCGGAAGTAGGAGAAGGCGGGAAGTCGTGGCCGACAGCGGCGGCGTGGAACCAGGAGGTGACGGTACGGCGGCGGTCCTGGGCGAGGAGCAAGCCCAAGAGCAGGACAGGCACGCGGCGGGCGCTGCGGGCGTGGAGGAAGGAAGTCATGAGGCGCCGCAGGGCATGCCCCCGCAGGAGTAGAATTGCTACCTTCATGGGGGCTCTCCTGGCCGGGGTGTGTTTAGAACCCGTCTCTTGGCCGGCGAGCCTCTGCTTTGCCAGTAGTTGCTTGCTTCTATCGCTCATCGCCGCCGCATCGGTTTTTTTCGGAAAGTGCAGTTTCCTTCTGGGCAGGGGGCCTTACAATGGGGATTCGGCCGGCCCGCCCCGGCCGGGACGGACTACGGGAACCCTGCGATGGCCCTTCATTACATCGTCCGCCACGGCAACACCCGCTTGCTGGGGGACTTTGAGAGCGCCGACGACCGCCCCTATGCCCGCGGCACCGAGGTGGTGGTGCGCAGCGACCGCGGTCACGAGGTCGGCCAGGTCCTCTGCCCGGCCACCCCCCAGGCGGTCGAGCTGCTCGCCGAGCCGACCCACGGCCGTATCCTCCGCCCCCTGACCGAACAGGACCGCCAGGAGATCGACCGCCTCCGCCAGGCCGAGCAGCGCGAGTTCGAGCTGTGCCAGCGCCTGGCCGCCCAGCGCAAGCTGCAAATGGAGCTGGTCGATGTCGAGCACCTGTTCGGCGGCGAGCGGATCATCTTTTATTTCCTGGCCGAGAAGCGGGTCGATTTCCGCGAGCTGGTCAAGGACCTGGCCCGGGAGTGCCAGACCCGCATCGAGATGCGGCAGATCGGGGTGCGCGACGAGGCCAAGCTGCTGGCCGACTACGGCGACTGCGGCAAGCCGGTCTGCTGCAACACCCATATGACCACCATGCCGCCGGTGTCGATGCGGATGGCCAAGTTGCAGAAATCGACCCTTGATCCGTCCAAGATCTCGGGGCGGTGCGGTCGGCTAAAATGCTGCCTCCGCTTCGAGCAGAACGTCTACGAGGAATTCCACAAGGAGTTGCCTGCCGTCGGCACCCGCGTCCTGACCCCCAAGGGGCAGGGCAAGGTGCTGGCCCAGGAAGTGTTGGCCCGTAAGGTCCTGGTCGAGTTCGAGGACGGCCGCCGTCTGCCGGTGGCTGCTGCCGAGATCCTGACCCAGTTAAAATAGGGTCAGGGGTCAGGGGTCAGAGAGCAGAGGTCGGAAGTCAGAGGGCAATACACGCATGCTCGATGCTCCCCAGCAGGCGTTTATGTTCGGCACACTACCCGGCCTCTACTTGATTCCTAATCTCTGCCCTCTACCCTCTGACCCCTGACCCCTGACCCCTGACCCCTACCATGACGATGTTTCACCCCCGCCTGGCTGAGATTGTCCGCCGCGATCCACGCTATGCCTACGAGGCTTACGAGTTTGTCTTCGCCGCCCTCGCCCACACCCAGAAGATGCTGGGCCATGACCCGGCTGAAGAACCCGGCGCCCCGAACCGGCCGCAGCGCCACGTCAGCGGCCCCGAGCTGCTGGAGGGAATCCGCGACCTTGCCCTGCGCCAGTTCGGCCTGATGGCCCGGACCGTCTTCCGCCTCTGGGGCATTAACCGCACCGACGACTTCGGCGAAATCGTCTTCAACCTGATCGAGGCCCGGTTGATGAGCAAGACCGACAGCGATAGCCGGGCCGACTTCCACAATGTCTATGACCTTGACCAAGCCCTGGTGCGTGACTACCGCATCGAGCTGGACCGAGAAGCCCTCGCCCACGATTACCCGGCGCCGCAAGGCCCGGCGGAGTAAGCCCATGCTAGGGGCCAAAGGCAGGCTGATCCTGGCAACGGTGCTCTTCCTGGCCTGGATCAGCTACCTGTTCTACCTGGTGCTCGACCTGAAACGGCAGGCCGAGGCCGGCGGCGGCCAACCGGTGGTGCTGTCGCGGCCGCAGCTTTTGGTCGCCGACCTTATTGTCACTGCCGCGGTGGAAGGCAAGGAGGATCGGCCGGCCGCTGCCCGGGTGGAACAGGTCCACTGGGCCCGCACCGGCGATGGGGAGAAGTGGAAGGGGCAGACCATTCCGGTCGAGAACCTGGCGGCCAGCCGGGGATTGGCCGGCCCCGGCCTTTACATCCTGCCCCTGGTGAAGGAGGGAGACCGGTTCCGGGTAGCCGCCATCCCGCCGTCGCCGGGTTATCCGCCCGGGGCCTTCCCTGTCGGCGAGACCGGCCCGCCCCAGGTTTACCCGAGCAACCCGTTCACCGAGGAGCAGGTCAAACAGATCGTCGCGCGATTTCAGGGACAATAAGAGGGGCTGGCGAGCGGCCGGCGTCAGCCGGCTAGTGAGCCTGACCGGCCGGCTGACGCCCCCCGCTCGCTTTGTCACCGGGGGGGCTGACGCCGGCCGCTCGCCTCGCCACCGGCCGGCTGACGCCGGCCGCTCGCCAGGAAAACGTCAATGCACGCACAGCACCAGGGCGGCGCCGCTCATCGCCAGGGCGATGAACATCGGAATGCGTAACGTCTGCTGCACCGTCCGCCGCCGGACGCTGAGGCCGATCGCCGGGCACATCAGCAGGCTGCCCAGCGAGCCGACCGCGAACACCAGCCCGTACGCCAGGCCGTACGGCGCGCCCCGGTCCTTGAGCACAAAGTCGTAGTGGACGTGCTGGAAGACCAGGGCCACCAGCGTGGGGAAGATCGGCCCCAGCGCGCCGCCGAGCAGCAGCAATTCCACGTCGGCCCAGCGGCGG
>DATLYH010000312.1:0-15175 GCA_035575035.1 Gemmataceae bacterium
GCGGGGGGCGTCAGCCTTCCGGTAAGGCGAGCGGGGGGCGTCAGCCCCCCGGTCCGAGCACCGGGGGACTTACGTCGCTATGAGCACCGGGGGGCTGACGCCCCCCGCTCGCCGGGTTTGCAGTTGATGGAGACTGATTGACCATGTCCGACCTCAGTTTCGGCAGTTTCGTTGGGCTCGCCGCGCTGGGCGTGCTGGCGGCGGTCGCCGTCATCGTTGCCGTCTGGCTGCTGACCGGGTTGTTCCATGCCCGCAGCCTCCTTCGCCGCGAGTTGAGCGCCTATTTCCTGTCGCCGATTGCCTATGTCATGCTGGTGGTCTTTTTACTGGTTGCCGGCTACCGCTTCTCCTGGACGCTGGAGCACCTTACTCGCACCGGGCCGCGCGGCATCGAGTACCCGATGCAGTACTTCTTCAGCATCCTGCCGCCCAGCGGCTGGCGCTCGAGCATCCCGACCATCGCCATCAAGGGGATCTTCGGCGGCGACGTACCCGAGGAGGTCAAGGAATTGCTTAGCGGCGTCGCCTTCTGGGTCGTCTACCTGCTGATTCCGGCACTTTTGACCATGCGCCTCTTCGCCGAAGAGCGCAGCACCGGCACCCTGGAAATGCTCATGACCGCTCCGCTCCGCGACTGGCAGGTGGTCCTGAGCAAGTACCTGGCCTGCTTCCTCTTCTACATCATTCTCTGGGTGCCGACCCTGGTCTACCTGCCCGTGTTGCTCAACCTGCATGGAGTACAGTTCCATCCCTCGTGGACGCCGTGGAGTATCCTGATGGTCGGCGGCTTGGGGGCCGTCGTCCTGGCCGTGCTGTCGGCCCTGCCGTCCTTCGGCACGGCGATGCGGCTGGTGTCGCTGGTGCTCCTGTGGGCCGGTGCAGCAAGTGCCATCGTCGGCGGCTGGTTCCACTACCATCACGATCCCGGGCCGCGGGTGATGGAGGTGACGGCGGGCGGCAACATCGACCCCTGGCCGGTATTGGCGTCGTATCTGGGGCTGGTGCTGGCGGGGGCGATGTTTTTAGCGCTGGGGATACTGGTCAGCAGCCTGGTGCGCAGCCAGATGGTGGCGGCCCTGCTGACAGTGGTGCTCAGCCTCGGCCTGCTGGCGATCGGGTTGTGGCGGCCGCAGCACTTCAGCCAGGATTTCGGCCGCGGTCTAATCGATACCCGCTATGTCGTCTTCTACATCAGCATGGCCCTGTTCTGCCTCTTCCTGACGGTTCGTAGCCTGGAGATGCGGCGATGGCGCTGAACACGAGACCCCGCAAGCGCTGGCTGCTGCGCCTGCACCTTCTCATTCGCTTCCTCGGCCTGACCGGGCTGCTTGCCGCCAGCATCGGCTTGCTGGCCGCCTGGCTGACCAACCTCAGCCAGCCGGTGCAGGGGTGGGAATTCATTCGGAGACTGTGGGACCAGTTTGTCTGGAAGACGCTTCGCGGCGAAACGCTGACGGAGGCCCCCGACCTGGTGACGCAGGTAGCCGTCTGGATGGTGCTGGGCGGTGGGTTGGCAGCGCTGGCGGCCCTGCTGGTCGAAGGGATCGTCATTGCCCGGATGGTGGCCGCCCGCCGCAGCGCCTTCGGGTTCAATGCCCTGGTGCAGATCGCGCTGGCAGCGGCCCTGTTGATCGGCGTCAACGTCTACTCGCACTTCCACTACTACCGCCTCGACTGGACCCAGGATCGGCAGTTCACTCTGGACGAGCGCACCCAGGCCGAACTGCGACAGCTCCGGGGAAAGGGCGAGACGGTCGTGGTGGTTTATCAGATGCACAAGACGTTCGACCGGATCTCCGACAAGGCCGACGCCATCGACTTCGCCGCCGAGCGCAAGGTGGTTGAGAAAGTCTACGACCTGGTGGACCAGTTGAGCGAGTTCGGCCCGCAGTTCAAGGTCGTCGTGCTCGACGTGGAAGAGGAGGGCTTCCACGACAAACTGAATGAGCTGACCAAGGACGCCCAGGAGCTGCGTTCGGCCATTGACCAGGCGGTGGAGAACAGCATCTTCTTCTACGACCGCAGCTCGGGCAAGGTGCAGACGCTCAGTTTCAACGATTTCTACCTGGTCGATAAGTCGGCCTCGGCCGAGCGCAACAACCTGGTGCTCCTCAAGCAGGGCAACCGCGCCTTCATCAACAAGGTGCTGAACATCGAGGAGAAGCGGCCGAGGGTCGGCGTGCTGGTCATCCACGAATGGCTGACAACGGAAGGGCCGGAGGAATTCGGCCTGAGTGGGCTGAAGAAGGCGCTGACGGCCCGCGGCTTCGACGTGCGCGACGTGGTCCTGAAGAAGTGGAGCGAGTTCGCCCCGCCTGAGCCGGCCGTCTATACCTACGACGAAAGCAAGTATGAGCGGCTGGAGGAGGAGTTAGCGGAGCTGGACGCCGAAATCAAAACGCTGGAGCGGGAGCTGCAAGTCTTCACCGACCTGGTGAAGGAATGGCAGACGAAGACGCCGCAGGAGCTACAGACGACGAACCTGGCCCGGCAATTGAATCTGCGCCGCGTCGATGAGGACATCCGCAAGGCGGTCTTGAAGCAACTCCTGGAGCCACGGGTGCTCATCGCCCGGCTGTCGCTGGACCAGGCCCGGCAGGCTCGCGAGGCCGTCGCCCTGGAGAAGAGCAAGCTGAACGTGGAGGGGGCGGCGGAGCGGCGGCGGATGACCGACCTGCGGGCCAAGCTCAACCGCGAGTTGGCCGAATTTGATTTGATCATCATCCCGCGCATGACGCTGCGGAATGTGACCATCGGCGACCGCATCCCCAACCGCTTCTATCGGCTGGACGACGCCCAGGTGGCGGCAATCCGCGATTACCTCAAGTCGGGCAAGCCGCTCTTGGCCTGTTTCGGCCCGATCAATGAACCGCCCGACCGCTTCGAGCCGCCGGGTCCGTCCGGCCCCGACGGAGTAGAAGACCTGCTGGTCCAGCTGGGCCTGCGACTCCCCCGGCAGACGGTGCTGTTTAACGTCGAGAGCAAGGCTTTCGCCGAGCGCCGCTCTGGGTTGCTGATCTCCGGCATAAACGTCGAGGTGCCGCCGGTCGAGTTTGACTGGCAGTCGGGCCCCGGCTCCTATCGGCTCCGGGAGGGGACCACCGACCTGAAGCCGAACCCGATCCGCGAGAGCATGCGCATCATCGCCCGCAGTGTCGGCAAGGAGATGGACCGCCGTGGCCATTCCGAGGAGGAATCGGACGACAGCGACAGGCCGGCCGGGAGCCGCAAACTCGATCTGCGCCTGCGCCACCCGCGGCCGGTTTACGTCGATCCAGCGAAAGAGAAAGGGCTGCCGTTTGATCCCATCTTTATGATGACCAGTCCGGCCAGCTGGAACGATGACAACCCGTTCCCGACGCGAGAGCGGACGCCACGCTTCGAGCCGAAGCCGGACGACCCGGCCCGGGGGACGCCGGAGGAGAAACGCAGGGGCCCGTTCCCGGTCGGCGTGGCGTTCGAGACGACGGTGCCGGCCGACTGGTACGACGACAAAAGCGCTACCCCGGCCAAGGTGCGGGTGGCGGCGATCGGCCACGGCGGCTGGTTCGTCGGGCCGGAACTGTCGCCGGGCAAGGAGAAATTGCTCCTGAGCATTTGCAACTGGCTGCTGCGCCGCAGCGACCTGCTGCCGACCGACGAGCAGCGCTGGGAGTACCCGCGCGTCGCCCTGAGCCCGCGTGACCGGCAACTATGGCACTGGGGCACCCAGCTGGCGCTGCCGGGGCTGTTCGCGTACCTAGGGTGCGTGGTGCTGCTGGTCCGGCGGATGCATTAACGGGGGTTAGCCGCGCTGGGGCCCGGTCGGGAGACCGGGCCACCCAGTCCGACCGCAGGTCTCTAGCTCTACCGAAAAGAAGGGACCTACGGTCAGTAGGAGGGCGTTGGATGGCATCCGTGGGTGTGTCTTCTTTTAAGAAGTATTACCGCACGATTTATGCCACGTTCGGATATCCTCTGGTCGAACGTCAGGGCATGTCGTCGGAAGAGCTTGCTGCTGTCGAGAAGCGTCTCGACGTGCAGGTTCCTGCGGCGCTCCGTGCTTACTACCTTGTCGCCGGCCGCGAACGCCGTTTCAACACGTGCCACCATCGTCTGCTGAAACCGCAGAAGTGGAGCATCGACAAGCGGCGGCTCATCTTCATGGAGGAAAACCAACGAGTCCTTTGGTGGGGAGTCTCGATTCGGAACCCCGACTCGGATGATCCATCCGTCTGGCAGGGCGTCAATGATGATGAAATTACATGGGTTCGTGAACATCGGCGCTGTTCGGAGTTCTTAGGCTTCATACTCCATTATCAAGCCGTGAACAATGGCTTTCCCTTCTGTAGTATGGCAGACGCCCCAGACAGATTCGACTATGATTTTGAAGAAAACGGATGGACTTATTATGGCGAAATCGGGGCAGTGCGAGCGTACAGCCGTTCCAATCAGGTCGTTTGTCTGCAGCCTCCCGCGCTGCCCTTCATGGATGCACTGCAAGTGCTGGCGGGTGCTAAAACGAAGCGCGACTTGCAAGCAATTGGCGATGACCTTGGAATGACCCTCACGTGATTGGTTTCGTCATGCTGCTGGTGCGGCGGATGCATTAACCGATTGTCAGGCGGGCACTATGGGGTGTCTGCTCATCCCCGCGGTGATCGTGTTGTTGGCATGGGCCAATGGCGTCATTGTGCGCCTGTTCCAGCGGCGGCACGCCGGGCCGGCCTGGTGGACGATCTTGTCCATTGCATGGCTGAGTGGCGCCGTGGTAGGGGTGTGGGGCGGCTTCTTCTTCGAGTACCAGCCCTCGCCGCGGCTGCGGGTTTTGGGAGCGCCGGTGCCGGCGGCCTTCCTCCGCTGGGAAGGGCCGCCCGGCGAGGAGCGGTGGATCGACTTCATCACGCCGGACCCGCTACTGTTCGCGGGGTCGAATGCCGTCATCCTCGCGCTGCTGGCTGCCTGCCCCGTCGGCGCGGTATTCTGGTTGTGGGGTTGGCAGGCGCGCTCGGGAGCAAAGGTAAGTGCCCTTCCGGGAGATGCGGCCAAAGAGTGAACTAGCGCCAACCGCAGAGTGGCTCCGGCGCGTTGTGGCCCGGTCTCCCGACCGGGCCACCCAGTCCGACCGCAGGTTTCCAGCTCTACTGAGAAAGGTCAGATCCTCAGCCCGAACAGCTTGCGCAGGTAGAGGCGGGCCACCATGAGCAGGATGCAGGAGCCGTTGTACAGCGGCCGCATCTTGCTCCGGCCACCGATCCGTCGCGGCTCGTCACCGGGGATCTCGCAGATCTTCAACCCGTGCAGGGTGCAAATACCCGATACCAACGGCTCGAAGACCGGTCCGGCCAGGTAGCGCCGGAAGTCGTACCGGAAGACAATATCGCGCCGGAAGCCGCGGTAGATGGTCAGCGCGTCGGTGATGGGGAAGCGGCCGAGCCCGCGGATCAGGCGCGTGAACATCCAGTTGCCGAAGGCGGTGAGCAGGTTGTCGTCCTGCGACCGGGCCGGCCACAGGTAGCGCGAGACCACAACCAGATCATGGCCCTGGTGCAGCTGCCGGACTAGTTCGGGCAGCGCCTCCACCGGGCAGTTGCCGTCCGGGCTGAACTCGATGATATAATCAGTCTGCAAATCGCAAATGGCATCGTACACGGCCCAGGCCAACCCCGGCCGCTTCTGCCGGATCACCCGGAAACCGAGTGACCGGGCGTACTCTACCGAGCCATCCGTGGAGCCGCCGTCCACGATCAGGACCTCGTCAAACAGGTCCCGGTCGATGTGGGGCAGGGTCGCCTTTAGTCCGTCAATCTCATTGAGCACGGGAAGCAGCAGCGTAATCGTGGCGGCTGCCGGCGGGCGCGCCGCGCGGCCGTCGGGTTTGGCGGCCAGGCTCCCGGCCCAGGAAGAATTCGCGCTCATCGTAGACTTCCTCCACCTGCTTGAGTTCCGCGGCGGTCAACGGCCCCAGGTCGCTGGCGCGGACATTCTCCTCGACCTGGGCCGCGGTCAGCATCCCCGGGATGACAGTCCAGACGGCCGGGTAAGAAAGGCAGAAACGCAGGGCGAACTGGGCCGGCGTCTGCCCGCCGTCGGCCCGAAAGCGAGCGAAGACCTCGGCGGCCTGGTGCCAGCGCGCCCGCTGCTCCGCCGGCCAGCGGCTGCGGTGGTCGCTGCTGTCGAAGCCGGCCGGGTCGGCAAATGCCCCGGTCAAAAAGCCGAAGCACAGCGGTGTCCGGACGATGACGCCAACCCCCCGCTCGGCGCACAGGTCCAGCAGCCCGTTTCGGGCCGCCCGCTGGTCCGCCAGGTTGAAGTTCACCTGGATGGCGTCGAGAGCACATTCCCGCACCACGGTCAGTCCGTCGTCCGGCGAGCGGACCGAGATGCCGATTGCCCGAGCCCGGCCGGAGCGCTTCACGTCTTCTAGCCAACGCAGGGGGCCCGGATCGGAGCGCAGGCTGTCGAGCGGGGGACTGTGCAGCAGGAAGAGGTCCACGTATTCTGTTCCCAATCGACGGAGGCTCCCTTCCAGAGCGGCGGTCAAGTGCCGCGGTGCGAAGTCTTGCGCCCCCTCGGCGTTGAGGAAGCCGGCCTTGGTGGCGATGACGGCGCGGCCGCGCACCTCCGCCAGCGCCTGGCCCAGCAGCACCTCGCTGTGGCCGTGGCCGTACAGGTCGGCGGTGTCATAAAAGGTGACGCCCAGCTCCCAGGCCCGCCGTAGCGCCCGGAGCGATTCCCGGTCGTCGGTCGGCCCGTAAGCAACCGCCCCGCCGTGACTGCCTCCCAGGCCCCACGTCCCGAAGCCGATCTCCGAAGCGTCCAGTCCCGCGCGCTGTAATCGTCGATAGCGCATGTCAGAAATGCCCCTCCAGCTGCGGCTCCGGCGCCTGATTGGTGTAGAGGTACGCCCCCTTCTTGTTGCCGTACCAGATGACTTGCCGGCACCATTCTTCCCACGAGTCGAACGTTTGGCTGGTGCGGTCAATGTGATAAACGCGGGGCGACTCCTCCAGCGGAATCGGCCGGCCCTCCAGCGCTGCACGGTAAAACTCCCAAATGTTGGCGCCGACCTCCAGGTCCAGGTCCGCCGTCTGGAACGGCAGCTTGAGCAGCGCCTGGTTGAGCCGGACAGCATCCCGCAGCACCCGGGCCGGCAGCGGCATCTCGTTCCGCCGCAGGTAACCCCCTAGCAGTTCCTCAGCCTCCTGGTAGAAGGAGGTCAGCTGGCCCGCCGTGCACAGGTGGATCAACGCCAACTCGTCGGCCGGCCAATAGATGTTCAGCCACCGCTCCGAGCGGCAGTACTCCTCGCCCCCCTGTTGAATGTCGATCGCCTTGGCGCGGAAGAACTCCCGCAGCGAGCGCAGGACCGGATAGGCGGCAAGGTCGCCTTCGCTGAACAATTCCAGCAGCTCGCGGTAGCCGGCCTTGCAGGTTTCATGGATGACGACCAGCGGGATTTGCAAAACCTTGTCGAAGTGGAGCAGTGCCGTGATCCAGCAGAAGACGCGCGTGCGGACCCAGTCGGCGGCCGGCATGCTGGCCGTGGCGACTACCAACTCCTGGTATTCCTGGACCTCCTCCTCCGACTCCAGGAGCGAGCCGTGAATGTTGATGATCTTCGACCGCACCGTCACCAGGCCGTAGCGCTTCTGGTATTCGGGGTCGCCCATCTCGGCGTTGGGGAGGACCGAGAGGTTGTTGAACTGGATGCGATTGTGCTGGCCGTTTGCGATCACCTGGGCGACGCCGTCGGCAAACGAGTCGTAGGTCTCGCCTGGCAGCCCGAGGATCAGGTCGGTGTAAGTCTCCACGCCGTCCCGGGTGAAGCGCCTTTGCAATTCCTGGAACGACGCGGAGGAGATGTTCTGCCGGCGGATGGCTTGCAGTGTTGGGGCGTGGACCGATTGCAGCGAGATGGTCACCCCTTTGTTCAGCCCGGCGTCGGCGAGCCGTTTCTGGACCCGGTAAGCCTTCTCGGTCGCGTTCTTGGTGTTCTGCACCGACAGCGCCTGCGGGTAGCCGCGCTCCTTTTTCACCTGGGCGACATACTCCACCAGGTCGAGGTCACGGGCCAGCATTCCGAAGTTGGCATCGCAGCAGAAGACGAACTCGATTTGGTGCTCCGCGAACCACTCGACCTCGCGGAACAGCCGCGGCAGGTCGAACTGATAGACCTTGGCCGCCGTCGCCGAGCCCCAGTCGCAGAAAGTGCATGAGAACGGACAGCCGCGGTTGGTCTCCCAGAGCACCAGCCAGCGCTCGGCGGGATTGGCCTTCATCAAAGGAGCGAACACCCCTTCCAGATAGGGGGAAGGGATCTGCGCGAGGTTGCCGATCCGCGGCGCCCGCGGGTGGTTGACGAAGGTCCCGTCGCGCAGGTAGCTGATCGAACCGATGCCGTCCCAGTTGCGATCGGGATAACGCTCCAGGATCTGGAGAAAGACAGCCTCCCCCTCGCCGTGGCAGGCCAGGTCGATGAAAGGATACCGGCGGAGGAACGCTTCGGCCCGGTCAGGGACCTGAGGGCCGCCGAAGACGATCAGGGTTTCCGGTTTCTGCTCCTTGAGCCGTTGGGCAATCGCCAGCGACAGGCGGATGTTCCAAACATAGGTGCTGAAGCCGACCACGTCCGCCGTCCGCAGCTGCTCGACAGCCTCGCGAACCGGGACGCGCCGATAGATGGGCAAGAGGAACTCGTACCGCGTCGGCGACACGGCGTGCCCCTGGACATAAGCCTGGAGCATCCCCACCGAGTAGGGCAGGTAGTTCTGCCCGGAGAAACTGTTGTTGATCTGCACCAGCCCGACGCGGACCGGTTGACCTGGCGGTGGAAACATGGCATGGCCTCTTGCCCGGAGATTGCTCGCCTCACGCCCGGTCTGCCGCGCCGGGGCTTCGCTGCGCTCCGCCCCGGCCGCCCACCCCACACCCCACCCTGTCACGGGCCCGATACCAGTCGATGGTCTGGCGCAGACCCTCGCTCAGATCGGTCCGCGCCCGGAAACCGAGCAGCCGTTCCGCCTTGCTTGTGTCCACCAGGCGGACGGGAATCATGGTCGGCCGAGACGGGTTGAAGACGATCCGGGCGTCGGCATAGCCATCCAGCTCGAGGATGGTTTGCAGCACCTGCTTGACCGTGTAGCCCTTGCCCAGGCCGATATTGAGGACCTCGAAGCCGCTTAGGCGCTCCAGCGCCCGCAGGGCCGCCTCCACGAAGTCATCGACGTAGATCAAGTCGCGGACATCGTCGCCGGTGCCCCAGACCTCGATCGGGTCGTGGCGCTCGACGACCTTGCGGATCAGCGCCGCCGTGACATGCGAGTGGGTGAAGTCGAACTTGTCGTGTGGGCCGTAGACATTGCTCGGCCGGAGCACGATGGTGGTCATCCGCGGGGTCAGCTTCTCCCCGTACATCCGGCAGAGGATTTCGGAGAAGCGTTTGCTCCAGCCGGTGAAAAAGTACTTCTCGAACGGCTCGCCCTGGAACATTTCCTCCTCGCGCACCGGGTGGTCGGCGGGAGGATAGCCGGTGGTGCTGCTTGGCCAGAGGAACTTCTCCACGCCCGCCTCATAGGCGGCTTCCAGCAGCAGGGCGTTCATCACCACGTTGGGGGTGACGTGGACCATCGGTCGGCTGGCGGTCTGCAGGGCCCCCGAGGTGCTGGCGGCGCAGTGGAAGACGTAGCGCATGCCCTGGACAACGGCGCGGCAGTCCTTCTTCCGTGTCAGGTCGCAGGCGACATATTCCACCCCCGGCTCGCGGACCGGCGGCTCCTTGCGCCGCAGCGTGCCGCGGACGATGGCGCCCTCGCGCACCAGTCGGCGGACCAGGTTGCTGCCGATCAGTCCCGCCGCCCCCGTCACCAGAACTCGCTCATCCTTGAAGAACATGATTACCTCCTGTCCGAGCCGCGAGCGTTAGCGAGCGGGCCGGCCTGGGTCCGCTCCCTGACGGTCGCGGCTCAGACGCTTGGCCGCTTCGCCAGACCGTTCAGGAGGTCACACAGGCGGAAGATTTTTTTCCCGATCCCCGGATAGTTGCCGATGTAGAAACCGTAGAAGTGGACATGCTCGGTCTGCGGATAGTTCTTCCAGGCATCACCGAACCGTCGGCGGAGGTAGGGTTGGCGCAGCTGGTTGCCGCCGCCGGACAGGCCGCGCCGGAACTCGATGCCGCCCGACCACAGGCATTCCATCACTCGCCGGCAGAGCGCCGGGTCCGGCTCCTGGAGGATCAACGGCAGCGCATAGCTGCTGCTCCCTTCCGTGGCAAAGTCGGTGCGGTAGACAGCGGGGTCCAGGTTGGCAAGGAACAGCCGAAGGTTCTCCGTCCGCGCCTCGATGGTGTCGTCCAGACGCCGCAGCTGCGAACGGCCAATCACTGCGTTGATCTCGGTGCTGCGCACGTTATAGGCCGGGTAGGCGAAGATGAACTCCGGGTTCAAATCCGGGTACGCTTCCCAGTACTCCTCCCGTCGCGCCAGCGATCGCAGCTCGCGTACCAGGCCGTGCCCGCGCAGCAGGCGCACTGTCTCGTAGAAGTCCTCGTCGTCGGTGCAGACCATTCCCCCTTCAATGGTGCTCAGATGGTGGGCATAGTAGAACGAAAAGTTCGACGCTAGGCCGATCGAGCCGAGCTTGCGCCCCTCGAAGGTGGCGCCGTGCGCCTCGCAGACATCTTCGATCAACGGGATGCCGCGCCGGGCCAACTCGTCGCGGAGCCGCCGGCCCAGCCCGTTGAAGCCGAGCACGTGCGTCAGGAAGACGGCCCGGGTCCGCGGCGTCAACCTGGCCAACACCTGGGCGTTGTCCATGCCGAGCGTGCGCGGGTCGATGTCCACGAAAACCGGCTCGAAGCCGCAGTGCAGCACCGCGGCGATGTCCGAAACCCAGGTCAACGTCGGCACGATGACTTCGCCGCCGCCGCGCAGCTCTTTCAGGGCGGCCAGCGTCACCAGGTTGGCCGACGAGCCGGAGTTGACCAGGACGCTGTAGCGGACGCCAAGCCAGCACGACCACTCTTCCTCAAAGGCGCGCACGTTGCTTCCCTGGGTCAGCACCGGGTCATCCTGACGCAGCAGCTCGATGACCGCGTCCAAGTCTTCCCGCGTGAGGTTGTTTTTCATCAGCGGCCAGTCAAGCCCCGCCCGCTGCGTCGGATTCTGCACACGGATCATCAGAAGGGCCCTCGGAATTCGATGTCACGGAGATCGGGCCGTTCGTCCGGCAGCCAGCCGGTTGGCCGCCCCTCAACCAGGTCGCGGGCCGCTGCTGCGATGGTCCGACCGTCGGGATAGTAGAGCCGCTCCAGCGCCGGCGTGGTCGGACAAGTCACCGGGGCAAAGCCCATCCGTCGGACACGCACCTCCTGCTCTCCCTGCGTCCGCTCGATCACCCGAGCGATGATCTCGGCCCCGGCGCCGCAGCAGGTCCAGCCGTTGTCCACGACCAGCAGCCGCTTGGTCCGTGCCACCGACGCCAGGATTGTGTCCAGGTCCAGCGGACTGAGCCAGATGGGGTCGAGAACCTCGGCGCGAATACCGACATCGGCCAGGTAGTGCCGGGCCCTCAGACACTCCACCTGCATGAAGGAGATGCCGACCAGCGTGATGTCGTCTCCCGCCGCCGTGACGCGCGCCCGGCCCGGCGGCACCGCGTAGGGCGCCTCGGGGACCGGCCCCTTCTGGAAGTGAAGGAGGCGGTGCTCAACATAGATGACGGGATTGTCGTCACGGACGGCGGCGATCAGGCAGCCCTTGGCATCGTAGGGGGTGCTCGGGGCGACCACCTTGAGGCCGGGCACATGCATGAAGAAGCTGTACAGCCCTTGCGAGTGCTGCGCCCCCTGGCCCCAGCTTTTGCCGATCATCGCCCGCACCACCAGCGGCAGCGCCACCCGGCCGCCGTACATGTAGCGGCTCTTGGCCGCCACGTTGACCAGCTGGTTCATCGCCAGCATGAGGAAATCCATGCGAATATGCACATGGATTGGCCGCAGTCCGGCCAGGGCCATGCCGATGGCGGCCCCGGTCATCGCGTCCTCCGACAGCGGCGTGCCGAAGACCCGCTCGGGGCCGTACTTCGCCGCCAGGCCGCGCGTCGTCCCCTGGATGGCCTTGGGGTCGTCCACGTCCAGGCCGAAGACGATCACCGACGGATCGCGCGCCATCTCCTGATCAGCCGCCTCGCGGACGGCCTCAACGTAGGAGAGCACACGCTCGCCGACCGTGAAGCGCGGCCGGCGGGCGGTCAGTGGGGAAGCGGCACCGGACATTCCGGCCCCTCCTGGAAGACATCGGTGTATAGCTCGGCCGGCTCCGGCCAGGGACTTTCCTCGGCGAAGGCGACCGCCGCGGCGATCTCGGCCTCCACGTCTTCCTCGATGCGGGCGCGGGTGTCGGCGTCGATCATTTCCGCCAGGCGCCGGACCTGATCGGCTTCGACCCAGGGCTGGACCTCGTCCTCATTGCGGAAACCGAGGTGAAAATCATGGCCGGGACCGACATGCTCGCGCCAGCGGTAGGTCATGACCTCGAAGAAATACGGTCCCGCGCCCGCACGGACCGCCGGGGCCACCGCCTGGACGCGCTCGTACAGCCGCAGCACGTCGTTGTCCTCGATGCATTCCGCAGGCAGGCCGAACGCCCGAGCCCGACCGCAGATGTCGGGCAGCCCCTGGCGGCGGTCTTGGCGGGTGTGGATGGCGTAGCGGTTGTTCTCGCAAATGAAGAGGACCGGCAGGCGCTTCAGGACGGCGAAGTTCAGGCTCTCGGCGAAGACGCCCTCCTCGGTCGCCCCGTCGCCGAAGAAGTTGGCGACCAGGGCGCTGCTTTTGCGGTAACGGAGGGCATAGGCATAGCCGACCGCGTTGGCAATGGTGGTGCCGACGACGGCCGACGTGCCCAGAACGCCGGCCGCCGGATCGATCAGATGCATCGAGCCGCCCTTGCCGCGGGCGCAGCCGGTCGCCTTGCCGTACAGTTCGGCCAGCATTTGTTTCAGGTCGCCGCCCTTGGCCAGGTACATCGCATGGCCGCGGTAGGTGCCGAAGACCACGTCCTCCGGCGCGAGCGCCGCGCAGACGCCGACCGACACCGCCTCCTGACCGATCGACAAATGGACGGGGCTCTTGATCCGGTCGGTCGGGTAGATGCGGGCGATCTCCTCCTCCACTCGACGGATACGGTAGAGCGATCTATACAGCTGCGGGTGCATCGCAGAAGTCCTTTGTTGCGCGGTGGTGCAGGAACCACTTGTAGGTTTCGATCAATCCGGCCCGGAAATCGGACACCCGATTCCATCCGAGCGCCCGCAGCCGGCTCGAGTCGAGCACCTTCCGGGGCGTGCCGTCCGGTTTGCTGGGGTCGAACCGGAGCCGGCCGCGGTAGCCGACGACCTCGGCCACGATCCGGGCGGCCTCGGCGATGGACATTTCCATGCCGCCGCCGAGGTTGATCGGCTCGGCGCCGTCGTAACGGTTCATGACAAAGAGGCAGGCGTCGGCCAGATCGTGCGAGAAGACGAACTCGCGCCGCGGCGTCCCGGTGCCCCAGACAGTGAACTCGGGGTCACCGCGCTGCTTGGCTTCGTGCAGCCGGCGGATCAGGGCGGGAATTACATGGGCGTGCTCCGGGTGGAAGTCGTCATGCGGGCCGAAGACATCGGCCGGGACCGCGCTGAGGAAACGGGCGCCGTACTGCCGGCGGTAGGCCTGGGCGAGTTTGATTCCGGCCAACTTGGCCAGGGCGTAGGCCTCGCTGCTCGGCTCCAGCGGCCCGCTCAGGAGCGACTCTTCCCGCAACGGCTGCGGCGCCGACCGCGGATAAGCACAGGAGCTGGCCAGGTAGAGGAGCTTCGACACGCCGTGCCGCTCGGCGCTATGCAGGACATGGGCAGCGATCAGGAGGTTATCGCGCATTAGCTCGGCGGGGCGCGCCTGGTTGGCGCGAATGCCGCCCGATGCGCCCGCGGCCACGAAGACGTACTCGGGCCGAACGGTGGCAAAGAAATCATCCACCTGAGCGGCGTCGGTCAGGTCAGGCTCGTCGGGCGGCAGGCCGACCAGGCGGTCATGCCCGGCCGCGCGCAGCCGGTTGATCAGCGCCGCTCCGAGGAGCGTCCGGCCTCCTGCCACGTAGATGCGCGCCGTCCGGAGCAAGGGGAATCCTTCCCTCTGGTTGGCCGCCCGCGGCTGAGCGTTAAGCCGCAAGCGGCGATGATTTCCCTCACGCCACGTTCGACAATTCCTTGAACACGATGGCTGGCTGGGCCCGGCGATCGCTCTCGGCCGCCGCGTAGTCCACGCCCGGCTCGTAGAAGATGATCTGGCTGCCGAGCGACTCGAAGTCGAACGGCACGTGGATCTGGCGATCCAGCGCCGCGATCACTGCCCGCTGCTTGGCCGGCGGCACGAACAGCAGCAAGAAGCCACCGCCGCCCGCCCCGGTCAGCTTGCCGCCGATTGCCCCTGCGGCTCGGGCCCGCTCGTAAAGCTCATCGACCTCGGCGTTGGAAACCCGCGGACTAAGGCTTTGCTTGATCTGCCAGGCCTCGTGCAGCAGGTGGCCGAACAACTCGATGTCCTTGCCGCCGGTCAGGATGTCGAGCGCTTCGCCGACCAGGTCCTTGAGGATGCGCAGCTGTCGGCGGCGGGCGTCCAGGTCCTCCACATAGGTCCGGGCCACGTCGGATGCGGTCCGGACAATGCCGGTGTAAAAGAGCATCAGGTGGGCCTTCAGCTCGGCCAGCCGCTCGGCCGGCAGGACCACCGGGACGACCGAAATCTCGCCATTGGGCTGGAACTGCACATGCTTGAAACCGCCGTAGGCTGCCATCACCTGGTCCTGGGAGCCGACCGTCTCCTGGAGCACGTTCTGTTCGATGTGGATGCTCTCGGCGGCCAGTTGCTTGCGTGTCGGCATCTCGCCGCGGAGGGCGTGCAGGGCGTGGAGCAGGCCGACGGTGAACGCCGAACTGGAGCCCATGCCGCTGCGGGCCGGCAGATCGCCGTCGTGATGCAGCTCGATCCCCCGGTCGATGTTCAGGAACTGCAGCACCGCACGAACCGCCGGATGTCGGATCTCCTCGACCGTCTTGCACATCTCGATCTTGCTGTAGACCAGACGGATGCGGTGCTCAAAGAACGGCGGCAGGTAGCGGCAGGTCAGGTAGCAGTACTTATCAATGGTCACCG
>DATLYH010000313.1:0-16006 GCA_035575035.1 Gemmataceae bacterium
CTACCTCTACCGCCGCATTGGCTCGATCAAGCACCAGCCGGTCCCGTTCAACCAGGTGATGGACTTCACCGTCATCCAGAAGCTCGGCAAGGAGGAGAAATACGCCTCGCAGAAGGACGAGTACACCTCCAGCTTCGTGCAGAAGTCGGCCACCGAGATCAAGGGAGCAGAGAAGGAGATCCTGACCAACACCGTCTACATCCACTTCGCCCCTAACAGCTGGGACCCCTACAAGAAGATCACCAGAGAAGTGGACGGCAAGACGGTCGAGGAGCTGTACGACCCGAGGGTGGACCTGGTGCTGGCCGAGATTGCCAAACTGGCCGGGCAGTTCGGCGCCGCCCACATCGTTATCGAGGGGCACGCCGACGCCTCGAACAAGGGGCAGGTGCCGGTGACCCTGGTCAAGCAGCTGTCGGAGAACCGGGCCAACGCGATCAAGGAGGCGCTGCTGGCGAAGTACCCTAGTCTGGACGCCAAGCGCTTCGCCACCGCGGGGATGGGCTGGGACGTGCCGGCCGACCCCAACGACCCCGACAACCATGCGAAGAACCGCCGGGTGGAGGTGAAGGTCTACTCGGCGGAGAAACAGTGACATGACCAAACAAGCACCTGTCGGCCCTGCACCGCCCCCCGTCGGCGGTCCGCCCCCCGACGGCCGGTTCCGGCGCTTCTTCAACGATCTCCTCGCCATCCGCAAGGAGATCGGGCCGGTGCAGTCCGTCCTCTTTGGCCTGTTGTGCGTTGCCGTCTGCTTCGCCCTGTGGTGGTACATCACCCGGGGCGAGCCGAGCGAGCGGATCGTACCGCCGACCAAGGGGCTGCCGAGCCCCGAAGAGACGCTGGAGAGCTTCGAGAGCCTCTGGTTCGACCGGGAGTTGACGCGCAACACCTACGCCAGCCTGCGGCGGGTGACTCTCGGCTTCGGCCTGGCTGCTCTGGTCGGCATCCCCCTCGGGGTGCTGGCCGGCTGCTTCGCCCGCGTCCACGCCTTCTTCAACCCCCTGGCCACGTTCGGGCGGAACATCCCGGTAGCGGCGCTAATCCCGCTGACCTTCTCCTTCTTCGGCATCAGCGAGTTCCAGAAGGTGATGTTCATCTTCATCGCCAGCGTGGCCTTCGTCTTTTCCGACACTGCCCGGGCGGTGCAGGACGTCGGCACCCACTACATCGACACCGCCTACACCCTGGGGGCCAGCCGCTGGCAGGTGATCATGAAGGTCCTCGTGCCGCTGGCCATGCCGAGCGTCTTCAACTCGCTGCGGCTGCTGTTCGGCCTGGCCTTCGGCTACATCATGCTGGCGGAGGTGATCACGATTGCTGGCGAGGGGGCCGGCGGCCTGGGACACATCATCAACGTCTCGCAGCGGCAGGGACCGCGGGAACACATTATCCTGATCCTGCTGATCATCCCGATCGTCGCCCTGGTCATCGACCGCATCCTCTACTGGATCCAGCGGGAGCTGTTCCCGTACCGCTACGGCGGCGCGGGGATCCTCAACCAGTTGCTCGGCGTGGTGCTGCACGGCTGGGACGACCTGAAGTCATGGTTCTGGAAGCCGTCCCCCGAGGCAAGCCTGATCCTGTCCCAGGCCCGTCAGCCGGAGCGTGCCTGATATGAACCCAACCGGAACCGAGACCGCCGCCGCTGACCAGGTTCCCATCAGTCAGGTCGTAGGGATGGGGCGGGTGCTGGAGCACGTCCGCCGGCCCGAGGAGGTGCGCCGGCCGCACGTGGTCGAATTCCGCAAGGTGACCAAGACTTACAACGTCGGCCAACCCAACGCCTTCACCGCCATCAAGGACGTGACCTTCGTCGTCGAGGACCTGGTCGGCAAGGGGGAATTCATCTGCGTGCTGGGGCCGTCGGGCTGCGGCAAGAGCACCATCCTGCGGCTGATCGCCGGCCTGCCGCCGCAGCACCCGGCGACCGAGGGGGAAGTGCTGGTGCAGGGCCGGCCGGTGAGCGGGCCGGGCGCCGACCGCGGCATGGTCTTCCAGGACTACACCAGCTTCGACCATCGCACGGTGCTCGACAACATTGCCTTCGGCCTGGAGTGTATGGGGGTGCCGCGCCGCCAGCGCTACGACCTGGCCCGCTACTGGATCGGCCGGGTCGGGCTGCGGGTGGACACCGACCAGTACAAGTACCCGCACGAGCTGTCCGGCGGTATGCGGCAGCGAGTAGCCATCGCCCGGACGCTGATTCTGCGGCCGCGGATCATCCTGATGGACGAGCCGTTCGGCGCCCTCGACCCGCAGACGCGCATGAACATGCAGGACCTCCTGATCGCCCTGTGGAAGGAGGTGGAGGCAACCGTCTTCTTCATCACCCACTCAATCGAGGAAGCGGTCTTTCTGGGCGACCGGATTTACATCATGAGCAACTCGCCGGGCACCATCCTGAAGGAGCTGAAGATCGAGCCGTCGGATCGGCCCTCCAAGGAGATGCAGCGTGAGCCGCGCTTCCAGGAGACGGTCTATTACATCCGCGAATTGATCAGCCAGTTGGAGGAGAGCCGGCGAGCGGGAACATAGGAAGGATGAAGGATGAAGGATGAAAAGAAGACGGAAAACGACACAAAGCCGATCGACTTGAAGTTGCGAACCAGGCAGTTCGCGATACGTGTGATCCGGTTGTTTTCGGCTCTCCCTAACACGACCGAGGCCCAAGTTCTCGGCAAGCAACTCCTGCGCTCGGGCACGTCGGTGGGAGCCCACTACCGGGAAGCAATGCGAAGCCGGTCCAACGCAGAGTTCATCAGCAAGCTGGAGGGCGGTCTTCAGGAGCTGGAGGAGACCGCTTACTGGTTGGAACTGCTCGGTGATACGGGAATCTTTCCTGAGTAACGGCTCGCCGATTTGAAGAGAGAAGCGGACGAGTTAACTGCTATACTGACAACCTGCGTCAAGAATGCCAAAATGAGGCAATAACTTGTTTCATCCTTCATCCTTCATCCTTTCAGGGTTCAGCCGTGGGCTTCGGCAAGTACCTGAAGAAGGCGTTCCTGTATCACTGGAACCTGCTGGCCTTCGCCGGCGGCCTGGGCTTTGCGCTGCTGAGTGGTATCCCCGATGTGATGGTCCCGCTCGTTCTGGCCGGCGAGATCGCCTACCTGGGACTGCTCGGCACCCACCCCAAGTTCCAAAAGTATGTCGATGCCCAAGAAGCCAAGGAGGCGCGCCAGCAGGGAAGCGCTCAGGCCGAACAGACCGTCCAGCGCATCCTTGACGCCCTGCCCGACCGGCTGGTCCAGCGCTTCGAGACGCTGCGCGAGCGCTGCCTGGAGCTGCGGCAGATCGCCCAGGAACTCCGCGACCCGCACCGCGTCGGCACGCCCCTGCCCCTGGAGGAACTCCAGCTGGCTGGGCTTGACCGGCTCTTGTGGATCTACCTGCGGCTCTTGTTTACGCAGTACTCACTGGAACGCTTCCTGAATCAGACTGCCGAACAGGAGATCCTCCAGGACATCAAGAACCTGGAGACCCGGCTCAAGGCGCTGCCGCAGGACAACGACAACCCGCAGAGGCAGAAGATCCGCAAATCCCTGGAGGACAACCTGGAGACTTCCCGGGCCCGGTTGGCCAACTACCGGAAGGCCCGCGACAACATGGAGATCGTCAAGCTGGAGATCGACCGGCTGGAGAACAAGATCCGCTCGCTCAGCGAGCTGGCGATCAACCGGCAGGAACCCGACTTTATCGCCTCCCAGGTCGATCAGGTGGTCAGCGGCATGGTGCAGACCGAGCGGACCATGAGCGAGTTGCAGTTCGCCACCGGGCTGGCCGCCGAGGAGGAGGTGCCCGCGCTGGTCCAGCGCCCGACGGTTGAAGCCAGGAAATAAAGGGGACCCTCCGATGAGCCACAACGACCGGCCGGCCGCCCTGCCCGAGGAGCAGGTCCGCGAGATCATCAACCGTTGGAACGATCAGGGCTACTTCCGCATCAAGTACCTGGGCGACAAGATCTTCATCGACGAGATCATCCCCCACTACTCCTACACCCTCCGCCTGCAAACCGAGTATGAGGAGCGCTCAGTCCGTCCGGTGACGGTGCCGTTCTCCGGTGGCGCGGTGGACGATCAGGGCCGACCGCCCGACCCGTGGGACATCCCGGTCCGCCGACCCGACGACTTTGAGAACCGTACCGAGATGCTCGCCGTCCCGCACACCGAGCGCGTTGGCCCGTGCTCGCACTGTGCCGGGCAGGGGCGGGTGGACTGCCTCTCCTGCTACGGTTCCGGGAGGGTCAATTGTCCCTGGTGCCACGGCACCGGCTACCGCGAACGCCGCGAGATGCGTACCGAGCGCGACATCCACGGCAACCTCAGCACTCAGACCGTGACCATCCGCGACAGCTGCACTTGCGCGGGGGGTAAGGTCACTTGCAGCTCCTGCTCGGGGAACGGGCGGATCGTCTGTCCCGGCTGCGACGGTTCGGGCTGCGTCAAGACCTTCGACCAGCTCACCGTCTGTTTCCGTTGCGACACCCTGAGCGCGGTGCTGGACGAGACCGGCGTGCCGGACCAGCTGGTTGGCGAGCTGTCCGGCGAAGTGGTGGTGGACGAGCGGGGACCGCGGGTGGACCGGGTTTCTCCGGTGACGCCGGAGGTGGACCGCCAGGTGCGGACGTTGCTGCAAAAGTCGCACGCCGTGGACGAGGCCCAGTCACGGATCCTCTTGCAGCAGCTGCGCGTCGAGCGGGTGGGCATCCAGGAGGTCCGCTACCGCTATGCGGGGGTGGAGCGGCAGTTGTGGATTTGCGGCAACGAGCAGTATGTCCACGCGCCCGGCGTGCCGTGGCAGTGGAAGCGGCTGGCCGCCATCCTGGCCGGGGCAGCGGCTGCCGTCATCGCCGTCATCGTGGTGGTGCTCCTGCTTCTCTTCGGCTGACGTTTGACATGTCTTCGACTCCAGTGGCCCTGGTGACCGGCAGCGGCAAGCGCCGCATTGGCTGGCACGTCGCGGACGCCCTGGCCGGACGCGGCTACGCCCTGGTCATCCACTACCGCCGCTCCGCGGCCGAAGCGGCCGAGGCCGTCGCCCATTTCCAGAACAAGGGCGTCCCGGCCGTCGCCTTCCAGGCCGACCTGACCAACGAGGAAGCGGCCCGCGCCCTGGTGCAGCAAACCCTCGACCGCTTTGGCCGACTCGATGTGCTGGTCAACTGTGCGGCGGCGTGGGGAAGCAAACGCCTTGAGGAAGTGACCGCAGCCGACGTCCGCCATTACTTCGAGACCAATACTCTGAGCACCTTCGTCTGCTGCCAGCAGGCCGGGCTGGCGATGGTGCGGCAAGAGCAAGGCGGCTGCATTATCACGCTGGGCGACTGGGCAATCGTTCGGCCCTACCTGAACTACGCGGCTTATTTCCCGTCGAAGGGGGCGATCCCGACCCTGACGCGCTGCCTGGCGGTCGAGCTGGGGGCGCGGAACCCGCGCGTGCGGGTCAACTGCATCTTGCCGGGGCCGGTGATGCTGCCGCCCGACCTGCCCGAGGCAGAGCGGCGGCAGGCGATCGAGGCCACCCTGGTCAAGCGCGAGGGGAGCGCCGGGCACATTGCCCAGGCGGTGCTGTTCCTGATCGACAACGACTACGTCACCGGCATCTGCCTGCCGGTGGACGGCGGCCGTACTATCTTCGCGCCGGACAGTGTGGTCTGAGCGCCCGAGTCTAGCGCTCGCCGTGGTCTGCCGCCCGGGGACGGTCGCGGTTGTTGTGGATGCCCTTTTCGCCGTCGCCGCCGCAGCCCAGGCCGAGCCCCGCCAGGAGCACGCCGGTCAGCACCAGGGTCAGCAATCTTCGCAGCATGTGTCCGCCACCGTAAAGGTGATCCTTGCCGCCCGCGAACCGAAGGCCAACGCTCCGGATCGCCGTTTTCCTTACCCTAATAAACAAGGGACCGACCGTGAAGGACGGGCTGATCGCCGGCCAAGCCGTGTGCCGCCCGCTGTGTCAGGTCAGCACCTGGATGAGGCGCACCAGGATCACGTTTGACACCAACACCAGGAAGATCGACACGACCACGCCGCGGGTGGCAGCCCGGCCGACCCCCTCGGTGCCGCCCCGGGCGCTCAGGCCGAAGTAGCAGCCGGTCACCCCGATCAAGTAGCCGAACGCCAGCGTCTTCAGCGTGGCCGGCACCACGTCCGACGGCGCTAGTACGCGTAGGACGTTGCTCTGGTACTGCGTCCAGGAGAGGCTGCCGCCAGCGGCCAGCTCGGCCAGGTAGCCCGACAAGATGGCCAGGTAGTCGATAAAGACGGTCAACAACGGCAGGGCCAGGATGCACGCCAGCACGCGCGGAGCCACCAACTCCTTCAACGGTGACAGGCCCATCACCTCCAGCGCATCGACCTGTTCGGTCAACCGCATCGAACCGAGTTCGGCCCCCAGGGTGGCGCCGGTACGGCCGGCGACGATGAAACCGGCGCTGAGGGGAGCGAATTCCAGCACCACGGCCAGCGCCAGGGCTTGGGGAAGGTACTGCACCGCCCCCCGGCCGGCCACCTCCTCCAGCGAGCCGCGCAGGTGCATCCAGACCACCGCTCCCACCGCCAGGCCGGCCACGGCGCCCAGCGGCAAGGCGCCGAGCAGGACCTCATAGAGTTGGCTGGCCAGCTCCCGCGGCCGGCGCAGACCCAGGGGGACCGCGAACAGTGCCCGGATCGCGAAGTGAACGGCCCGCCCCAGATTGTCAAGCAGGTCAAGCAGCATGGCTTCACTGCAGCCACGTCGTGTTAGCCGTGGAAAACACAGGCTCGGGGCGAGCGGCCGGTGTGAGCCGGCCGGTGCGGGCGAGCGGCCGGTGTGAGCCGGCCGGTCGAGGCGCCAGGGATACACCGGCCCGCTTACGCGGGCCGCTCGCCCGGGCGCTGATAGCGGACGCTCCGGGCCCTGTCTTCCTCAAGTCACAGCCCTCCTCATCGCTACAGCCGGCGTCTTTGGCTGCCGGGCCGCTTGAAAAGTCGAGGCTTCCCTCTCCCCGTTCGCTTGACGGCGCGGGTAAAGTTGCTTGCCGTAAGGGAAAGGCATTGTGATCGCTCTGCGGTCGCCCAGCAAGGAGGGCAAGATCGTCCGGCGACAAGGCGGGGAAACCGATGCCGCAAACCGTGCTGTCCCAGGTGATCGGGGCTGGCCGTTGGCAGGTTCGCGCCCTAGTCGGACTGCTGGTCCTGGCCGCCGTGAGCCTCGGTCTGCCGGCTGGTGGCGAGAGAGGACCAACCGGGCGGGCCGGCCTGGCGGAAGAGACGGCAGCTGATGCCGGTGCCACGCCGGACTGCGGTCTGCCGCCGGCTGATCCGTTCCCGGTCTTGCAGCGTGCGCGGCACCTGGCCGGCCTGGGGGTGGATCGCTGGCACGCCCTGGGACATCGGGGCCGCGGCGTGAAAGTCGCCGTCCTCGATTCCGGCTTCCGCGGTTACCGTGACCACTTGGGCAAGGCCCTGCCGGCCACAGTGCGGACGCGCTCCTTCCGGGACGACGGCAACCTCGAAGCCAAGGACAGCCAGCACGGCATCCTTTGTGGCGAGGTCATCCATGCTCTGGCACCCGAGGCCGAGCTTCTTTTCGCCAACTGGGAGCCCGACCGGTCCGACCGCTTCCTCGACGCCGTGCGCTGGGCCCGACGGGAAGGGGCACGGATCGTCTCCTGTTCCTTGATCATGCCGAGCTGGAGCGACGGCGAGGGGAACGGCCCGGTCCACAAGGCCCTGGCCGACATCCTGGGGAGCGGCAATGGCGCGGGCGACATGCTCTGCTTCGCCTGCGCCGGCAACACCGCCCAGCGCCACTGGACAGGCACCTTCCGCGGCGGTCCCGACGGCTATCACCAGTGGGAACCGGGCCAGACGGACAACCGCCTTTATCCGTGGGACGACGAGCGGGTCTCGGTTGAGCTGTGCGCCCGGCCGGGGGCAGGCTATCAGCTGTCGGTTCACGACACTACCGGCGGCGAAGAAGTCGGCCGGGCGGCAGTGACACCTCGCGCCGACCGTTGCTGTGCTGTGGTGCGCTTCCTGCCTGAACGGTTCCGCACCTACGCGGTCCGGGTCCGCTTGATGCGCGGGGAGGCGAGTCCCTTCCACCTGGTCGTGCTGGGCGGCGGTTTGCGGCACGCAACCGCTCATGGCAGCATCCCCTTTCCGGGGGATGGCCCCGAGGTAATTGCGGTGGGTGCGGTAGACCGTGACGAGCGGCGGCTCAGCTACAGCTCGTGCGGGCCGAACTCAAACCGGCCCAAACCCGACCTGGTGGCGGTGGTGCCGTTTCCCAGCCTGTGGCGGTCCCGGCCCTTTGCGGGGACTTCCGCCGCCGCGCCGCAGGCCGCCGGCCTGGCCGCACTGCTGTGGTCGCGCTATCCGCACTGGAATGCCAACGAAGTCCGCCAGGCGCTCACCAGTTGGGCGCGCGACCTGGGAACACCCGGACACGACTGGGAGACCGGGCACGGGTTGATCCGGCTCCCTTGAATCCTATCCCCAAATTCGGACGAATTCGGGCCGTCTGCCCCCCGCCCAAGCGAGCGGCCCGGTGTACCCCCTCCTCGACCGGCCGGCGGACAAGCGAGCGGCCCGCGTAAGCGGGCCGGTGTACTCCTCCTCGACCGGCCGGCTGACGCCGGCCGCTCACCCACCGGCCGGCTCACGCCGGCCGCTCACCCCAGCCGCCAGCACACCTGCAATTCGGCTACGCGCACGGGCATCCGAATAACTCCCATCAGAACCTCTCCCCTGAGCTGCTTGTCCATTCTGGAAACCGCGGTCCCGAATTTGGTCGCGCTGGGCGAGAATATCTTTGCGTGGAAGCGGGGGCTATGCTTGGATATTCCAGGCCAACCCCAGGGCAAGGCGGACACCTATGGAAATCGCTGCCTCTGAACTGACCACGATCCACGACCTGTACAGCCGCGGCCTCTGTCTGCAAGCGTATCGGCGGGCCGAGGCGCTGGCCCCGCTCCGCGAGTGGACCGGGACCGCCGCCCGCATACTCGCCGGCCGGCTGGCTTACAACCTGGGCGCTCCCCGCCTGGCCAACTGGCACCACTTCCACGCCTGGCGCAAGGAGCCGACTCATCCCGAGGCCTGCTACTACTATGCCCGACTGCTGCTCCAGCGGCGCGGCCCGCTCAGCGCCTGGAAGTTCTTGCGCCGCATCGGCGACCTGCCCGACGCGCCGCCGCCGGTCCGTTCCGACTGGTTGGCCTTCCACGGCTGCGTCACCGGCTTGTTCCGCGACTTCGAGGCGGCCGAGGCTTGGCTGGCCAAGGCCGAAGCGGTCAGCCCCGACCGTCCCTGGATCTGTCTGGAACGCGCCACCCTCTTGGAGATGGAGGATCGCTACGAGGGAGCCCTGGCCGCCTGCCGCCGCGCATTGGAGCTACAGCCGTGGTACCGGCCGGCAGTCCAGTCAGCGGCCCACGCGCTGCAATTGCTCGGCCGGGAGCGCGAGGCCCTTGACCTGCTCACCGAGGCCTCGCAGCGCATCGAGAGCGGCCCGGTGGTGCTCCAGCTGGCCGCCTGGCAGATCGAGTTGGGCCACTACGCCGACGCCGCCGCCAGCTATGAGCGCTACGTCGAGCTGTCGCCCCTGATGGAAAAGGAAGTGGCCGAGTGGCTGGCCGCCCGCCGCTCCGACACTGCCTACTACCTCGGCGACTTCGCCCGGGCGGCGGAGTTTGCCAAGCAGGTCAATGACCCCTTCTTCCAGAAGATGGCCGAGCGGCTGGCCGCGCCGTCGGCCGACGGTAAACGCGTGCTGCTGCCGGTCGGCTTCGTCCGCCAGCATCACCAGACCTGCGCTCCGGCCACCCTGGCAGCCATCAGCCGCTTCTGGCAGATGCCGGCCGACCATCTCCGCGTGGCCGAGGCCATTTGCTACGACGGCACCCCCAACCACAGCGAGCGCCAGTGGGCCGAGGAAAACGGCTGGCTGACCCGCGAATTCACCGTCAGCTGGGACAGCGCCGTCGCCCTGCTTGACCGGGGCGTCCCCTTCACCCTGACCACCGTCGAGCCGGCCAGCGCTCACCTGCAAGCGGTCATCGGCTACGACAGCCGCCGTGGTACCCTGTTGATCCGCGACCCCTACGAACGGCACTGCGGCGAGTTCATTGTCGAGAACCTGCTGGAGCGCTACCGTTCCGCCGGCCCGCGGGGCATGGCGCTGGTGCCGCGCGAGAAGGCCGAGCTTCTCGACGGCCTCGACCTGCCCGACGCGCCCTTGTACGACCACTTCCATCAGCTCCAGCTTGCTCTCCGCGCCCACGATCGCGACCGGGCCGAGCAGTGCCAGGCCGCCTTGCAGGCGCAAGCGCCGGAACACCGGCTGACCGTCCTGGCCCGCCGGGTGCTAGCCGGCTACGACGCCGACCCTGCCGGGGCCTTGGCCGCCGCCGAGCAGATGCTCAAGCTCTACCCCGACGACGTGCTCGCCCAGCTGACCAAGGTTTCCTGCCTGCGCGAGCTGGGGCGGCGCGAGGAGCGGCTGGCGCTGCTCAAGCAGATGTGCGACAAGCCCGACTCCGACCCGGTCTGCTGGCAGCAGTACGCTCAGGAGCTGGCCGCCGACGCCCGCGAACATGTCCAGGCCATGCGCCTGCTCCGTCGGGCCATCCGCTGCCGGCCGACGCACGCCAGCATCTACTCCTTCCTGGCCAACCTCCTCTGGGACCAGCGCCGCTTCGAGGAGGCCGTGGAGCTGTACCGCATCGCCGCCTGCCTCGACGACAAGGATGAGGGATTGGCCCGGTCGTATTTCATCGCCTCCCGCCACCTCCGCCAGACCGACACGGCCTTGCAATTCCTGCGGCACCGCTACCAGCGGCTAGGCAAGCGCTCCAGCCTGCCGGCGCGGACGCTCTTCTGGGCTTACAGCCAACTGGAGCAGGCGCCCCAGGCGTTCGAGGTCCTTGAAGAGGCACTCCAGCTGCCATCGGCCGACGGCGACCTGCGCCTGTTCGCTGCCGAGATGTACGCTACCTGCGGCAAGAGCGGCCGGGCGGCCGAGCTGCTGGAAGCGGCCCGGGGTCAGACCCAACATGCCGCCTGGCTGCGCACCGCTGCCAGCCTGGCGTCGCTGCGCGGCGACCTACCGGCTGCTCTGGGGCTATGGCGGCAGGTGCTGGAGGCCGAGCCATTGGCCGTCGATGCCCATCGGTCGGTGGTCAGACTCCTGGCCGAAACCGACAGCCGGGCCGCCGCCCTGGAGCACCTCCGCCAGACCTGCGAGCGCTTCCCCCACCACTACGCCCTGCACCAACTCTGGATCGAGTGGCTGCGTGACGAGGGGGCAGCGGCCTGCGAGCCGGTCGTCCGTCGGCTGATCGAGGCCCACCCGACCGATGCCTGGGCCCGGCGCGAGCTGGCCCTGGTGCTGGCCGACCAGGGCCGCTTCGACGCTGCCTACGATCAACTGGAAGTCGCCCGCCGGCTGGAGCCGGCCCATATCTCGTATTACCTGGTCCGGGCTCGCGTTTGCAGCCTGGCGGGCCGTCCGGCCGAGGCCAAAAAAGCGTACCGTGAGGCCATCCGTCTGTCGGCCGACTCCGAGCTGGCCATCGCCGAGTTGGTCAACGCCTGCGACACCCTGGCCGAGCGCCGCGAGGCCTTGGCCTTCATCGAGAGCGAGTTGGAACGGCAGGTGCTCTTCGGCGATGGTCTGCTGGCCTACCGCGAGCACGCCCAGTACACTCTGGAGCCTGAGGAGTTGCTTGGGCTGCTGCGGCGGGCGCTGGAGGCCCGGCCCGACTTGTGGCATGCCTGGTCGGCGGTCGTCCGCCAGTTGACCGTCATGGGCCGGCTCGACGAGGCGGAGGAACTGGCCCGCCAGGCGGCCGGCCGCTTCCCGCTGCTGCCGCGCGTCTGGCTCGACCTGGCCCTGGTCTGCCGGGAGCGGCGCGACGCCGACGGCGAGAAGGACGCGCTGGAGCACGCCTTGCAGATCAATCCCGGTTGGGGTATTGCCGTCCGCCAGCTCGCCGCCCTGTACGAGCGCCAGGAGCGGTTCGACGAGGCGCGGAAGTTGCTTGAACAGGCGATCGCCCGGGTGCCGCTGGATGCCTACAACCACGGCTGCCTGGCCGATCTGCTCTGGCGGACCGGCGAGCGGGAGACGGCATTGGAACGCGTGCAACAGGCGCTGCGGCTGGAGCCGGGCTACGAATGGGCCTGGGGCGCGCTGCGCGACTGGTCGGCGGCCCTGGAGAAGCCGGAGGTCGCCGCCGACTTCGCCCGCGAGCTGACCGTCCGCCGCCGCGGCGAGGCCCGCTCCTGGCTGATGCTGGCCCGCGTCCTGCGACACCCCGAGGAGCTGAACGAGCGGCTGGAGGCGCTGAACACCGCCCTGGCGTTGAACCCGCGCTGTGCCGAAGCCTACGACCTGAAGGCGGAGTTGCTGGCTGAGGCCGAGCGCTTCGACGAGGCGCTGGCGGCCTGCCGACCGTCGGCCTGGGATGGTCGGCCGCCGCTGATCCTGCGCGGCCGGGCGGCGTGGGTCGAGGCCCGGCGGGGCAACATGGTCGAGGCTATCCGTCTGATGCGCGCCGCCGTGGCTGAGGACCCGTCGTACTACTGGGGCTGGGAGCGGCTGGCCGAGTGGTACCGCAACGGCGGCAGCACCGATGACTACCGCGAGGCCGCCGCCGCCCTGGTCCGGCTGGCGCCGCAGAACCCGGTCGCCCTGGCTTACTCGGGCGAGGCCAAGCTGCGCAGCGGCGACCGGGCCGGGGCCAAGGAAGACTTCCGCCGCGCCCTGGAACTGGCTCCCGACTTCGGCTTCGTTGGCTACCACCTCTTTGATGAACAGTTCGCCGACGACGAGTTGGAGGCCGCCGCCCGAACCCTGGACGCGCTCAAGAAGCACATCGGCGGCGAGTATGTCCTTTACCGCGAAGCCCGGCTGGCAGCGAAGCGCGGCGAACAGACGGCGGCCCTGAATGCGCTCCGCCAACTCTGCTTGACCCCCGCTGCTGATGCCAGCCTGGTCGATGAGGCGGCCAGTTTCCTTCTGGCGGCCGGCTGGACCGACGAAGTGGAGAGGCTGCTGCACGAGGTGTTGGAGGCGCCGTCAGCCAACCCGCAGGTTGGCCCGCTCTGGATCGATCGCCGCCTGGCCCGGGGCGACTGGTCGTGCGCCAACCGGCTGGACAAGCTACTGGCCCAGGGCAAGATCGGCCAGTGGGCCCTGGTCGCCTACGTCAAGGCCCTGGGGGCCGTCCAGAACACGGCGGAGTTGCGACAGACCATCGAGAAGTACTTCGAGGTGCTCCGCGCCGACGGCTGGGGCTGGGGCAACACCGGCTACGCCTTGACATGCCTTCGTGACTACGCCGCAGCTGTGGAGTGGATGGCCGACTGGAAGGACCGCTCCGACATCGGGCCGTGGATGCTGCTCAACCTGGTGCTGGCGCTGCGGGCGCTGGACCGGATCGAGGAAGCCGTCCGGGTCAGCGAGCATGCGGTGTTGCTCCCCTATGGCGACTTTACCACTCCGTTTCACCAGACATGGCTGGCGCTGGAGGACGCGCTGCAAGGGGAGACCGCCGCGGCGTCCGACCGCCGGAAAGCTATTCAGGCGGAGGCGCTCGACCCGTACCATCGGCTGCTTGCTGCGTGGGTGGAAGTGTTGATCGATCTCCAGAAGTCTGAGCCGCGCTCGCGCTCATTCCTCAAGGTGGACCGGCGCCTGCGACAGGCGGCCGAGAGTGTGCCGTCCGTTCGGCACGACCCGGCGCTGATGAACACGTATCGGCGTCTCCTCAGGCGTTTGGCGGCGGACTGCGGCGGGGCAGCGGCGCGGATCTGGGGGCGCTGGCGCCGGCACCGGCCGCTGCTGCCGAAGCCGGAGGTGTAATGCATCTGTTGCCGCGCGCCGCGGGTTCCGTTCGCCTGGCGGCGGCTGCGCTATCCCCGTCGGAGTCGTTACCATGCGCTTGCCCCTCTTGCTCACCGTCGCCCTCGTGGGGTACACCAGCCAGCCCACGCTGGCCGCTCGCTTGGCCGCCGATTTGGTCCTGATCAATGGCAAGGTCTGGACCGTTAACCCGAAGCAGCCGGAGGCCGAGGCGGTGGCCATCAGGCGTGACCGCATCATCGCCGTCGGCCGCACCGCCGACATTAAGCCGCTGGCCGGGCCGCACACCCGGGTCATCGACCTGAAGGGCCGACGTGTCGTCCCCGGCTTTTACGACAGTCATGTTCACCTCCTCGGCGCCGGGCTTCAGCTCAGCCGGGTGACGCTGAAAGACGCCCCGGATGAAGCGGAGTTCGGCCGGCGCCTGCGTGAGTTTGACCGCAAGCTGCCGCGCGACCGCTGGCTGTTGGGGGGCGACTGGGATCACGACCGCACCTTTGGCGGCCAGCTCCCCACCGCCGAGCTTATCGACAAATACGTGGCCGACCGTCCGGTCTTTCTCCGCCGCTATGACGGGCACATGGCAGTGGCCAATAGTCGAGCCCTGAAGCTGGCCGGCATCACGGCCGAGACCCCCGAGGTTGCCGGCGGAGTCATCTACCGCAAGCCGGGCAGCAAGGAGCCGACCGGCATCCTGCGCGACAATGCCATGAGTCTGGTCGCGCGCCTCATTCCCGCCCCATCGGAGGAGGAAATCGCCGAGGCGGTCCGGGCGGTCCTGGAGGAGGCCCGGCGATTCGGCGTGACCAGCGTGGTGGACATGGAGGGGAGCGACGCCGCTACCCGCCGCCGGCTCTTCCGCCTCTATCAACAGCTGGCCCGCACCGGCCGGCTCACCCTGCGCATCGACCTGCGCTGGCCGTTGGCCGACTGGCGGGGCCTGGCCAACCTCGGCATCGAGGCGAACTTCGGCGGCGATTGGGTGACCATCGGCGGCGTCAAGGGGTTCGTGGACGGCTCGCTCGGCTCCAGCACTGCCAAGATGTTTGAGCCGTATCTCCACGAACCGGGGAACACCGGCGTCTACGTCACCCCGCTCGACCGGCTGCGGGAGTACATCCGGGAGGCCGACCGGGCGGGGCTCTCAGTCGCGGTCCACGCCATCGGCGACCGGGCCAATGCCGAGCTGCTCGACATCTTCGCCGAGGTGATCCAGCAGAACGGCCCGCGCGACCGCCGCTTCCGCATCGAGCATGCACAGCACCTTCGGCCGCAGGACTACGGCCGGTTCCGCGCGCTGGGCGTGATCGCGTCGATGCAGCCGTACCACATCATCGACGACGGCCGCTGGGCCGAGGGACGGATCGGACCGAAGCGGTGCGCCTCGTCGTATGCCAACCGCTCCCTGCTCGACGCCGGCGCCAAGGTAGCGTTCGGCTCCGACTGGCCGGTGGCCCCCTTGAATCCGCTGTTGGGCATCGACGCGGCGGTAAACCGGCGGACGCTCGACGGCAAGCATCCCGGCGGCTGGTTCCCCGAGCAGAAGATCACCGCGGCTGAAGCCGTGGAGGCGTACACCTTGACCAGCGCCTATGCCGCGTTCCACGAGAAGGATCGCGGCTCGCTGGAGCCGGGCAAGTTGGCCGACCTGGTGGTGCTCTCGCGCGACATTCTGGCCGCCGCGGAGCGCGACCGCATCGCCGCGACGGAAGTGGTGCTGACGGTGGTGGGCGGCCAGGTGGTGCATGAGAAGGGAAAGTGAGGCTTGTCCCCTTCCTGCACGAGTTGAGCAGTTTCACCATCTTCCGTTGTCTCAACGTCCAGGCCGCAGGCCCGTCTTGACACGCCGCGGTCCATTCCGTATCACCCCGCCTCCATCTTTCACGGATAACGCACGCACCAAAGATAAGGCCTTCGGGCCGGGCGCCCGGCCTGAGGAAAGTGCAGCCCTTGACGCCGCGCGGGCTAGGCTGGGCCTGGGCGGCCCGGGGGCCGGCCGTCCGAGGACTTTTTTCTGAAGGGCCTGCGGCGGCCGGGTCGATAACAAGGGATGCAAACGGCCTGATCGCCCACGGGCCGTTAGGGACGGGGGTTGGCAAGCGGGGTCGGTCACCCCACGGGGGCAGTACCGAAGGGACAAGGCAGCAGGCGACGG
>DATLYH010000314.1:0-26223 GCA_035575035.1 Gemmataceae bacterium
CCCGGCGAGCGGCCGGTGTCAACCGGCCGGTTCCCAGCGAGCGGCCGGTGTCAACCGGCCGGTTCCCAGCGAGCGGCCGGTGTCAACCGGCCGGTTCCCAGCGAGCGGCCAGTGTCAACCGGCCGGTTCCCGGCGAGCGGCCGGTGTCAACCGGCCGGTTCACACCGGCCGCTCGCCATCGGCCGCCTTGCCCGAAGGAGAAGGAACTCTCACTCCAGCGGGCGGTCCCAGTCGGCAAGCTGGCTCCGCAGGTCGGCAAGGGTCAGCGGCACATCCGGCACCTGGAGGAAACTCCCGGCCAGCAGCGCCACACTGCTGCGAGCGGCGCGGGCACGCTGCACCTCCGCCTCCAGCCGGCGCAGCCAGTGCGGCACATCCAGGCCGACCCCCGACGGATTGGCAGTGTAGTCCTGTAACTCCCGCTCCAGCTCGGCGAAGGCGGTCTGCTCGCCCGGCCGGCGCGCCTCTTCCATCGCCGGTTCGACCAGGGCGCAAAGCCGGTCCAGCGCCAGCGGCTTGATGAAACGCTCCTCCAGCCGGTCCCGCACCGTGCCGAGACGGATGCCGTGCGCCCGCTCCAGCCGGGTCAGCTCGTCAAGATGCTGGGCGGCCGGCTCCTGCGTCAGCTCGCCGAACGCCTCTTCCCACAGCACTGCCGCCTCGCCTTCAGCGGCCCGGGCCAGCACCTCGTGGACCAGCACCAGCGGCCGGAACTGCCACGCCTGCCGCTCGTAGCTCGCCTTCAGCCGGAGGAAATCGAGCAGGACGTGGAGGTTCTCACCGTAGTCCGATTGCGTCGTCGTGCTGTTGTAGTCCTTGTACTCCTCATAATTCTCGACGATAACCTGGAAGATGAACTGTAACAGCTCCACCGCCTCGTTACGGAGCCGGGCCGCCTCGGGGCCGTCGGCTCTTTCCAGATCGTTGATTAGCCGAATGGGGTGAAGCGGGTCGGGGTTGTCACGCAGGTAATCGAGGTAGGCGCCGACGCCGCGGTGCAGGATGCCGCGCAGGTTGGCCAATGTCATGAAGCGGACGTGGAACAAGTCGCCGCCGTAGCGCTGGATGAACGCTTGCAGGGCGCTCCAGTCGCTGCCGCGCCGCAGCGTCTCCAGGGTGGAGAGGCGAAGGGTCCGGCTATGCTCGATCCAGAGGGCGAGGAAGGGGCCGGTCAGCTCCTCCAAGAGCCGCACCAACTCGCGGTCGCTCACGCCCCAATCCGGGGCCGCTTCGACCACTCGTTCAACGACCGCCCGGAAGGCGGACTCGAACAGCTGGTTGAACTCGGTGACGCGCCGACCGGGCGTCGGCTGCTCCTGCTCCATCGTCTGGGCGGTCTTCAGCAGATGGTATGTCTCGCGGAGCAGCCCCAGCCGCGGCAGGGTGAGGGCCAATGCCCGCAGCACCGTCTGGGCTAGCCGGGCGCGGAGGATCTGGCGCGGCTGGCCACCGTCAGCCAGGGCAGTGAACAGCAGCGGCTCGCTGCGGAAGTGGCGGACGAACTCCGGTAACGCCGCCCGCGCTCCGGCCGGGTCGCCACGGAAGAGACACTCCTCCAGCCGCAGGGCCGCCGGCTCCCAGGGAGGCGCCTCGCCGACCCCCTCACCCCTCTCCCTTCCCAAGAGGAGAGGGGGCAGTGCGGCGCCGGTCAGCTGCGCGATGGCGCCGCGCAGGGCGCCGACGGCCAGGCCGGTTTCCAGGCAGGTGCCGATGGCCGCGTACTCTAGCTGCTCCTTGAGGCCCCGGCGGCGCTCATACTCCACCACCGAATCGAACGAGCCCCACGGTGGGGCAATGGGGTAGGCATGCAAGGCGTCCATCAGGGCAAGCAACTTCTGCTCCTTGCCGCGCGCCGTCGCCAGCCAGGCGGCCAGTGTCTCGGCACGCTCCGCATCGGCCGGGCCGCCCCCCACCCGGTCCACCGACCGCAGGGCCGCGACCTGCCAGAGCCGGGCCACCGTGCCGAGAAAGGTCAGCCGCTTCTCGATCCGGTCGGCCTCGGCTTCCAGGTCGAAGTCGTCGCGGCGGGCGCCTCCCTCGGCGACGGCCCCTTCCTCCTCGTCGGCAGCGCTGTCGCGGTAAGTGACGCCTTCGTAGGCGGCGCCGTAGAGGTCTTCCCCCTCTTCCTCGTCGCGTTCTGATTGGCTGCTCTCCAGGGTAGGGACTTCCCAGTATTCCTCCGCGTTGGCCTCCAGGTAGTCGAAAAACTTCTTGATGAGGGACCAGGCTTCAGGTGAGAGGGATGAGGGGTGAGCGGCATCCCTGTCTTCCCTCTCCCCTCTACCCCCCATTACGCCACCACGCGTCAGCCCCAGCAGCCAGCGGAGCGCCAGCGTGTGGAAGGAATGTTCGCCCTCGGCCAGCGGGACCTGCTCGGCCTGACCCAGCCAGTTGACCAGCAGCGCCATCGCCGCCCGGTAGTCTGGTCGGCGCAGCAGGGCGTCGATGACCAGAGCGAAGGCCTCCGGCGAGCGGAAGCCGGGCAGGTACTGCTTCCAGAAGGCGATGTCGGCTGTCGCTGCGCCCCGCTCGTGCCACAGCGCCAGGGCCGCCGCCACATGTTCGGCCGACGCCGCCATCGCGCCGCCGTGCACCTTGTGTACATCGCTCACCTCGGTGGTTGCGAAGCGGTCCCACCACGCCGCCAGCCGCCGCATCCTTTCCGTCAGCGACTGCACCAGCGCCGCCTGGCCCGCCGCGGCCGCCTCGCTCATCAGTCGGGCGTACAGGTTCAGGAGCGACTCGACCAGGTGAATCAATTCGTCCACCCGCGGATCGCGGACACTGTCCTCACGGGCCGCGGAGAGAGGAAAGAGACCCTGGAAGCCAAGGATGTTCCAGGGATCGACGAAGGCGCCGCAGGCGATGCCGCGATGAAGCAGGTCCTCCGCCTCCGGCAGCAACCGGGCTGCTCCGGCAAAGTCGCCTCGCTCCGCCAGGATTTGCCCGGTTGCCAGCCGGCTCAGGATCTCACTCAGCAATCGCACCGACGCTACCGGGATGCGGGCCGCCTCTCGCCGACTCGCCTCGGGGTAGCCCATCTCGGCGAAAATCACCGCCAGATGGCGCTGCTGGAGCTGGATCGCCCGGTGCCGGGCCAGGTACTGGTTCAGGTGCTGCCGGGCGCCGCCGAACGGCTGCCGGGTTTGGGCCGCCTCCTGTCGTAGCCGCTCTGCGTGCGGCCCGGTCATTCGCCCGAGCAGGCTGGTGTAGAAGGCGTCGCGATAGCGGGCGATCCGGGGCAGCAGTGTCGCCAGCGTCGTGGACGAATCGTATGCCGTCGGACTGGGACCGCTGGTCCCGGCGGCCATCAGCACCGTCCCGGCCAGCACCGCCGCCGCCTCGAACAGGACCTCGTCACGGTCCAGCGGACCCCGGTTCACGACGCGATCAAGCAGCGCATCAAGGGTCACCTGCCGGGCGACATAGCGGCGGAAGCGGCCCTGAGAGTCGAGATGGTGCGGGTCCCACTCGCCGAAGACGTAGTTGGGCCGGCGGTTGGCGGGGTGGCCGTGGTCGTAGGCGCGGGGGTCGAAAGCGAACTCATCCAGCAGTTGTAAGTCGAACTGGGCCTCGGCCAGGATCGCCGGATCGGTGGCCGCGAGGATGTCGAGGGCCCGGGCGACCAGGTCGTGATAGCGTCCCCTGGCGACGCCGGCCCCCCGGAGGTAGAGCGGGATCGGCCGGACGCGCTCGTGGTCGTAGGGCTCGCCGCGCGGCCGGGTCTCCAGGATGGCGATGGGGCGGTGGCCGACGAAATCGTTGAGCCGGGCCAGGGCGCCAGCGATGATGCGCTCCTCCTCATCCCAGGGCGGGCCTTCGGCCAGGACCGCCTCGAAGGCGCGGGCCAGGAAAAAGGGCTGGAACAGGTCATGCTCGCCCTGATGAAAGAGCAGGTCGGCATGGTGGGCCCGGTACGCCGGCAGCAGCCGGGTGATGGTCAGCGTCAACACCGCCCGCGCCTGGCTGACATCGCGGAATGCGCTGGCGCCGCCGGCATGCAGCGCGTCCAGCTCGGCGAGCAGGACTTCCTGCAAGACTTGCCAGGGCCGTTCGGCCCCGTGGTCGGCGAGGAAACCGTAAGCGTCGCTGAGCTGCTTCTGGAAGCGCGGGTCGGGCCGGCCCTGGGAGAAATTCAGGTATCCCAGCATCGCTTGCGGGGAGACCACCTGCCCGAGGCCCTTGAACCGTTCAGCCATCGCGAACTCCTCCGACGGGCCGCGCGCAAGCGGGCCCGTTCTTGCAGCATAGCCGCCGCCGCCCCGGTCTGCCAGCGGGGGTGGCGGCGTCATCGGCGGTTGGATTCGTTGGTAGGCGAGCGGCCGCTGTTAACCGGCTGGTAGCAGCGGCCGGTAACGAGCGCTGCCACGGAATCGCCTAGAATTGATTTCCTGGCCACTTGCGGCTTAACCCTAAACCGCAGGCGGCAAGGACGACCGGCACAGCCCCTACGGCGGCGGTTCTTGCCTTGGGCGCTGGAGGCCGAGTTTCTTCAACCGGCTGCGGAGGGTGTTGGGGTGCAGGCCGAGCAGCCGGGCCGCCCCGTGCGGGCCGTCGATCACCCACCGGGTCCGCTCCAGCACCCGGCGGATGTGGTCGCGCTCCAGGGTGGCCAGGTCGGTCGGCTCGGCGGCCGGGGCGGGCGCGGCCAGGATGTCGGAGCTGACTTCCAGTACCGGGCCGGCGGACAGCAGGACGGCCCGCTCCAGGACGCCTTGCAGCTCGCGGATATTGCCCGGCCAGGAGTAATCCATCAGCCGCCGCATCGTCTCTGGGCCGACGGCCTCGATGCGCTTGCCGAGCTGCGCGGCGAACCGATCGACCAGGAACTGGGTCAACAGCGGGATGTCGTCACGGCGGTCGCGCAGCGGCGGCAGCTGGATGGGAGAGGCGCCAAGGCGGTAATACAAGTCCTTGCGGAACCGGCCGGTAATGGCCAGCTCCCCCAGGTCGCGGTTGGTCGTCGCAATAACGCGGACATTGACCTTGACTGCCGGCCCGCCGCCGGCCGGCTCAAACTCCCGCTCCTGCAAGAGGCGCATCAGTCGAGCCTGGATCTCGGCAGGAACCGCGCCGACTTCGTCAAGAAAAAGTGTGCCGCCGTGGGCCAGCTCCAGCCGACCGACACGTCCGCCGGAGGCGCCCCGACCAAACAGCTCTGCCTCCAGAAGCCCGGCCGGCAACGCGGCGCAGTTGACCTTGATGAGCGGCCGGTCCTTGCGCCGGCTCAGGGAGTGGACGGCGCGGGCGATCAATTCCTTGCCGGTGCCGGGCTCGCCGCAGATCAGGATGGTGCTGTCGGTGCCGGCCAGCAGGCGGACCTTGTCGAGCACCGCCCGCAAAGGGATACTCCGGCCGACGATCTGCTCGAAGTTGTGCTCCGCCTTGATCTCGTCCCGCAGATATTGGATCTGCTGCTCCAGCCGGAGACGCTCCAGCTCCGCCGCGGCCCGGTCGGCGAAGATGCGGCCGACGGCCAGACAGTGCGGCTCGGCGGGCAGCGGCCGGGTGTCGAAGACGGCGAGCAGGCCGAGTACGCTGCCATCGGCGGCGCGGAGCGGCAGGCCGAGGTAGCCCTCGATCCCTGCCTCAACCATCAGCCGGTCCTGGGGGAACCGCGCGCGAACGCCCTCGGGATGATGCGACACCTCGCCGCGGGCAACGGCCTCGCCGGGTGTGCCGGCCAGGTCGAATTCGACATTTTCGCGGACACGATCGACGGCCCAGTAGGCCCGGGTACGGGCGCGAGTATTGCCCGGGGCGAACTCAGCGATATAGGCGTAGGGAACGGCGAGGGCCCGGGCCAGGTGGTAGACGAGTGAGGGGAAATAATCCTGCGCGGCAGGACGCGCCACCCCCTCGGCGATGGCCTGGAGGATGACTGCCTCATCGCCGAGAGAGGGCATCGATGCCCCCATAGGTGCGGAGAGAGCCTGGCCGGGCTCCGGGGGGGTCGATGCGTTGGTCATCAGGCACCTTCGACCAGCGCCGCCGGGGGGGCCAGGGGATACACCTCGCCCGGGGCTTACGCTCTCCTTTTGAGAGGTATTCTACTGCCGGGGGAGACTGCGGTGCCACTCAGAAGTGGTGGGGGATACGGTTTCCGTTAGTGCGCGGCAAGCCGGAAGCACCTGCGAAGGGGCCTGCGCAGGCGCTTCCAGCCCCCGCCAACCAAGGTCCGGAAGCCGCTTCACCACGCCCGGCCGCAAGCGGCAACGACGGCTAACGGCCGGGGTTCCGGCTCACACTTTCGGTTCCCACCCCGGGCGGTACTCGCGGCTCCATAGGGCCATCGCCTCCTTGTCGCCGACAATGGTGCGCGTCTTCGGATCGAGGGTGAGTGTCCGACCGGTGCGGTAGGCGATGTTGCCCAGGTGGCACAGCAGGGTACTTTTCTGCCCTTCCTCGATGTCGGAGTTCGGCCGCTTACTGCCGCCGCTGCGGATGCAATCGAAGAAATTGGCGAAGTGGGAGACGTCGCCGGCCGGGCTGCTCCCTCGGTCGATTTCCTTTCCCTTGGGATCGAAGATCCGGTACAAGCCGCCCCCCGACAAGGCCAACGAGCCGTGGTCGCCATAGAAAGTGACGAAGGCCAGGTTCTCCGCCGCTCGCGGGTGGCAGCTGCTGCAATCCCAGAACGCAACCTTGTCGCCGAAGTCGAAGGTGGCCAGGGCCGTGTCGGGCGTCTCCTGATCGTCGTCGAAGTGGTAGCGGCCGCCGCCGCAGGTGACGCGCCGTGGGCAGTCCACGCCGAGCCCCCAGCGAGCCAGGTCGAGGGCGTGGATGCCGTTGTTGGCCAGCTCGCCTCCGCCCCAGTGCCAGTGCCAGTGCCAGTTGTAGTGGACCAGGTTGTCCTTGTACGGCCGCTCCGGCGCCGGCCCCTGCCAGAGCGAGTAATCCAGTTCCGGCGGCACCGGGACCAGCTTCCCCCGGCCGATCGATCCGCGGTGGTTGTTGTACCAGGTGCGTGCCGAGCGGACGGGACCGATGGCGCCGGCGCGGAGCTTTTCGATCGCCTCGATCACGGCCGGCCAGCTGCGGCGCTGGTTGCCCATCTGGACGACCCGGTTGTACTTGCGGGCGGCGGCGACCATCAGTTCCCCTTCGCGGGGATTGTGGCTGCCGGGTTTCTCGACATAGACGTGCTTGCCGGCCTGGCAGGCGAGGATGGTGGCCGGGGCGTGCCAGTGGTTTGGGGCGGCGATGGTCAAGACATCCACGTCCTTGTCGTCGAGGATCCGGCGAAAATCCTTGACGCCCTGCGGCATGCGGGCCGACTTGTCCTTTGCCCGCTTGTCGATGGCGGCCAATGCTTGCCGGATGCGGCGGTCATCCACGTCGCAGACGTAGGCGACCTCGATGTCGGGCAGGCTGAGGCAGGCCTGGATGTGGGCAAGGCCACGGCCGAGGCCCATGACGCCGACGACCAGCTTCTTGCTGGCGGCGTCGGCGGCACGGAGAAAAGCCGGGCCGGCGGCCAGGCCGGCGACCAGGGCGGTCCCCTGGCCCAGGAAACGGCGACGGTCGAGGGCGGCCGAGCGGTCGGCGGGAGGGTGGTGTGTCATGGCAGAAGTCCCTTGAGGAAGGAGGTTGCGGGGCCGTAGGCCCCCGGGCCCATTGGGAAGGATCGTGCTGTCGAGCTTAGACGATCCCAGAGGCGTTGGCAACGGGCTAGTCGATCGGAGTGCGGACAGCCGCGGTCGCCCGAGGGAGAATCCCCGGACAGGTCGTGAAACGCTTGCCAACAACCCCCGGGCTTGCCATACTACCCTGGCTCCCGTTTTTTCTCCGAGGCACGTCTGGGGCGAACTTGCACGAAGGAGCCTGTCATGCCGCGTCGTTACGGGATTGCTCTGCTTCTGTTCCTGACCCCCGGGATCGTCCGCGCCCAGGGAACGCCCGAGGATTTGTTGCCGGTTGGTGCCCAGGTTTACCTTCGCTGGGACGGGATCGAAGCGCACCGGGCCGCCTATGAAAAGAGCGCCCTGGGCCAGATGCTCCAGGGGGACACCGGCAAGTTTATCAGTGGCGTCTTCGCCCAACTCCAGGACACGCTCGGTGCCACCCTAACGGTGCAGCAGTTGCTGGGCGGCGCTGCTCCCGAGAAGTTACAGAAGATTCAGGCTGACGCCGCCCAGGCGCCCCAGCTGCTGAATCTGCTCGCGCGGCACGGCCTGGTCCTGGCCGTTGAGGTCCGCCGCCTGGAGCCGCCCGACGGCCAGCTCACCCTGGTGGTGCCCGACGCCGGCGCTCAGCCCGGACCGCTGTTCGCCACCCTGCGCCTGGCTGCGGCCCTGGCCGGCGCCGAGATCAAGGAGCAAAAGATCGCTGACCGCACGGTCAGCCAGCTCCAGCCGGGCGGCGGACCCGTGTTCATCGCCTGGTGGGTCGAGGGGAAGCACGCCGTTGTCACCCTGGGCACCGAATCCGCCGAGGCAGCCCTCAAACGGCTGGAGAACAAGGAGGCCCGCCTGACCGCCGCCCCCCTCCTGAAGAAGCTGCAAGCCTTCAAGCAGTTCGAGACCAGCGCCCGTGCCTTCATTGACGTGGCTGCCCTGGTCAAGCTCGCCCGCACGCGCCAGGAGGTGGCCGGCCTGCTCGACGAACTGGGGCTGGAGGGGCTGCGCGGCCTGACGTTCTACTCCGGCTTTGACGGCGTTTACGAACGCGGCCTGGTGGAGTGGGACATGCCCGGCCCGCGGAAGGGGGCGCTGCGGCTGCTGACCGGCAAGCCCTTCCGCCTGACCGACGTGCCGCCCCTTCCCCCCGATGTGGTTGATTGGTCGATGACCAACTTCAACCCGGTCATCTTCTGGGATATCGGTGTCCAAGCGGCTGAGGGCGTGGTCCGGCTGATTGACCCCGAGGCGGTGCCGAAGGTCAAGGAAGTGCTCCAGCAGATCGATAACACGTTGGGCATCAACTTCCGCAATGACTTCCTGGCGAACCTGGGTGAGCAGATGTTGTCGTACACCTCGCCGGCCGAGGGGCCGTTGAACCTGGGGCAGACATTTGCCATGCGGGTAAAGGACCCCAAGAAGGTCCTGGAGGCGCTGGACCAGGCGGTGAAGGGAATCGCCCAGGCGACCGGCGCCGACCTGAGCGTAAAGAAGAAGACCTACCGCGGCACCGAGCTGTACGAGGTCCACTTCCGTCAGGAGGGGTTCTTCTTCGTGCCGACTTATGCGATCCACAAGGACTGGCTGGTGGTCGGCTACTTCCCGCAGACGGTGCAGGGTTTCGTCTTGCGGGCCTCCGGCGAACTGCCCGGCTGGAAGCCGGACCCGCGCCTGCAGGAGGCGCTCGACAAGCTCCCCAAGGAGTTCATCTCCATCGCGGTGTCCGACCCGGTGCCGCCGATCACGCAGATTCTGTCGATCGCGCCGCTGATCGCCGGCCTGTTCAACAGCTTCGCGCCGGACATCCGACTCGACGTGGGCAGCCTGCCGAATGCGCACGAGGCGACCCGCCACCTTTTCCCGAACGTCTCGGTCATCACCGACGACGGCCAAACGCTGCGGCAGCAAACGCGGGCTTCGCTTAATCTGCCGCTGAATCTGACCGGGCTGGACACCTATGGCATTTTCCTTTTCTTGAGCCTCGGCCGGGCGTTTTGATGCCTGTGAGCGGCCAGCGTGAGCCGGCCGGTCGCGGCGTTGAGCGGCACACTGGCTAGCTTACGCGGGCCGTTCGCGTGGGCGGCCGGTGTGAGCCGGCCGGTCGCGGCGTTGAGCGGTACACTGGCCCGCTTATGCTAGCCGCTCGCGTAGGCGGGGGCTCGTATTTGCATCACCCGTCGCGGACGCTCCGGGCGCTGGCCGCGCGGTTCCGGGCGAGCCGCTCGTCCACCAGCCGGACAATTTCATCCAGGACGTCGGACTGCATGCCCTGTTGACGGGCGATCCGACGGACCAGGCAGTCCACCCGCTCGATGTGCTCGGCACCGCCAAAAAGCGCGCGGGCCGCAGAAGAAGGTTGGATCAGGCCCTCGGCCGCCCGGACATATTTCTCGAACGGGACCAGGTCGGCGTCGGCAGCGCCCAGCCGCGTGCAGAGTCGGCACACCCAGTCGTAAATCTCCCGGGACTTGTCGAGGTTCGCCTGGACCGCCTCCTTGATGGAGGTCATGTCATCTCGCCGGATGCAACGATAGTTGCCGGTGATCAACATCGGCCACTTGGCCAGCGGCACGAAAAGGGAATCGTGCACCTTGAGCTTGACCGGGACCTCGATGGGGCCGTCGCCGGCGTGGAACCGGGCTTGCTCGATGTCGGCCTCCAGTCGGCGAAGCAAGGCGGTCGGCCCCTCGGGAGCGAAGCGGGCTGCCTTGAAGTTGGTCGGTAGGCTCACCTGGAGGACATTCTTGGGCTGGTCCGGCGGGCGAAAGGCCTGAGGATCAGGACTCGCCAGCGTGGTTAGTCCGGGATCGAACCCATCCCAAACGCGGGGGTCCGCATAGCATGCCTCAAGCGTTTCCGTCTGGAGTCCGGGAATCCGTTTGAGGTAGGGCAAGGGCGGCATGTTCATGATCGCCAGGCAGGGCAAGCGCGCCTGGGCCACTCGGCCCATCAACTCCCGGACCCCGGGCGAGCTGTACTGGGCCTCCTGCATGCCGAGCACAACCAGGTCGAACTGGCTTGGGTCCACTTCGTCCGGCGTGGCCGCAGAAAGCGAGCCCGGCACTTCCTTGGACGCCACGTCGAGCAGCGACTCCCGGCCCTTGACCGGGAAGCGCACCACAATCCCTTCCCGATTAATCAAATCGGCGGTAGGCCGGGTGCAGACCAGAACAACGCGATGCCCGGCCAGCAGCAGCTTGATGCCAAACAATGAGCCGTAGGAGGCCCCCAGGATAAGCACGTTGTGGTTCACGATTGGAGTCTCCATCTCAAGGTAGCAGGCATACTCCGTGTGCCATCCGCTGGAGGGTTGCCGCGGACAGCACACCGCGAATATGCCTGCTACCCAACGGTCAGCGCGCCGGTTCAAGCAGCCGCGAGGGGTTCGCTTGTCTTTCCGCTTCCCTCCAGGGCCGTTGCCTGGACTGTTTACCGGTCGCTGCCGATGCTCGGGGACTGCGATCGCTCTGGCGGTGGGGGCGCCGAGCCGGCACAAGCGGGGACGCCGCCTGCCGCCGGGCAACACGGCAGCGCGAACGGCGCCGGCGGCACCGCGTACACAGCGGCCGGGGGACACGCCGGGAAGCAGGCCGGGCCCTTGATGATCTGTTCGATGCAATCGACGATCATCATCCCCGGTCCGTCCTCATCCTTGGCCTGCTGCACCAGGTCCTTGAGCAGCCCCAGCCGCTCGGCGCCCCGAATGATGACGGGGACGGTCGCCTTGGCGTCCGGGCCGATGTCGGCCAGGGCCTTGACGGTGAGCAGGAACGTGTCGCTGGAACTGGTCTCCTGAAGGATGGTGCGAAGCTCCTCGACAAGTTTGGCATTCTCCGGCGAGGTCGGCGGGCAGCAGCGCGCCGGCACAAATGCAGAGACCGGCGCCGGACAGGCCGTAGCGCCGCCAGTCGCCGGGCATCGTTTCGGCTCGCCCGACGCCGCAGAGCCGGTCAACAGGGCAACGCCGAGAACCGGCACCAACAGGGAAAGATAGGGTCGTCTAATCATCCGTCCGGACTCCTTTCAACCGGGATTGCGGACTCCCTACACTTCCCCTCCGATACCCGCGATCCGCCGCATTTACAAGGCCGTCTGGCACTCTTTGACATCCCGGACCTCTATGAGCCGCGCTGTGCCGCTCGCCGACGGTTGCCGCCTGCGGAAGCAGATCCCTTCCGCCGGAGGGTGCCGGCTCATCGCGGCCGGGGCGGCAGGACCTGCACAGCGTTGCGGAGAAGGCCGGCGGGTTGGGCGTCGGCGGTCTTTTCGGCGGGGGCCTTCGGCGGGTCGATCTGCCGGGGGGGCGGGGCCTGTTCGATGGGGGGCGGCTCCGGCAGCGGCTCCGGAATGGCCGGCAGCGGCGGACGACGCGATGCCGGGGGCAGCCGGACGGTGACGTCCCGATCTGCCTCGAACGCCCGGCCGTCGGCGAGCGTGAACCGAGCCACGACGCGCAGCTTCTCGGTGGCGGGCCAGGCCTTCCACGGCAGGACCACGAAGTAGCCGCTGCTCAGCAGGCCACTCCGCCAGGTACGGCGGAGTTGGTCGGGGGTCAGCTGCCAGGAGGAGAGCGGCCGCTTCAGCCCCTCGGCGCTGATCTCCAACGCCTGCACCTCGAGGGTGCCCGGCACCTTGATCGGATGGTTATCGAGGTCGCGCGGCTCCAGCACCACCTGGAGGGCCTCATCGCCGGGGCAGTCGTCGGCGTCGTAACCACCGGTCTGCCGGCCCAGGGAGATCGACTTCAGGGAGAAGATGAGGGTAGCCTCCTCGGGGGGAAGCTTGGAGGAGCAGTTGCGCTTCAGCGCCCGCAGCTCGCGCTGGAGGCCGTCGTTGTAAAGCTGCATGCGGTGCAGCTCCTCGCGGACCTCGCGCAGCTCGCGGTCGCGGCTGCGCAGCTCGGCCTCGACCAGGTCGCAGCTGCCGCGGCAGCCGGCCGCGCCCAGGACGAAGCACAAAGGGCCCAGGACCAAGGCAACGGCCCGGCCCGCTCCCTTGGTCCTTGGCCCCGCGTACTTCGCACGTGGTTTCATGAGGTGGTTGGCTTGGGTTGCAGCTGTCCCGGCGGCAACCGCTCCAGGACGTGGTCAACGATGCCGTATTCCTTGGCCTCTTGGGCGGACATGAACTTGTCACGGTCGGTGTCGCGCTCGATCCGCTCCAGCGTCTGCCCGGTGTGCTTCAGCAGGATCTCGTTCAACTCCCTCTTCAGGCGAAGGAACTCCTTGGCATGGATCAGGATCTCGGTGGTGGTCCCCTCGGTGCCGGCCAGCGGCTGGTGGATCATCACGCGCGAGTGGGGCAAGACGTTGCGCTTCCCCTTGGTGCCGGCCGCCAGCAGGACCGCCGCCATGCTGGCCGCCTGGCCGATGCAGTAGGTGGCCACGTCGCAGGTCACATACTGCATGGTGTCGTAGATGCTTAACCCGGCCGTCACCGACCCGCCGGGCGAGTTGATGTACAGGTGGATGTCGGCCTTGGGGTCGTCGAACTGCAAGAACAGCATCTGAGCGACGATCAGGTTGGCGCTGCTGTCATCGACCACCCCCTGGAGGAAGATGATCCGGTCCTTCAGCAGCCGGCTGTAGATGTCGTAGGCGCGCTCTTCACGGCCGCTGCGCTCGACCACAATCGGAACAAGGGTCATGGCAGGCGTCTCCGGGCAAGCCTACCCCCGTAATCAATCGGCCAGCAGGGGCAGGCGTGATGAGAAATTCCAGCGGTACGGGTAAATGCCCGGCCCAGACGGCCGGCGCGGCCGTGGGGCGGGCGGGAATTATTTCTTTCGTTCGTCGGGCGTCTTCACCAACACTTCATCGACCAGGCCGAACTCCTTGGCCTCCAGGGCGGAGAAGTAGCGGTCGCGCTCGGTCTCCCGCTCGATGACCTCGACCGGCTGACCGGTGTGTCGGGCGAGGATCTGGTTGAGGCGCTGGCGGTCCTTGAGGATCTCATTGGCCTGAATCTCGATGTCGGAAACCTGGCCGCCGACCTGGCCCCAAGGCTGGTGGACCATGATCTTGGAATGCGGCAGCGCGAAGCGCTTCCCCTTGGTGCCGCCGGCCAACAGGATGGCCCCGCCCGAGGCGGCCAGCCCCAGGCAATAGGTCGCCACCGGACACTCCAAAAACTGCATGGTATCGTAGATCTCCAAGGTGGCCGTCACCGAACCGCCGGGGCTGCTGATGTAGAAGTGGATGTCCTGCGTGCGGTTCTCGTACTGCAGGTAAAGCATCTTCATGACCGTTTCGATACCGCTGATGTCGTTGATGACGCCGGCCAGGAAGATGATGCGGTTTTCCAGCAGCAGGTCGCCTAGGGTCATCTGCCGCTGCCGCGTGTAGTCGCGGTAGCGCTGGAGCAAGGGGGCCAGCGGGCCCGCCACCGGACCCCCAAAATCAGGTTCGAACATGGTGGGTTTCCTTCTGTCGGTGGCCAGAGGGCAAGGACGAAGCATGAAGGACGAAGCAGCTGGACCTCGGCCCGGCCCGGGTTGCAGCATCTGGTCGTTTTCCCATGCCCTCCGTGTCTCACGGACCGGAGGCGGCCGGGGGCTCGGACGGCGGCGCGGCGGTCTCGGGCGGGGGGGCGGTCAGGTCCTGCATCTGGCCGGGGACCGCCTGTTCCTCCACCGTTGCCACCGGCGCCTGCTCCTCACCCTTCAGCGGCACCTCCTCGTACTCAGCATTATCCAGGATCAGGTCAAGGGCCTTGCGCTCGATTAGCTCGGCGGCCAGGGCTTCCATCAGGTCTTCCTTCTCCAGCCGGGCCCGGACCCGCCGCGGCGACTCGCCGTTCTGCTCGGCGATCCGTTCGATCTCCTCTTCGATGTCGTCGTCGGTGACTTCGATCTTCTCCACTTCGGCGATCTTCTGGAGGACGAAGTGCTCCTTCAGGGCCAGGGCAGTGCTGCGCAGGACGTCCTGCTCCAGGAGCCGTTGCCGGCCGCGGATTTCCTCCTCGGGGATGCCCTCGGCCCGCATCTCCAGGATCTTGCGGGCCAGCGCCTTGCGGGCCTGGCGGACCAGGAGGTCCTGGGGCAACTCCCAGGTGGCCGCCGCCGCGATGTGTTCCAGCACCTGCTGCCGGGCTGACTGCCGCTGGAGGTATTCCAGCCGCCGTTGGAGCACCACCCGGACCAGTTCGCGGAACTGCTCGGGCGTATGCACCCCGAAGCGGTGCAGGAAATCGTGCGTCAGCTCCGGCAGGCGCAGCGTTTTGACGTCCTTGACCTCGAAGGTTGCCTGCACCCGTTTGCCGGCCAAGCTAGGATCGGCCACACTCTGCGATAGCACAATGTCCACGACGCGGGTGTCGCCCGGCCGGGCTCCCTTGACCTGCTCGCCGAAGCGCTCGGCCACGCCGTCCTTGAAGGCCAGCCGCGGCTCGACCCGGACAGCGTACTCCTTGAACTGGCCCAGGACGCGCTCGCCGTCGCGCGTGGTAACGTCGGCCACCAGGATGTCGCCGATCTGGACCTCGCCCTCCTCCTTGGGGACGATCTGGCCATACGGTGCCAGCAGCCGCCGCTCCTCCTGGGCGACTTCCTCGTCGGAGAAGGTGTGGACCGGCTTTTTTAGCTTGAGCCCCTTGTAGTCGGGCAGGTTGAACTCCGGCCGGACCTCGACCTCGAATTCGTAGACCAGCGGACCTTCCTTGGGCAGCTCGATCTTGAAGGGGTCGATGTCGGGGGCGGTGAGGGGAGCGATGTCGTGGTCCTCGCTGAGCTGCTGCAAGCTGGCAAGCAGTACCTCGGTCTTGACCTGCTCGCTGACCTCCTTGCGGTAGCGGTTCTCGATCAGCTTGCGCGGGGCCTTGCCGGGGCGGAAGCCGGGGACGGTCCCCTCGTGGACTAGCTCCTTGAACTTCTCCTTCATGCGCGCCTCGATGTCGGCGCGCTCGACACAGACCCTGATATGTTTGCGGCAAGGGCCGATGTCGGTGATCTCGACTGTTTGATGAAGTTTTTCCGGCTCCTTCTCGGTGAGCGGTTTTTCTTCCGGCGGCGCCTCCGGCTCGGCGGTGGCGGTTTCAGCGCCGGCCGCGGCGGTTTCCGGGGTGATTTCGGTCTGGGGCTCGTCCGGCCGTGGTTCGTCGGTCATGAGGTGCTCCCCACCAGAAGTTAAGAAAGCCGAGAGGGACGAGGAGACGCGCGGTCGGTACGTCGCATTTCCTCGGGACCATCTCGGCTGGAAAAAGAGCGGGTGATGGGACTTGAACCCACGACACCCACGTTGGCAACGTGGTGCTCTACCACTGAGCTACACCCGCAGGTCTATTGAATTTTACAAGGGGGGGGCCTGATTTCAAGGGGGGAAGGGAGAAAAGGGTGCCTTCCCTACTTGCGGCCCTTCCCGGAGCATGCGCGACTTTCAGAGCCCGGAGCGTGAGCGACGGGTGCTGGACTTTCAGAGCCCGGAGCGTGAGCGACGGGACGAGTGCTGGCGTTCCCGCTGCTGACGCTCCGGGCTCTGACAAAAACTTACCACTGAAAGCAGCCCTCGCTAGGACGGGGGCGGAGCGGCCAGGGCGGCTCAGCGGCGGGAGCCGGTGGGCGACCACGGAGCGGGCTGCGGCCGACCGAGTTGGGCCGGCGGCGGGTCAAATTGCGGCGGCCCCAGGGTGACACGGGCGGGCAGCCCCGGTCCGGCAGGGGGCGAGGCTGGGCCGGGATGGGCCGCGGATGCCTGGGCCGGGTCCTGGAACCTCTCCCCCTCTCGGCCCGGCTCGGGGGCCACGCCGCGGTAGATGGGAGAAGCGACCGGCTCCAGCGGCTGCGCCGGCGGCACGGTCTGGCGGACAACCACGCGGTGGGCGGCCTCGCCGTCGGCCGGGCGGGTGTTGTGGGCCAGCTGTGCCGGCGGCCGGCGCGTCTCGCGCAGATGTTGCAGCCAGGCCTGCTCCAGCTCCTCGACACTGTTGAAGCGGTAATGGCTCTGGGCGGCCGAGTCCCAGCCATGCCGCATGCCGTGGGCCACGAACGCCAGGAACGTCTGCCGATTGCTCCGGCCGACCAGGAAGTTGACGACTGAGTAGCCCTGGGCGTACAGGGCCATGACGTCGCTGGGATATTCGCGCAGGGCGAACAACCGCCGCAGCGGAATGGCCCGGCCGGGGGTATTCAGGATCTGGCGGGCCAGCAGGTCATGGCGGTTGCGTTCGGCCTCATCCTCGGAGAGGACGGCGCCCCCCTCATCGGCCCAGCGCGGCACCGGGCAGCGGAAGTAGTGGGCGAAGACGGTGTGGGTCACTTCGTGCGGCAGGACGCTGGCCAAGAGCCGATCGAGCGAGCCTTCGATGTGCATCTGCTGCAAGATTCGGCCGTTCTCGAAACTGAAGGAGGTGGCGCCGCCGGCGCCGCTCATGGTGACGGTGACGCGCAAGGGGCAGGGCTGCGGCCAGGGGGGCATCTCCTGGCCGAGCCACTCGCGGGCCTTTTCCTTGCGGTAGTGTTCGGCATACTGGCCGACCTGCTGGGCGATCTGGGGGGTCGGCGCTTCCACGAGGAAGTTCGGAGTGCGGTGAGTGGCGCCCAGTGAAGCGAAGACCCCGGCGAATACCAACAGCAGCGGTCGGCGCGTGGCCATGCCTAGTGCCTCCTCCACCTGTCCGGGAATGACGGGTCCATTGCGGAGCGGCTCAAAGAGGTGTCCGCTGCAACTCTACAGCAAAAGTTGAGCCAGGGGTGGATAGGGTGAGACAGTTTTTGGCCGGCGTGCGCCTAACGGACGGCCTGGAGCGAGGTTAGGGATTGGGAGGGACAATGGGCGCCCCGGCACGGACCGCACGACCATTGTAATTCTTACCAAGCGCCACCTCGGCTGCCCCCCTCGATGCAGGCAGGTCCCGGCGGTTGCCCGTGAGCTACGAAGCCTCAGAACCGACATCGCGAGCCGGGGCAGGTGCAGCGTCTGGTTCGGCGGCTATCCGTAAAGGATGGTCGAGGGGAACACATCCCTTAACCATCCGCCAAAATTGATCTCCATCCTTCAAGAACAACGGCACCCACATCCCAAACGGCTTGTTCGCGGCATACAGTACCAGAAAACGAAAGCCCAGTAAGTTAACGCGCTGTACTATCGCAATACTGTCCCAAGGCAACTCCCGGACGATCCAGGGCCAATCGGGAGACTTGATCCCCAGCGGGGTCACGCGAACGCGGCACAACAACACCAGGAGTCCCATCCAGAGTGCTGCCCCCAGAAGGAGGAACAGGCGGGCCACCAACCAAGCGCCGTGATCCAGCAGCACCCCGTCCAGCCGGATCAACCCTTCGAACAGTATCGCGGTTAAGATACTGAAGCGAATTGCCGGACCAAGAAATTGCAACCGAAAACGGCAAATCGGCTGTGACATCGCCGTTCCCAATACCCTCCCGCACCGCCGAACGTCCGCTCAGCCGCCAGTTGGACTTCCGGCGTCCGAAGATCGTACCGCGCCCCCCCGATCGACGGGAGCGACTAGTGGGGCATCAGCGTAGCCTGCTTCGGGAGCGGAACGCCCCGGAAAACCGTCACGGCCGAGCCCTCCGCCACGAACGCTGAACTGGGCTCCTGACCCAGCGCCGCGCCAAACGGGCGGCCGTAGCAACTCGCTACATCGCACTCCAAGCGGGCCGTGGTAGCCCGCCAGACGCGCCACGGGGGGTGCTGCACTTCATACTCCAAGACCGTCCCGCGGCGCTGCACCACGTAACCCCAGTAGCGCTCTGCGATGAACTCCTCGTGCGAACCTGCCACCGGGTAACTCGGTGAACCCGCAAAGTCCACCCGCAGCGCGTTTCTACCGGGGTGCCTTCCCCAGCCGTATTCTACAAACCCGCCGAGTCCGCGCGCCGGGTCCGGCAACTGGACCTGGGAGTCCATCGGGCAAGCGACGTAGTTCTCGTTGTACACCCAGCGGGCAACGGCAGCAATGGCCCATTGGGGAACCACCTCCTTGACGAACACAACCCCGCGCCGCCACTCCCCGCCGACGCGCCGGCGGACATAGAAGCGCAAGTTGACCTCCTCAAAGTTGCGGTGGAACGGCACAGGGATGCCCAGGAGGCGGGTGCGGAGAAAGCGAAAGCCCACCAGGCTGACGAACGTCGTGCCGTTCCAGGCATCGAGCTCGGTGCCCTCGGGTACGAGCGGACGGAGGACGCCTGGATCGATCTCGTAGTTGAGCATCGCCAGATACCGCCACTCCGCCGTGAGGAACCGCTTCATGGTTCACCATTCGCCGTCAACGTCGGGAAATACCGGTCGCCGAACCAAGCATGACAGCGGCCCGGGCCGTTATCGCTGCTTTATGAAGTCACGGTTTGCCCGGCAGCTGCTCGGGGGCGTTCCAATTCCACCTACAATTCAGATGCCTATCCGACCAGGCAAGTGGACCGGATTTTTTGTTGCCCTTCGGGGCGCTCTCCGGATAGTTTGAAGCCACCCGGATGTCCATCATGCGATCCACGACAGCAACAGCTCCCTGCCGTGGCGGCGACGACCTAGCTCCCCCAACGCGGAGAGAAAGCCATGCCCATTACCTTCGCCTGCCCCTGCGGCAAACAGCTCAAGACCGCCGATGAGAACGCGGGCAAGCGCGTCAAGTGCCCCTCCTGCGGGAAGATGCTCTTCGTTCCCGCGGCGGCGCCGGCCGGCGCCAGGCAGCCCCAGACCCCGGCCTCGTCGCTTTCCGCCGCCAAGGCCGAGTCTTCCGGACTGATCCGCTTCAGCTGCGACTGCGGCAAGCAGCTCCAGGCCAGGGCGGAGTTGGCCGGCCGGCGCGTCAAGTGCCCCGGCTGCGGCGCCGAGATGCAGGTTCCCGGCCAGGCGGACGGTGGAGTGCCATCCCGGCCGGCGGCCAGGAAACCCGATCTCGCCACTGCCACCACGCGCTCGCCGAAGCCGAAAGTTGCGCCGCCCCCGGAGCCGGACGAGGATGAAGACATGGAGGAGATGGAAGAGGAGCGGCCGCGCAGGAAACGGCGCCCCGAGACCAAGGGGGCCCCGGTGGCGCTGATCCTCGGTATCAGCGCAGGAGCGCTGTTCCTGCTGGTTGGCGGCGGGGTGGCCGCTTGGCTTCTCTTCTTCCGCGGCGACAAGGCGCCCGCTCCGGGCTCGGTCGCTCCCCAGGTTGCCAAGAACGACCAGCCGGCACAACCGAACCAGCCCACTCAGCCGGGAGACCTGCCGCCCGATCTTGCCCTGGTGCCGCCGCATGCCGTCGGGTTTGGAACCTTTCGCATCGCCAAGTACTGGAACGATCCGCAAACGAAAGAGCAGCTGAAGCTCGCGGAGCCGTTCCTCAAGGAGCCGCTGCAACAGCTGGCGGCGATGGAACAAAAGATCGGCCTGACGCTCGGCGACGTGGAACGCGTCATCCTCATCGTGCTCAACCTTGAGCAGCAGGAAGAGGCGGTCGCGGCGGTCGTCAGTACGACCAAGGCTTACGATAAATCGAAGATCCTCGCCCTCTTGCCCCCCGGCTTGCAGGAGAAGCAGCGCCACGGCAAGACCTATCACACCGACGAGAACGGCGCTGTCTACTTCCCGAACGATCACCTCATCGTGATCGGAAATGCCCCAGGAGTGGAACGGTTGCTGGACGGGACGGCCCGGCCCGGCACCACCGGCCCGTTGAGCGACGCGCTGAAGCTGGCGGCGGAAGGCCATGATCTGGTCGTCGGCGTCAATGTGCCGGCCGACAAGGTCAACGAGCTGCGCAAGGATTTGCCCGATGAGGCAAGACCCTACGAGGCCCTTCTGGACGCGCAGACTGTCGCCCTGACCATGAGCGGGACCAGGGACGTGCAGATGCAGCTGTACCTGACCTACGCTGACGAGGCCAAGGCAGCCAAGGCCAAGGATGCGGCCGTCGCCGCGCTGGCCTTTGGTCGGACAATGCTGGCCGCGCAGAAGAAGGAGCTGGCCCGGCAGCCCAACGGGGCCCAGATCGTCCAGGCCCTCGCCCCGCTGGAAAAGGCCCTGGAAAGCATCTCCCCGCAGCAGCAGGCAAAGGTCGTGCGCCTGGAGGTCAAGATCGAGTACAACGTCGCGGCGGCCCAGGCGGCAGCGCGGGTCCTCCCCGCCATCCAGAAGGTGCGCGAGGCCGCTAACCGCACCATCGCTTCGAACAACCTCAGGCAGATCGCTCTGGCCATGCACAAATATCATGACGCCAATGGGCACCTGCCTGACGCCGCCATCCGCGACCAGAACGGCCGGCCGTTGTTGAGTTGGCGCGTGGCCCTGCTGCCTTACCTGGAACAGGAGGAGTTGTACAAGCAGTTCAAGCTTGACGAGCCGTGGGACAGCCCGCACAACAAGAAGCTCCTGGCGAAGATGCCCCCGGTTTACATGATGCCGGATCGGCCGGCGAAGCTCGGCATGACCTATTTCCAGGTGCTCACCGCGCGGCCCAGCGCTGCCTATGATCCGAAGACTTGCCCGCTCTTTGGCGGCCCCAAGCCGTTGTCATTCGCCCAGGTCACGGACGGCACCTCCAACACCCTCTTGATCGTCGAGGCGGCGCAGGCGGTCCCCTGGACCAAGCCGGAGGACGTGCTTTACGACGCCCGGGCGTCGATCCTGAATCGGCTGGGCGATCCGACCCGGCCCGCCTTCCTGGCCGCCATGGCCGACGGCTCCGTCCGCTCCATCAAGAAAACAATCAGCGAGCAGACGCTGCGCAACGCCATCACCCCGGCCGACGGCAATGCCCTGGGGCCGGACTTTTGACTCCGAAGCAGTGATACCCCCAAGCCGTTCGCGGCCCGGCGCTAAGCCGCAGGCGGCAACCATCCAGGCAGACTCCTTCCCCGAGGTGCAGATGATGCGCTTCTCCCTTGTGCTGATTGGGCTCCTGCTTTTCGCTCCCTTTGTGCGGGCCGATGAGTCCGATGACCTCAAGGCCCTGCTCGGCCGCGAGATCATCGGGCCCCGACAGGCGCTGATCGAGGTGGAGGAATACCTGGAGCCGTGGGTTCCCCGGATGCCGGAGGTGCGGACCGTGGCCGAATGGGAGGAGCACGCCCGCCGTATCCGCGCTGCCGTGCTCCAGCGCATCGTCTTCCGCGGCGAGGCAGCGGCCTGGCGCGACGCCAAGACCCGGGTCGAATGGCTCGACACCATTGCGGGCGGCTCGGGCTACCGCATCAAGAAGCTCCGCTACGAGGCGCTGCCGGGACTGTGGATTCCCGCATTGCTCTACGAGCCCGAGAAGCTGCAAGGCAAGGTGCCGGTCAGCCTGGCGGTCAACGGCCACGACGGCAACGGCAAGGCGGCGCCCTACAAGCAAATCCGCTGCATCAACCAGGCCAAGCGCGGCATGCTGGTGCTGAACGTCGAGTGGCTCGGCATGGGCCAGCTCCGGACGCCGGGCTACGGACACTACCGCATGAACCAGCTGGACCTGTGCGGCACCAGTGGGCTGGCCCCCTTTTACCTGTGCATGAGCCGGGCCCTCGACCTGCTGCTCGGCCTGGAGCACGCCGACCCGGAGCGCGTGGCGGTCTCCGGCCTGTCGGGCGGCGGCTGGCAGACCATCTTCATCAGCTCGCTCGACACTCGGGTCAAGCTGGCCAATCCGGTGGCCGGCTACTCCAGCTTCCGTACGCGCGTCCGCCACCACAAGGACCTGGGCGACTCCGAGCAGACGCCCTGCGACCTGGCCACCGTGGCTGACTACACCCACCTGACCGCGTTGATGGCGCCCCGGCCGACGCTGCTGACATACAACTCCAAGGACCAGTGCTGCTTCGAGGCCGGCTACGCCCTGCCGCCGCTTCTGGAGGCGGCCGGCCCCATCTTCAAGCTGTATGGCCGGGAGAAGGCACTGCGCTGGCACATCAATGACGACCCCGGCACCCACAACTACGAGATCGACAACCGCCAGGCGTTCTACCGCATGCTGGGCGACCATTTCTTCACCGGCGATGCTCGCTTCGATGCCCGCGAGATCCCTTGCCAGGACGAGGTGAAGTCCCAGGATGAGCTGGCCGTCGAGTTGCCGACCGGCAACGCCGACTTCAACACGCTGGCCCGGACCCTGGCAAAGGGTCTGCCCCGCTCGCCTGACCTGCCCGGCGACCGAACGACGGCCGGCCGATGGCAGCAGGAGCGCCGGGCCAAGCTGCGGGACGTGATCAAGGCGAAGGATTACACAGTCCAGGCCGAAAAGGTCGGCAGCGAGGAGAAGGGGGGCATCCGGGCCACCTTCTGGAAATTAAAGATGGACGGCGCCTGGACAGTGCCGGTGGTCGAGTTGGTGCGCGGCGAGCCGAAGGCAACAGCGATCCTGATCAACGACGCCGGCCGGCGCACCGATCCGGTCACCGCGGGACGGTTGCTGGCCGAAGGCCGCCGGGTGCTGGCGGTCGATCCGTTCTACCTGGGCGAATCGAAGATCGAGAAGCGCGACTTTCTCTTCGCCCTGCTGGTCGCGGCGGTGGGCGATCGGCCGCTCGGCTTGCAGGCAAGTCAGTTAGCGGCGGTGGCGCGCTGGGCGCAGGCCGAACACCGCACCGGGCCGGTGACGCTGGTCGCCGTCGGGCCGCGCACCAGCACGATGGCACTGGCGGCCGCCGGCTTAGAGGAGAAGGCAATCGGCCGGCTGGAATTGCACGGGGCGCTGGGCAGTCTGAAGGAGATCATCGAGCAGAACCGCTCCGTCGATCAAATGCCGGAGATGTTCTGCTTTGGGCTCCTTGAGACCTTTGATGTCCGCCAATTGGTGGCGCTGGCAGCCCCGCGGTCGGTCCAGTTCGTCGAGCCCAGCGCCCGAGCGCGGCAGGAGTTGGCCGGCCTGCGGGAGTGGTACACTTTGCTCGGCAGTGATTTCGACCCGCTCCGGTGACACGGTGTTGTCGCGAGGGACTTGACCACGTAAATAGAATTCAGTGCGTCTCAAAAGAAGGTCGCCCGGCTTCTCCCCGCCGGGTCCTGGATGGTTCCTGACCTTCCGGCAGAAGAGGCCGCAGGAAATCATCGGAAGAACCCACCCCGCTGGCACGGATAGGAGGATCCGCCATGCGCCGTTACCTGATCGGACTCCCCTTCTGTTTCCTCTTCCTCGCCCCCTTCAACCCCGACGCCCAGCGCCGCGTCCCGGCGCCCGAGCGCCGCCCAGCCTCCCCTCACCCTACCCTCTCAGAGGGAGAGGGTAGGGTGAGGGGGGCGGCCGACGACCATAAACCCCTCCCCAGCGACGAGGAGATGAAGCGTCTGGCCCGCGAGGACCCGATCGCCTTCCTGGAGAATTGCTTGCGCCGTTACCAGCGTGAGGTCAAGGGCTACACCCTCATTCTGGAGAAACAGGAGCGGATCAACGGCGAACTGAGGAAGAAGGAGGTCATCGAGGTCTGGTTCCGCGAGGAGCCGCATAGCGTCTTGATGCGCTGGCTGGAGGGCGCCCGTCGGGCCAGCCAGGCGCTGTACGTCGAGGGAGAAAACGACGGCATGATGCTGGTCCGTCCCAACGGGCGGCTGCTTGGCCGGCTGATCGTCGCCAGGGACCCCGAGGGCGAGGAAGCACGCGACTCGGGACGCTACACCCTCAAGGAGTTTGGCCTGCGCAAGGGGACCGAGCGCGTGTTGAAGACCTGGAAAGCGGCCCGGGACAACGGCACGCTGTTTGTCGAATATCTTGGCGAAGAGCGGGTCAAGGAGGCCGGCGACCGCGTCTGTCACGTGCTGAGGCGGAGCCGCTACCAGAAGCCTGAGGCGGACGGCGTCACCGAGGTGACCGTCTACATCGACAAGGAGACCTGGCTGCAGGTCGGCTCCGTGCTCAAGGGCAAGGACGGCGAGCTGATCGCCAGCTACTTCTTCCGCGACATCAAGCTCAACCCCGAGTTCCGGCCCGATCCGTTCCGGCGCGAGGCGCTCCAGCGCTAATCCAACGCCGAAGAAACGAACCGGGAGCACGCCCTTCCTGGTCGTGCTCCCGGTGCCTCTTCCCTGTCCGCGGCCTGACTTACGCCTCGCAGTTAACCTCCGTAACGTTGGGCGTGGTCACACAGGTGTCATGGCCCTTGCCGCCGTCGAGCAGGGCGTTCAAGATGTCGAGATCGCTGCCTGGGTCCTCCAGCACCTTGAGGGTCAGCTGATCATTGCCCTTATCTCCAAAGACCTTGGCGTCCACGGAGCCGTCGCTGTCGGCTAACGCATGGATTTGGGCGAACACCTCGTCGTTGCCCTTGCCGCCATTCAGGTTCAAGCGAAGCTGGCCGTCCAGGACGCCAAGGTAATTGAAGGCGAGGTCATCATTCCCCTTGCCGCCGTCCACGACGACGTCGAGGGAGGCGCCCGCGTCAATGTCCAGGCTGGACTGGTTATTGGCCACGTCGAAGTCGGCCGAGACGCTCATGGTGTCGTTGCCGTCCTCGCCGCGGGCGTCAACCGACACGTGGGCGGTGCCGAGCAGGTCGCCCAGCAAGTACCCGAGGAAACGGTCGTTCCCCTTGCCCATCTGGGCCTTGACGAGCACGTTGACACTATCGACAGCGCCCAGCTTCACCTCCACTTGGTCATCACCCTTGTCAGCCTTGACATCGATGCTCAGGTCGGCCTTGACCATCGAGTAACCGCCGTTGCCGTCGTCGAGGAAATTGAACCGGGCGGAGTCGTTCCCCTTGCCCAGTTTCAGCTGAATGACCTTCGCGACCTCGAAGTCGGAGCCGCCGCCCAGTTCGTAGGTGAACTGGTCGTCCCCGCCCTTGAGGTCCACGATGATCTTGCTGATGTCGTCGGTGTTGAAGTTCTTCTTCATGCCGTCGCATTTGACCTCGAGATCGCTGGCGCCGGCGTCGTCCTTGATCGACACGACGTTGGCCTGGTTGTCGCCCACGATCTTCACGGTGTGACCGCCATCAATCGTGGTGATGAGACAGCTGGGGCACCACCGGTTCTCCAGTGTTTCCAGCCGAGGGACAAAACCACTCTTGCGACCCGTCTGCCGAGTCCGAACTATCTTCCGCCCAACCAACCTGTTCAGGAAGCGTCGCATGAAACGTCCTTTACTGCCAATCGCAGTGGTAAGTGATGGGCTTGTGCGGGGTTCCGCGTCCCATCAACAAGCCTCTATCAGGTTATGCGGAAGGGTTCCGGAGGGCGGACGAGGGTCGGTGATTCGACCGGCCGGAACTTCGTCTTTGCCCGGCAGCGGCTCGGCGTTACACTGGCTCGCGTTCTACCGGCCGAAGACCGAGGACACGGGCGCATGGAAGCGAACGGCGAGCTGCGCGTGGTGCTGGTACACGACTGGCTGACGGGCATGCGCGGCGGCGAGAAGTGCTTGGAGGTGCTCTGCCGCCGGTGGCCGCGGGCCCGCCTCTTCACGCTTCTCCACCGGCCCGGCAGCGTGGCGCCGGCCATCGAGCGGCTGCACCCCCGGGCCAGTTTCCTCCAACACCTGCCCGGCGTCCACCGCTATTACCGTTACTTGCTGCCGCTGATGCCGGCCGCGGCGCGCCGGCGGCTGCCGGCCTGCGACCTGGTCGTCAGTATCAGCCACTGCGCCGCCAAGGCCGCCCTGGCGCCGGCTGGCGTCCCGCATGTCTGCTACTGCCTGACTCCCATGCGCTATGTCTGGCACCTGCGCGATGCCTACTTCGGCGCCCGGCACG
>DATLYH010000315.1:0-18762 GCA_035575035.1 Gemmataceae bacterium
CCCCCGCCTGTGTAGCGGGTGCCGTGGCTGAAGAGAAGGAGCGCAAGACGCTCGATTACCTCCTGACGAGCGACCTGCAGCCGCTGGAAATCGTGCTGGGCAAGCTGGCGTCGCGGCTGGCGTACCTGGCCCTGCTGGTGCTGACGGGGCTGCCAGTCCTCGGCCTGTTGCAGTTTCTGGGCGGCGTGGACCCGCAGCTGGTGCTGGCTGGCTTCGCCGCTACCGCCCTGACCATGTTCAGCCTGGCCGGCCTGGGCATCCTCAACTCGGTGCTCGCCGCCAAGCCGCGCACCGCCATCCTGCTTACCTATGCCGAGGCAATCCTCTACCTGGCCGCTTCGATGGCGTTGCACCTGCTTGCCTGGGGCAAGGTGCCGCTGCTCGACTGGCTGCACGCCGGCAATATTATCCTGGCGCTGCGGTCCCTGCGATCGGCGGCCGCCACCGGCGCCGGCCCGACGGCCGTCCTACCGACACTGTTGCGCGACTATGCCCTGTTCCACGGCGCGGTGACGGTCCTCTGCCTGCTGACGGCGACGGCCGTGCTGCGTGCCTGGAGCCGGTGGCAGGCCTCGCGCCGGTCGCGGCGGAGCTTTCGCATCACGTTCATGCCCCGCCGTCGGCCGCGCGTTGGCCGCCAGCCGATGGTCTGGAAGGAGCTATACACCGAGCCGATGTTCCGCTTCGGCCGAATAACGATGGCGGTTGTGGGCGCCTTGCTCTATGGCCTGGTCCTGCTGGGGGCCTTCGGCTTCCTGTGCCTGTTCATGCTCGGTTCCGCCCGGGGGGACCTGGCCGAGACCATGAATGCCGGGGTGCGATGCATAGGCACGCCACTGGCGTGCCTCATGCTGCTGGGTGTCGCCCTGCATGCCGCAAGCAGCATCAGCGCCGAGCGCGAGCGACAGACCTTCGACAGTTTGCTGAGCAGTCCGCTGAGCAACGAGGCGATCTTGAGGGCCAAGTGGATCGGGAGCATTGCCAGCGTGCGCCGGCTGGGATGGTATCTGGGGGCCATCGGGGTGGTAGGTGTCTTCACGGGCGGGCTGTTCCCGCTGGCGGTGCCCTTGCTGTTGATCGCATGGCTCATCTACGCCTCCTTCCTTGCTAGCCTGGGGCTGACGTTCTCGCTCTTCTGTTGCAGTACGACGCGGGCGACCGTCTGGACCCTGGTGACCATCGTGGGGCTCACGGGCGGGCATTGGCTGTGCGGGATGTGGCTCAACCTGCGGTTCGCCTCCGCTCCCACGAGGGGCAATACCGATCACGCTACATGGATCATCGAGCTTCAGAAGTACGCGCTGACACCACCCCTTACCCTGTACTTGCTCGCCTTCGATAGTAACGAGGCCGAGGGAGGCCTCCACGACGTCGATGACTTTTGGCCCACCTACCATAAGTGGTCCTCCGGAAGAAGCGCTTATTGGCGGAAGGGCTTGCTAAGCTGCGGCCGGCTGCTGGCGGCCTCGTTCGGCCTGGGCTGTTACGCGGTGGCCGCCTGGGTCCTGTGGGCGGTCGCGAGACAAAACTTCACGCAGGTGACCGGCCGCATGCCGCTGCCGTTCCACCTGCTCCGGCCGGAGCGGGCGCACTTCCTCCGGCTGCCGGACCCAGACCAGACGGCCAAACAGCGAGGGGGTGCACGCTGATGTTGCTGTTCGTGCGAACGTGGGTCAGTTGGCTCCGGCGGCACCTCGACCGGCGCGAACTGGCCGCCGCCGGCGTGGCGCTGGCCGCGGCCGGCCTGCTCTGGCGGGCGCGGTGGCTGCCGGTGCCTTACCAGCTGGTGCTGGGAGCAATGCTGCTGGTGGCGCTGGCGGTGCTGGCCCGGCTGCTGTTGCCCCGCTTGCTGGGCCCAGTGTTTTTCTACGACCTGGTCCGCACTTCGCGCCGCAGCCGCTACTTCCTGCTCCGCGGCGGCTATGCTACCGTCTTGCTGCTGACCCTTTTCATCTTCTACACCAGTTGGCTGGGCGTCGATCTGAGCGACCTGCTGACCGGCGCCACCGTCCCCGGCAACCAAGTGACGCGCTTCGCCACCTCGTTTTTCACGGTGTTTGTCAGTGTGCAACTGGGGGTGGTGATCCTGCTGGCGCCGGTCTTCACGGCCGGGGCCATCACCGAGGAGAAGGAACGGCGGACGCTGGAATACCTGCTGACCACCGACCTGCGCGACCGCGAGATCGTCCTGGGCAAGCTGGTCTCGCGGCTAGCCAGTCTGGCCCTGGTGGTGCTGGCGGGGCTGCCGATCCTGAGCCTGGTGCAGTTCCTGGGGGGCATCGACCCGAACCTGTTGCTGGCCGGCTTCGCCGCCACGGTGCTGACCATGGTGAGCGTGGCCAGCCTGGGGCTGCTCAACTCGGTCTACGTCAACCGTACCCGCGACGCCATTTTCCTCACCTACCTGGAGACGGTCGTCTACCTGGTCGCCTCGGGGCTCTGTTGCGGCACGCTCCTGGCCGCGCCGGCGCCGCTGACCTTCCTGGCCCTGCCCGGCGCCGGCAACATCTTCGTGGCGATGGCCCGGCTGTCGGAGGCGGTCTCGCTCAACGCGCTGGATCGGCAGCTCTGGGTAGTGCTGCGCGACTACGCCATCTTCCACGGTCTGGTCACGGTCGGTTGCGTCGTCTGGGCTTCGTGGATGCTGCGACGGGAGGCGCGGCAGCAGGCGTCGGGCAAGGTGCAGGTAGTGCGGGTCGAGCTGCCCCAGAAGGGAGACTATGTCCTGCTCCGCCGGCCGAACTTTGAGCCGCCGCCCAAGTATCGGCCGCCCCTGACCGGCGATCCGATCCTCTGGAAAGAGATGTACTTCGACTCGGGCTTCCGCCTGTCGCACTGGGCCGTCGGCATCGCCGTCAGCCTGGCGGCCATCGCCCTGTATATCGCCGGGGCGGTCTTCGTCACCGGCGTACTCTTCGCTCTGGCCGTGGGCAGTGGGCTGATCGAATTCAGCAACGGCTGGGTGCGCCTGGTGGGGACGCCGATCGCCTGTCTGATGATAATCGCGGTGGCGGTGCGGGCGGCCGGGGCGATCAGTGGCGAGCGGGAGCGGCAGACGCTGGATGGCCTGTTGACCACGCCGCTGACCGACAGGCACATTCTGTGGGGCAAGTGGTGGGCCAGCATCCTCAGTGTCCGCAAGGCCTGGTGGTGTCTGGGGGTGATCTGGGCGCTGGGTGTCTTCACGGGCGGGCTCTGCCCCTTTGCCCTGCCGCTGCTGGCGGCCGGCTGGTTTGTCTACGCCGGCTTCGCCGCTGCGCTGGGACTCTGCTTCTCACTGAGCAGCCGCACCACCTTGCGCGCCACCGTCTGGACCCTACTGGCTCTGATTGCCGCCAGCACTGCCCACTGGGTGGTAGGGATTTGTCTCCAACCGTTGCTGAGTACGACGCGCTCGCCCCGCTATGACTGGCTGACGGACTTCCACCTCTATGGCTTGACGCCCCCCTGGACGCTGGGCTTTTTGGCCTTCTACATCGGCGACTTCGAGGGGCGGGCCGGTATCGAAGAGCCCTGGGGCCGGCTGGGAGCCTGTCTGTTCGGCCTGGTCCTCTATGGGACCGCAGCGTTGCTGCTGTGGCTCTGGCTCCAGCTGCGCTTCGGCCCCATGACGGGGCGGGTTCCCTCCCGAGTCCGTAGTCCGTAGCAACAGACAGCGTCTCCTTCGACCGTTTCGGGTATGGTGGATGGTAGATGGATGGCACCGGATCGCCATCTCTCGAAGAGAGCTTGCTACGGACTACGGACTACAGACTACGGACTAATGACATGTCCCGCCCTCACCTTCTGTTTGTGACCGGCAAGCTGGCTGAGCCGGCGCTGCGGCGCGTGCTGGCGGAGTTGGCCCCGCGCGCCGGCTTCGACTACAGCGTGGCCGTGCTTCCCATCACGGTGGTGGCGCTGGCGACCACTTCGTGGATTGCCCGCCATCTGAATGTGCCCCCCGGCGTCGATCGGGTGCTGCTGCCGGGCCTCTGTCCGGGCGACCTGAAGCCGGTCGGCGAGCAGACCGGGCTGCCGGTGGAGCGCGGCCCCGGAGACCTGCGCGACCTGCCGGAGTACTTCGGCTCCCGCCGCGGCCCACCGACCGGCTATGGCACTTACGACATCGAAATTCTCGCGGAGATCAATCACGCCCCGCGCCTGACGCTCGAAGAGATCCTGCACCAGGCACTGAAATATCGGGCCGAGGGGGCCGACGTTATCGACCTCGGCTGCGATCCCGGCGGCGGTTGGTCCGGCGTCGGCGACACGGTGCAGGCTCTGCGCGATGCCGGCTGCCGTGTCTCCATCGACAGCTTCGATGCCGGCGAGGTCGAGGCCGCCGTGGCCGCCGGCGCCGAGTTGGTCCTGAGCATCAATCGCAGCAATGTCGAAACCGCCCGCGCCGTCTACGAGAAGTATGGCGGCTGCGAGTTCGTCGTCGTGCCCGACGTGCCGGCCGGGCTGCAGGGCCTGGACGACACGGTGAATGAACTGGAACGCCGAGGCGTGCCGTTCCGCATCGACCCGGTGATCGAGCCGATCGGCTTCGGCTTCGCGGCGTCGCTGGGGCGCTACCTGGAGGTGCGGCGCCGCTACCCCGAGGCCGAGATGCTCATGGGCGTCGGCAATCTGACCGAGCTGACCGATGTGGATTCGGCGGGCATCAACGTGATGCTCCTCGGTTTCTGTCAAGAGTTGGGCATCCGCAGCGTGCTGACGACCGAGGTGATCAACTGGTGCCGCAGCGCGGTGCGCGAGTTGGACCTGGCCCGCCGACTGGTCCACTACGCTTGCCGGGAGCGGGTCCTGCCGAAGCACCTGGAACCCAACCTGGTGCTGCTGCGCGACCCGAAACTGCGCGAGCACGGCGAGGCAACCCTGCGCGAGCTGGCCGAGCGCCTCACCGACCGCAACTTCCGCCTCTTCGCCGAGCGCGGCCTGCTCCACGTCCTCAATGACAAGATGTTCCTGCAAGGCACGGACCCGTTCGCGCTGTTCGCCGCGATGCAGCAGCGCGAGGCGATTGAGCCATCGCACGCCTTCTACCTCGGCTACGAGATGGCCAAGGCGGTGACGGCGCTGACGCTGGGCAAAAACTATGTCCAGGACCAGGCGCTGCGCTGGGGCTTCCTGACCGTGCCGGAGACGAGCCATCAAGGTACAATCAAGGAGGAACGAGGGACGGCACGCGATGAACCAGGAACTTCAGGCCGCTGATTCAACGGACCGGCAGGCAGCAGGCCCATGTCCCGGCCGGTTTCCGCTCGTCGAAGAGCTAACGCCGGCACCCAACCCCTGGGAAGCGTTCCGGCGTCTGGCCCGGCTGCGGCACGTGCTCTTCCTCGATAGCGCCCTGATCCATTCCTATCTCGGCCGCTATTCGTTCCTGGCCGCCGACCCGCCGGAATTCTTCTGGTCGCACCGCGGACGCCTGTCCGGCAGCGCCCGGCCTCGGGCGTCTGCTGAACGACGCGGTCAGGCCGGCAGCTCGGACTTTCACGCCGCGCTCCAGGCGCCAGACCCATTCGGCATGATCGCCGAGCGGCTGGCCCGCTACCCTCGCGCCGAATCCGTTCCCGGGCTACCCCCGTTCCAGGGAGGCGCCGCCGGCCTGTTCGGCTATGACCTGTGTCATCACCTGGAGCGCCTGCCGCGGCCGCGCTTCGACGAGTTCGGGGTGCCGGACCTGGCCATCGGCATTTACGACTGGGTGCTCGCCTTCGACCACGCCGAAGGCCGGGCCTGGCTGATCTCGACCGGCTTCCCCGAGGTCGAGCCGCGCCGCCGGCGTTGGGCCGAGCGCCGGCTGGCGGAGGTCAAGCATCGGGTGCAGGCCGACCCGGAATCGAGATCGGAAGGCAAGACCTGGCTGTCGCGCCTCCGGCTAACGCCGTCGTCGCAATACCCTGTGAGCCGGCTGCCCGGGCTGCTCAGCAACTTTGACCGGGCCGGCTACCTGGAGGCGGTGCAGCGGGCGATCGAGTACGTCCACGCCGGCGACTGCTTCCAGGTGAACCTGGCTCAGCGACTTCTCTACCCCTGGAAGACGCCGCCCATCGAACTCTACCGTCGGCTCCGCGAGCGCAACCCGGCGCCGTTCGCCGGTTATTTCGACCTGGGGAGGTTTGTTATCGCCAGCGCCTCGCCGGAGCGCTTCTTGCGCGTGGAGAGCGACGGTGAGGTGGAGGCCCGGCCGATCAAGGGGACCCGGCCGCGCGGCGCCACGCCGGCCGAGGACCAGGCCCGCCGGGACGAGCTGCGGGATAGTGCCAAGGACCGGGCCGAGAACGTGATGATCGTGGATCTGCTGCGCAATGACCTGGGCCGGGTCTGCCGCTATGGCACGGTGCGCGTGCCGGCCGTCTGTCGGGTGGAAACGTACCAATATGTGCATCACCTGGTCTCGGAGGTGCGCGGCCGGCTGCGGCCGGGGCTGGGACCGGTCGATCTGCTGCGGGCGGCGTTCCCCGGTGGCTCGGTGACAGGGGCGCCGAAGATCCGGGCCATGGAGATCATCGCCGAACTGGAGCCGACCACGCGGGGGCCATACTGCGGCAGCCTCGGTTACATCGGCTTCGATGGCCGCATGGACACGAGCATTCTCATCCGCACCTTCACGATCGGCGGCGGCTGGGTGCAGTTCCCGGTCGGCGGCGGCATTGTCGCCGACTCGGTGCCCGAGCGCGAGTACGAGGAGACCTGGCACAAGGCGGAGGGATTGCTGCGCGCACTTTGTCCGTAGCAACCTTTGCTACGGACCACGGACAACAGACATGATCCTCGAAGGCGTCGTCACGACGATTTTCCCCTCCGGCGAGGTCAATATCGCTCCGATGGGGCCGCGCGTCGGCCCGACCATGGAGCGCTTCTTGCTGCGGCCATTTTCCACCTCGCAAACCTACCGCAATCTTAAGGCCCACGGCGAGGGGGTGTTCCACGTCACCGATGATGTCTTGCTCCTGGCTCGAGCAGCGCTGGGGCCGGTCGAACCGCCGCCGGCCCTGTTCCCCGCGGCGCGGGTGCGCGGCTTGGTCCTGCGCGACGCCTGCCGCTATTACGAGTTCCGGGTCGCTTCTCTCGACGAAAGCGAGGAGCGGGTCCGCATCGAGGCGGAGGTAGTGTATGCCGGTTGGCTGCGTGACTTCGTCGGCTTCAACCGGGCCAAGCATGCCGTGGTCGAGGCGGCCATCCTGGCCACGCGGACCGACTTCCTCCCTTTGGACCAGATCGAGGCCGAGTACCGTAAGTTGGCCGTCATCGTGGACAAAACCGGCGGCGAACAGGAACAGGAAGCTTTCGCGCTGTTGCGCCGGCACGTCGAGCAGGCCGCCCGCCGACGGAGGGAGGGCGGAGCATGATCCGGGTGCGCACGCCGAGCCGGCTCCACTTTGGCCTCCTCAGTCTGCCTGGCCTTCAGGTTGAGCGCTGGCCCAATGTGAGCGCGGAAGAGGTGCTGCCGGCCCGCCGCTTCGGCGGCGTCGGGCTGATGGTCGAGGAGCCGGGCATCGTCCTGACCGTCTCGCCGGCGGCTTCGTGGTCGGCCGAGGGGCCGCTGGCCGAGCGCGCCCTGGCCTTCGCCCGCCGATTCGTGCAGACGCTGCCGCCGGGGACGCTGCCGCCGCACCGGCTGATCGTCGAGCACAGTGCCGCCGAGCACAGCGGGCTGGGGACCGGCACGCAGTTGGCCCTGGCCGTGGCCCGGGCGCTGGCAGCGGCGGCGGAACTGGGGGAACCGGACGCCATCGAGCTGGCTCGGCGGGTCGGGCGCGGTCTGCGCTCGGCGGTGGGCATTCACGGCTTCGCCCACGGCGGCTTCCTGGTCGAGGGGGGCAAGCGCCCGGGCCAAGAGATCGCCCCACTGATCGCCCGCCTTGATTTCCCCGAGCCGTGGCGGGTGGTGCTGGTGTTCCCCCCGGGGGGACGGGCATGGCACGGCCTGGAGGAGCAACAGGCATTCGAACGTCTGGCCGACCCGGCGCGGGCGTTGGCTCGGACCGAGGCGCTGTGCCGGCTGGTCATGCTCGGCATGATGCCGGCCCTGGTGGAGCGCGACCTGGAGGGGTTCGGCGAGGCGTTGTACGACTTCAACGTGCGGGCCGGCGAGGCCTTCGCCCCGGTGCAGGGGGGCACCTACGCCAGCCCCGCCGTCGCTGCCGTGGTGGCTTATCTCCGGGGGTTGGGCGCCCGCGGGGTGGGGCAGAGTTCCTGGGGACAGGCGGTGTTCGCCATCGTCGCCGGCTCGGAGCACGGCCGAGAACTGGCCGACCGCGTCCGGACGCGCTTTGGCCTGGGGCCGGGGCAGGTACTCGTCACCCGGGCGGCGAACCACGGAGCCATCTGGAAGGATGAATGACGCCGTCCGAAGGAGAGGCGGCTTTCATCCGAGCCCGGAGCGTCAGCGCCGGATGGCTTTGCTATGAGCCGCGTTGTATCGCTTCCAGGGCGGCCTGCTCCTCGTCGTGCATCAGGGAACGGGGCAGTTGAAGGATGTCGAAGCCCGGCTGCAAGGCCGGATGGATCTTGCAGAAGGCCAGCCGGCCTCCTACACCCTGGACCTTGTCGTACAACTTGCGGATTTTGCCCAACATCGGACTGGTCATCTTCCGCACCGCCCCGAAGTTGAGCACTAGCCGACGGCAGCGTTCCTCATCCACCAAAGCGTAGAGTTGCTCGCCCAGCACCTGGATCATCATTTCGTCCAGGATCTCTCGCGGCACGATCCGCACCAGGGTGACATCGCCGAGTTGTTCCACTTCCAGCCAGCGTTGCCGGGCCTGCGAGGACATGAGTCAGACTCCCGAGTTCAGGGGTGCCCCGGGGAGCCGCGTCGCGGGGCGCCGTTTACGCACCTTCTGGATCGGACGGGCCGCCCACCAATCCACCCGGGCCGCCTGCCCTGTAGACATTGTACGGCCCGGCCATGATCCCGCCGCCCCGTCCTCACCGGCAGAGTTTCGAGGGCAACGCGGCGAGGCACAAAAGCCAGTGTACCACGCGCCGACCCGGGCGCACCAGCGGCGCCGACTTGGTTTCGGGAGGCAGTGCGGGAAAAGGGACGATGGGCCTCGATAGCCGGGCCGCATGGACGTGGGGACAAGGTTCCCGGTCGGCCCATGCCACGGTAGTTAACTCGCTTCCGTGGGCCTCTGCAAGGTCCGAGGCCCACGGAAGAGTTCGACCGCTGACCAAGCCCTTTGCGGGTTCCTCCCGGTTACGGTGGGACCCGCCCCGGCCATGCCGGGTCACAGGAGGGGGATGATCATTATCCCGGCTTCTTCAGCGAACGCTTGTGACCCGTCGGGTTGGGCCCCGACGGGTCGTTGGATGACGAGCCGCAACTGGCCGTGCTGATCAGGAACAGGGCCGCCAACAGGGCCAGCATGATGAGCCGGCGCATGTTCGGTCTCCCGCGGCATCCTAGTCGAGGGTGTACACCTCACCGCCGTTTCGCGTGCACATCTGCGGCAGAACCCGGTCGGCATTGTAGCTGAGGAAGCGCACAGAGCCGTCCGCCATCATGAAGTTGCCGCCGCCGCTGTGGAAGCTCCAGAAATGGGCCTGGTCGCAGAAGACCTCCGGCCGGCCCGGCTGGAACCCGACCTTCGACCTCGGGCAGCGGAGATAGTCGGCCCAACCAATGTCACGGGCGCCCATGACCACGTCCCCGGTGCCGCTGCCGTCGTAGCCGGCGCCCGCGAACCACCAGCCGTAGTACAGGTCCTGACTAGGCGGCCGCTCACCAACCATCAGGGTATTGCTGGTACCGTCAACGATTTCAAGGATCCGGATGCCGGAGCGCAGGGGGTCCCCCGAGCGACCATAACCGACAAGGACCCCAGACCGCCCGTCCACGCGGTCATAGGGCAGGTTGTAGTCACCACGGACGCCGGAGATGCCCAGGTAACCGGTGAAGGCGATCTGGAGACCATCAACGATGCTGACATAGAGTTGCCGCGAGTCCGCCGGGCACTGCCAGATCTTCAACGGTGTCCCCAGAGCTGGGTTGGGCGGCGTCGGCGGGTTCAACCAGAATCCGCCCCACGGCCACCAGGTGTACTGGGTGACCACTGTCCCTGAGCGAGCAAACGAGTCGGCCTGGCGATAGAGGTTGTCCTGCTCGTAAAACGGCATGATGCGGGCCATCCAGCTCCAGTAGGGATACCAGCCCGGGACGGCAGCACTCGGATAAAAGGTAGGGGGCCGCTCCCGGTTATCCAGGCCGGGCGGCAGCACGCCGTACATGCCGGCATAGTTGTGCAGGGCCAGCCCCATCTGCCTCATGTTATTGCTGCACTGGGTGCGATTGGCGGCGTCGCGCACCTTCTGCACCGCGGGCAACAACAGCGCGATCAGGATGGCGATGATGGCAATGACAACCAGCAACTCGATCAACGTGAACCCGGACCTTCCTCTTCGACGTGGCATGACTCTCCCTCCCAAACAAAGAACGTATCCAAGCAGTCATCCCGCGCCCCAACGCCGCGGGAACTGACAGGACCACGTTCGCTCGAGACGATAGATGCACGCCCTTCTCTGCACAGACCAGTCGTTGGAAGGGTCCTTCTTCCGTTCGAGAGGCAATCACTTCCCCCGAGCGAGATCATGCGAGTTGTTCGGGGGAACGAGTCTAGGTTGTGTCCGATTCTTACCGCTACCGGCACAACCTTCACCTGAAAGGAAGCACATCCTGCATTTCAGGCCTAAACACTAGGAAGGCCTCCCCGTGTTCCATGTGAATTTAACGATCGGCCGTATCATCTTCAACAAAAATTTTTACTTTTTACCTTCACTCCGACCGGGGCCAAGGCTCCGGCCTCCCGCTGTTCCTATCAAGCCGCGCCTGGGTGTTTAGGTCTTCACCCCGTTTGCCCGTGCCAGCAGGCGGCGGACGGCGGCGGCGGGCCCCTCGGGGGAACCGAAGACGGCGGTGGCGGCGACCAGGACATTGGCGCCCGCCTGCACCACTGCCGGCGCCGTCTCCAGGTCGATGCCGCCGTCCACCGACAGGTCGCAGGCCGGGTTCAGCCGGTCGATCAGCTGCCGCAGCCGACGGACCCGCGCCGGACTCTCCGGCAGGAACGCCTGCCCGCTAAAACCGGGATGCACCGTCATGCACAGTACGACGTCGAGGTCGGCCACGAACGGCTCCAACACCTCGACGGGGGTGTCCGGCTTAACGGCCAGCCCCGCCTTCTTGCCCCGGCCACGGACATGCCGGATCAGGGCCCGCGGCTCGGGCGTCGCCTCGATGTGCCAGATCAGACTGTCGGCCCCCTTGTCAAGGAAGCGGTCGGCGAACCGGCCCGGCTCCTCCACCATCAGGTGGACCTCCAGGGGCAGCCGGGTCACCGGCCGCAGCCCCTTCACCACTTCCGGCCCCATGCTCAGGTTGGGCACGAAGTGCCCGTCCATGACGTCGAGGTGGACGCGGTTGGCCCCTCCCTGCTCGGCCTCGAGCACCTGCTCTCCCAGGCGGGCAAAATCGGCGGCCAGGATCGAAGGGGCAATGTGGATCATGGCGGTCTCCTTCTCGGGCCCCGCCGCGATCAATGGGGCAGCGGCGCGGGGTGCTGCTATCATACAGATTGCTGGCCGCACCGCACGCCTCGGCGCGGCCGCCTGCGGCTTCCTCGGAGTGTGACGGCCGGAGCGGGCCGGCCCGCAAGCGGCATCGATAACCGACCCGGGCGATCCGGTATTAAAAGGCCAAGCGGTTGCAGGACTCTCCCGTGCTGCATGTCGCGCTGCTAGAGCCGGAGATCCCGCCCAACACGGGCAACGTGGCGCGTCTCTGCGCGGCGACCGGAGCAACTCTTCACCTGATCGGCCGGCTCGGCTTCCGGCTCGACGACCGTTCCTTGCGGCGGGCCGGCCTCGATTATTGGCCGGCGGTCGTGCTGGTCCGCCACGCCACGTTTGCCGACTTTGAGGCCTTTCTCGGCGGCCGGCGTCTCTTCTGCTTCAGCGCCCATGCCGTCCGCTCTTACACCAGCGTCGCCTACCAGCCCGGCGATTACCTGCTGTTCGGCAGCGAGTCGCGGGGACTGCCGGCCGGCCTCCTTGAACGCCACGCCGACCGCGCCCTGCGCATTCCCATGCCGTCCGGCAAGGTCCGCAGTCTCAACCTCGCCACGGCCGTCGGCATTGTCCTTTACGAGGCCCTCCGTCAGCTCGGCCAGGTCTAATCTCGTGGGATCAGCCCAAACCCGCCGCGCCTGGACCGGCACCGTCCCCCGGCCGATATAGAAAGGCGGAGAACGTGACCTGCTTACTCCGGACACCGTCTCTCGCCCGCCGGCTGAAGGACGAGCACCAGCGCATGAACGTCGCCATCGCCATCCTGCCGACCCTGGAAGACCTCCGCCGCCATGTCCTGAAGGTCCTGTGTGCTCACGACAACCTTGACCCGGCCCAGACGCCCCTGCACGAGGGGGTCATCACGCGCTCCGGCCGGCCGTGTGGGTTGTTCTTCCAGGTGCAAGGACCGCGCCTGCTTCGCACCTACGCCGTTTGGGCCGGCGATGAGAACCGCATCCTTTTCTACGACTCGACCGGCCTGCGCTTCGCCGAAACCCGCCTGAGCGAAGGCCCCGACCCGCTCCGGCTGGCCGGCTAGAGCCACCAGCGCAGCGACCATGCCAGGCGGTCGAGGAGCCGGTCCCACCAACTCCGCCGGCAGTAATCGCGCAACCGCATCCGGTGGCTCTGGTCAATCTCGGCCTGGATGATCTGAGTCACCACCCGGGCCAGCTCGCGCGAGTGGATCACGGCCAGGAACTCCAGGTTGATCCACAGCCCGCGTGCCTCTAGGTTGGCCGAGCCGATCACCGTCCACTGGTCGTCCACAACCGTTGCCTTGCTGTGCAGCATGTTGCGCTGCCGCTCGTAGATGTGAAACCGGCGGCGGAGCAGGCGAGTGTAGAGGTGGCGCGTGGCCCGCTGCACCAGCGGAATGTCGCTCTGCCCCGGCACGACTACCTGAATGAATACGCCGCGGCGGTGGGCCCGGAGCAGCTCCCGGAGCACCCGGCCGACTGGGACGAAGTAGGCCATCGACATACGGATGCAGCGGCGGGCGGCGCGGAACAGCCGGGCGTAGAGGCGGCCCGCCCGGGTATGCCGCATCCCGGGGCCGCTGTCGAAGAACTGGATGCTTTCCGCGCCGGAGCTGAGCAGAGCCCGCCGGTAGCCGCGCGGCCGCCGCTCGACCCGCTCGCCATGCGCCAGCCGCCATGAGCGCTCGAAGCTCAGCGCCACCTCGGGCTGTTGTGGCCCACACAACCGCACGTGGACATCGCGCCAGCCGGGCGACTCCACCGTCGCCGCCGTCGAGGTGTCTACGATATTCATGCCGCCGAAGTAAGCGATGCGATCGTCGATGACCAGCAACTTGCGATGGTTGCGCCGGTTGAGCAGCCGCAGTAGTGAGAACCGCCGCAGCCCTTCCCATAGCGGGTTGAAGGCGTGGACTTCGACGCCGGCATGGGCCAGATCCCGGAAGAAAGCGGCCGGCGTAGCCCGGCTGCCGATCGGATCATAGAGGACGCGGACATTGACCCCGGCCCGCGCCCGCTCCTTCAGCGCCTCGGCGACGGCCTGCCCAGCCGTGTCATCAGCGATGATGTATGACTCCAGCCAAACGCGCGTGCGGGCCGACCGGATGTCGTCGACCATGGCGGCGATGGCCGCCGGCGACTCGACGAAGAGGGTCAGCTCGTTCTGCGCCACCCCGACGCGGGGGACAGTGCTGACGGAGAGGTCCATGAGAAAGGTCGGTCAGCGGTCCTCGGACTGCTATCTGCTCTTCCCCAGGTGGAAATCGATCACCAGCGGCAGGTGATCGGAGGCCCGGCGGCTCAGCGGGGTGCGGACCACCCGCGCCTGGCGGACGATCAGGTCGCCGCGGCAAAAGGCCTTGTCCAGCGCCATCACCGCCAGAAATGCCGGAAAGGAGCGGAACCGCGACGGTGGCCCGGTCAGCTGCCGGAACTGGTGGCGAGCGAACGGTCCGGCCGCCAGGGTGTTACGCCAGTCGTTGTAGTCGCCGGCGATCAGGGTCGGCAGGTGGGCGAACTCCCGGAACGAGTGGTGCCCCAGCAGGTGGGCCACTTGCCAGTGCCGCTCCTCTTCGTTCAGGCCGAGGTGCCAGTTCACCAGATGCAGCGGTCCCTCGTCGGTGTCCACCACCGCCAGCTGGGCGCCGCGCGGCTTCCGCTGGCCCAGACGAAGCGACACCTGATGCCGGGCCCGGAACGGCCAGCGCGACAGCATCAGGTTGCCGTAGCCGCCGTTGTGCAGGTGGACGTTGAGTTGATAGAAATGGGCCCGGGCGTTGAAGTATTCCGCCAGCATCCGCGGCTGGTCGTGGTAGTGCGAGCGGCGGACGTTGCGCGTCACTTCCTGCAAGCAGATCAGGTCGGGCTTCTCGGCCTCAATGACCCGCAAGACCCGCTCCAAGCTATAGCGCCGGTCGCTGCCGCCGATCCCCTTGTGAATGTTGTAGCTAAGCAGCCGCATGGTCGCTGTCTGGGCAGTCAACCTCGCACACCCTTGCCGGGACCTGCGCGGGGGCAACCGGTCGGTCACGTCGGCGCGTCCGAGAACTCGCAGGCTCCCACCAACGTGCTCGGGCAGCCTGCCGCTGAGCGGAAGCTCTGCTCTCCAATCATAGGTCTTAATGCCCCGGCAGATCAACCGGCGGGCCTTTCTTTCCGCCGCCCTTCTTCCCGCTGCCCTTGCCCTGCGGTCCCTTGGGCGGGGCGCCTGGCTCAGCGGCGCCCGGCGGGCCGGCCCCCGGCTCGCCGTAGGACTTCGGCCCATTGGGGGAGTCCGGCGGGCCATTTGCCGGCCGCTCGTCGTCGGAACGGTGCTCGGAGCTTAGCGGCCGCGTCCGCTCCCGCTCGCCGAGCAGGACGCGCGGGTTGACGACAACCTCCTCCCCTTCCTTCAGGCCCTCCTTGATCTCCACATGGGTGCCGTTGCTCAGCCCGGCCACCACCTCGCGCTCCTCGGGGCCGTCGGGCGTCATCACAAAGACCTTGCGGTACTTGCCCATCTGGACCGAGCCAAAGACCGCCGCTTCCGGCACGATCAACACGTTCTTCAGCGGCGAATCGGTGAAGATGGTCACCTCGGCACTCATGTCGGGACGCAGCCCATCGAACTCGTCCAGGATCTCGACATAGGTCTGGTACACCTTGACGTCGGTGGAGGACCAGCCGTCCGGCTTGGCGGCCACGTTGGCCACCGACTTGACCCGCCCCTTGAGCACCCGGTCGGGGAAGGCCTCCACCCGAATCTGCGCCTCCTGCCCCACCCGGACCCGAGAGATCAGGGCCTCGTGTACCTTGGTGTTAACGACCATGCTGCGCAGGTCGGGGATGCGCATCAGCCGTTGCCCTTCCCAGACCGTCTCCCCCTGAGCAATGATCGCGCGCGGCGTGCCACTGCTGGAACGGCCGCCCGACTCAGGAATGTAGTAGACGACCAGGCCGTCCTGAGGAGCATAGATCTTGCACTTGGCGATCTCCTGTTCCAGGTCCTGGTAGCGCTTCAGCTCCTGGGCATAGACCGACTTCTTGGTCTCCCAGTCGGTCTGAGCCTTGGCCAGATTGGCGGCGGCCTGGGTCTTGACCCGGGCCAGGGCCTGCTCGGCCTGGGCAATTTTGCTCTTCAACTCGCTCTCAGTCTTCTTCTTGGTGTACTGCTCCAGGACGCGGCGTTCCTCCAGGATTTTTTGGCGGTTAATCTCGGCCGACTGGGCCTTGGCCTGCTCGGCCTTGGCCTGGCTGGCGGTCTGGTAGCCCTTCATGACCATGCGCTCGGCCCAGGCAGCTCGGTCCAGCCACATTTGCAAGTCGGACTCGGCCATCTTGAGCCGGCCCTCGATGTCGCGCAGCTGCATCAGATAGTCGCCTTCCTTGAACTTTTCCAACTCCAACTTGGCCAATTCAATGGCGAGCTCGGCGGCCTGGATGTCGCTGTCGTTCTGGCTCTTCTGGATCTTGAGCTGCTCCTCGGCCTGGAGCATGTCGGACTTGGCCCGCTCCAGGACGATCTTCTGGGTTTGCAGCTGATCCTCGAAGCGCGAGTCCTCAATCTCCATCAACAGATCGCCCTTCTTGACGAGGGTGCCGTCGGGGATGACCCAGCGGATCTGGGGCAGGCCGCCGCTGCCGGCAGTGCCGGTCTTGACCCGGCAGTAGACATCCACGTTGTTGGCCGACTCCAAGGTGCCGCGTTCGACGATGGTCAGCTGCAACGTGCCGTAGCTGACCCGGTGCGTGATCAGGTCAGCGCGGGCCGGCCGCAACCCGTCCAGGAAGTACCAACTGGTCCCGCCGATCGCCGCCAGCAGCAGCAGGGCACCGGCAGCCACGGTCGGCATCAGGCCCTTCCGCTTCTTCCGGGTCCGGGCGGCAGGGGGGCCCGCGACCCGCCGTCCGGTTTCCGGCAGGGCCAGGTCAAGGAGGGCCGTCTCCGCCGGGCGGGGATGGGAGGGATCGAGGCGCGGGGAGCTGGTCTCCCCGTTCGTCGGCCGAGCTTCCAGGTGGGGCCGGTTGTTGGATTGCGGAGGGACAGCCGTTGGGGCCGGCGTCGCGGGGGAGGTTGGCAGACTCATCGATCCACACTCCTCGGGGGTCGAGCGGCATCAGCTCGAGGTCGCGGTACAGGAACAGGCGCGTCGTCAGGTAGTTGATCCAAATTTGGTAAGTCTGGTTCTGGGCTCGTAGCAGCGAGGCCTGGGCGTTGAGCAACTGCTGGGTGAGCGCGGCAGCGGTGGCTGCACCGGTGATCCGTTGCTGGGCGACCGGTTCGGGGGGAGCCCGGAAGGTGTCCTCCGCGTTTTCCACCTGGAGGTAAGCCAGCTCAACCAGGCGCTTTTGAATTCTATAGTTTTCGGCGAGCACACGCAACTGTCTAATTTCTTCCCGGACGGCGACCAGCACCGCGTCTTCAGCCGCCATCACCTCCCGCCGTTGCCGCTGGTAGCTGATCAGGGCCGCCCGGTAGACGTTCCGCTCCGACTTACGCACCAGTGGCAGCTCGGCGTTGAAGAACAGCTGGTGCTGCTGGCGGCTGCCACCGATGGCCAGCGGCTTGGCCTCGCCGAACGGCGAGAAGGCCTCCCAGTGGTAGCGGACGTTGAACACCCCCATCAGGGCATTGGCAGCAATGGCGATCTGCCGCCAGGCGTCCACCAGCTGGGCCCGGGCATTCATCAGGTCGAAGCGGTTGGTCAGGGCGGTCTGTGCCACCACCGCCTGCGCCTCCGCCAGATCGACCTGGAGCAGATCGACCCCTCCCACCCGCAGGGCGGGCAGTTCCGGCCAACTTTCGGTGATCGCGTCGAGCCGCTCCCGACGAGCCCGGGACAGCATGGAGAAGGCGCTGCGCACGACCCGCTGCAACAGGTCGGCCTGGGCACTGACCCGCACCACCGGATCGGGGATCTTCCGCCACGGCCGGGTTAGGTAATCCCGCAGGGCGTCTTCCATCTCCCCCAGGTCGATCTCGAAGTAGACCTCTTCCAGGCGCTGCCGGTCTTTTTCGGGGAATTCCTTGCCCTCGATGCTCAGCTTATCCCGCAGCAATTCCAGTTTGCGCCTCACCTCCTTGAGCAGGTTGACCCGCTCGAACACCTCCTTGTCGGTCAGTTTGCGCCACTCGACCCAGCGCTCGGAGATACGGGTCCGGATCTGCGTCCCCTGGACCAGCGGCGAGGCGGTCAGGATCTGCTCGACGCGGGCACGGAGGGGAAAGGGAGGGAGAAGAGCCTCGGGCGGCTCGGCGCCGAGCCGGGCCGCGCTGGTCGTGGCAGCAGCGGTGCCCAGCCCGGCCGGCACCGGCAAGGTGACCGGGGCCGCCAGCAGGCCGCTGAGCCGACCCACGCTCTCCTCTTGGAGTTCGGCGCCGATGGCCTCGGCCCGGAGCCGCTCCAGTTCGCCGGCGGCGCCGGCGAACTGCCGGACAACGACATCGTAACGGCTGAACTGGCGGACCAGCGGTTGCAACGTCGAGGCCTCCAGCTCGATGTCTACGCCGGGCGGAAGCCCCAGCTGGAGCTTGAAGCGGTCAAGGGAGTCGCGGTAGTTCAGCTCGGTATTCAGGACGTTGTTGCGGCTGTTGAGCAGCTGCTGCTCGACCTGATCGACTTGCAGCTGCGTGACCAACTCCCCCTCACGGAAGGCACGGAACATCTCCAAGAGCCGCTCCAGCGCCGCGACGTTGCGGCGTTCGTTGGCCAGCTGAGCGCTGATCTGAAGGATCGGCAGATAGCCCTGGGTAGGGGCAATGACGCCGGGGGTCAGGGCCAGGGCGGCCCGGCCGGCTACCTGGCCGGCGGCCCGGCCGAGGTCGCCGCCGGCGGCGATGAACACGTAAAACTGCTCGCGGAAGCGGGCGTAGCTGCGGATCTCGTAGAGGAGGTTCCGCTCTGCCTGGGTCAGTGCCTCCAACGTCACCGCCTTGCCCCCGCCGCGCAGCAGCGGCTGGACCAGGTCGAGAAGCAGGGTCGATTCGCTGATGGTGTGCTTCAGGTCGCCGGTCAGGTTGATCACTGTCCGGTTGGCCAGCTGAAACAAGAGCAGGGCACCGGTCGGGAACAGTTTGTTGAAGCCGACGTTGCTATTGAAGACCCAGCGGTTGGTCGGCCCCCCCGGCGCCTCGCGGCCGAAGCGCTCGCGAATTGCTTCTTCGGTGGCGAACCACTGGGCGGCGAAGGCGAACCGCTCCAGGGTCACCGGCAGGGCGGCCAGGTAGAGGTCCTCGCGGCGG
>DATLYH010000316.1:0-11219 GCA_035575035.1 Gemmataceae bacterium
AGAGGAGCCGGGGTGCCGCGATTCAGGAGGAAGCGCGTGCCGCCGACACGGATTGTCCCCGCCTACGTCACCCGCTGGGGCCGGGCCTATCACGCCGACGCCCGGGACGTACTGCGCCGGCTGAAGGACAACTCGGTGGCCCTGGTCCTCACCTCGCCGCCGTTTGCCCTGCGGCGCCGCAAGGCCTACGGCAACGTCGATGCCGGCCAGTACATCGACTGGTTCTGGCCGTTCGCGGAAGAGATCTACCGCGTCTTGCGGCCCGACGGCAGTTTCGTGTTCGAGCTGGGCGGCGCCTGGAACCCCGGCCGCGGTACCCGCTCGCTTTATCCGTATGAGCTGGTGCTGCGACTGTGCCGGCTCTTTCACCTGGCGCAGGAATTCTACTGGTACAACCCCTCGCGGCTGCCGACGCCGGCCGAGTGGGTGACCATCCGCCGCACGCGCGTCAAGGATGCTGTCTACCCGATCTGGTGGCTGGCGAAGACCGAGTCGCCCAACGCCGACAACCGCCGGGTGCTCCGGCCGTACAGCCGGTCGATGCGGCGGCTGCTGCGCGACGGCTACGAGACGGCCCGCCGGCCGTCGCAGCACGACATCTCGCCGCACTTCCGCCGCGACAACGGCGGCGCCATCCCGCCCAACCTGCTGGAGGTGCCCAACACCTGCTCCAGCGACGACTACCTCCGCCGCTGCCGCGCCGCCGGACTGCCAATTCATCCGGCCCGCTTCCCGCTGGCGGTGCCTGAGTTCTTCATCCGTTTCCTGACCGAGCCGGGGCAACTGGTCGTGGACCCGTTCGCCGGCAGCAACGTCACCGGCTGGGTGGCCGAGCAGCTCGGCCGGCGCTGGCTGAGCGTGGAGATCAACGCCGACTACGTGGCCGGCTCGCGCCTCCGCTTTACCGCCGCCCCTGCCGGCGAACGGCCGGACGCCGTCGCAGGGTGAGGAGAACGTTTGCCGGCGAGGGGTCTTGTCTCCAGCTCATCCTTCCTCATGCCCGGCCAAGCGCCCTCGTTGTTGATGGCCTTCCCGGTTGGATGGCCCGTACGTCGTGGCACCGGCTGTCAGCCGGTACCACACTCCGCCCTGGCCATCCCGGAGAGCACCTCAGGGCCCAGGGGCTTGCAGGCTCACAAGCTCCCATTGGTGGTGAACGAGAGTTTTCTGGTCTTTTGAACACCAGGACCGCTAGATTGGGCTCATGAACCACTTTTTTTACCCATCGATTTGACATCACCCAAAAACCTATTCTAGAGTTTCACGTCCAACCTGAATTAACGTTTGCCGGGGGTGGTTTAGTTGAATCGGTCGCGAGGAGCTGGGGTCATGCACGACCTGGACAACTACCCGGAAAAGCCTGCCGATTGCCAGCGCCGCCTGGAGGATGCGGCCGCGGTGGCCCGCCGTCTGGCCCACGACTTCGGCAACATCCTAACCGGCATTCTGGGGTTCAGTGAACTGGCCCTCAAGCACGCGCCCGCCTCGTCGCCGCTGCATCGCTTCGTGCAGGAGACCCACCGGGCCGCTCAGGAGGGGGCCGAGCTGACCCATCAGTTGCAGATGTTTAGTTGCCGCCGAGCGACTCGCACCCGGCCTGCCCGGTTGTCGGCGGCCGCTGAGGCTGAGGCGGTTCGGCTGCGGCCGTTGTTGAGTCCGGATGTCCAGTTGCAGGTGTCGGTCCCGGCCGATCTGCCGCTGCTAGCCATCGCCGAGGAGCTGTTGCGAACGGTCCTGGGCCAACTCCTGGACAATGCCCGTGAGGCCCTAACCGGACCGGGCATGATCGGCCTGTCGGCACGCCCGGCGTTGGTGAGCAAGGTGGAATGCAGCGGCTTGTTGGGCAGCGCCGAGCCGGGGCCTTGTGTCGAGGTGTGCGTCAGCGACACGGGGACCGGGCTGAGCCCCGAGGCCCGCCGGCACCTGTTCGCCCAACCGTTTTACAGCAGCAAGCCGCGGCACCGCGGTCTGGGGCTAGCGATGGTCTACGGCATCCTCCACGCTCACGGCGGCGGCTTCCGCCTGGAGTCGCCGCCCGCAGGAGGGACGGTGGCACGGCTGTACTTGCCGTTGGCTGTCGGACTGGCTCCCACGCCGCTCCCTGCTCCGCCGCCGGGCGGTGGGGCCAAGGTACTGGTGGTCGATGACGATCCTGCGGTCTTGCGGCTGGTCGGCGCCACCCTGGCCAGCGCCGGCTACCAAGTGCAAACGGTCAGCTGCCCAGTCCAGGCTCTCGACTCGTACACCGCGGCCGCCCGGGAGCCGTTCCAATTGGTGCTCTCCGACGTGCGGATGCCCCGGATGAACGGCTTCGACCTGGCCCGGCAGCTGCTCCGCCACGACGCCAACGCCAATGTGCTGTTCATGAGCGGCCATGCCGCTCCGGAGCTGACCCAGGCCTCGGACATCGTCCGCCGGTTTGAGTTGCTGCCCAAGCCCTTTCAGGCCGAAGCACTGCTGCGGGCGGTGCGGACCGCGCTGGACCGCGGCGCCCGCCGGCTCTCGGCCGGCAACGGACCGCCCTCAGAAGAGACTATCGTTTAACCCTCAGGTGATTCCGCAACCGTTTAAGAGGAGACCTCCCTGTGACCGCACACCTGAATTCCGGCGTCATGGAACTTGAGCCGTCTGCTGTCGTGCCCGCCCCCCCAAGGGCGGAGGCGCGGCCGATCTCCCATGGCCGCGGCGAGCTGTACTGTACCGGCGAAATCCGTATTCTCGTCCTTGATGACGATGAGGCCGTCTGCCGGGTCATCCAGGCCGCCTTGGGTCAGAACGATTTCTCCATCGATACCGTCTCCGACCCGGCGTTGATGGAGGCCCAGTTGCGGAGCCGGCCGTACCACGTCATCATCCTGGACTACGTGATCCCCGGGTTGCAGTCGGAGCAGGTGCTGGAGTGGGTACGGGAGCACCAGCCCGACGCCAGCATCATCGTGGTGACGGCTTACCCGTCGATCGACAGCGCCCTGAACTGCTTGCGGGCCCGGACCTACGACTACCTGACCAAGCCGTTCCAGGTTGCCCACTTGCAACGGGTGGTGACGCGCTGCCTGGAAAGCAAGGGATTGCTGCGGCTGTCGGAGGCCGCCCTGCGCGAGTCGCTGGGGACCGCCATCCGCGAGCGGCGCAAGGCCCTGGGGCTGACACTGGCTCAGATGGCGCAGCGAACCAACGTCTCGCTCGGCTACCTCTCACAGATCGAGCTGGGCAAGAACTCGGCCTCAATCGACACGCTGTACCGCATCTGCCTCGGCCTGGGCATCCGGATGTCCGACCTGTTCCAGACGATCTGAGCAGGCGGCTTCCCCGGGGGAGACACGGAGACAAGGAGCAAGAACCGTCTTCTCCTTGTCTCCGTGTCTCCTTGTCTCCCGGTCACCGCGTGGCGTCCATCTGGACAAGTCTCGGGGAACGAGTAAAAAGGAGGTAGCAACCGGAGCAAAGGGACAAGGGATTGAGGGCGAAGGGTAGGGAAGCAGAAGCTGTTCCACGCCGTCACTCCTGATTCCTGATCCCTAACTCCTGATCCCCGACCTCTGAACGCGGTGCCCCTCATGGACGACCACTCCCCCGAGACCCTCCGGCCGAAATACAAGCGCGTGGTCTTGAAAATCAGCGGGGAAGGGTTCGGCCACAGCGGCAAGAGCGGCATCAGTATCGAAGAGACGCTCAACCTGGCGCGGCAGGCCCAGCGGGTGTTGCAGCGCGGGGTGCAGTTGGCCATCGTGGTCGGGGCCGGCAACATCCTCCGCGGCGCCCAGTTCTCGGCCGGCGGCGAGGTGATCCGGCCGGCGACCGCCCACTACATGGGGATGCTGGCCACGGTGCTCAACGGCCTGGCCCTGCAAGACGCCCTGGAGAGCCTGCACTGCGAGACCCGGCTCCAGACCGCCATCCGCATGGAGACGGTGGCCGAGCCTTACATCCGCCGCCGCTGCATCCGCCACCTGGAAAAGGGGCGGATCGTCATCCTGGCCGGCGGCACCGGCAATCCCTTCGTCACCACCGACACCGCCGCTGCCCTCCGCGCCCGTGAGTTGGAAGCCGACATCCTCCTCAAGGCGACCCGGGTCGATGGCGTCTACAGCGAAGATCCCGAGTTGAACCCGCATGCGGTCCGCTATGAAAAGTTGACCTATGCCCAGGTAATGCGAGATAATCTGCGCGTGATGGACATGGCGGCCGTCAGCCTGTGCCGGGAGGCGAAGCTGCCGATCCTGGTCTTCAACTTCAAGCGTGAGGGGAACATCGAACGGGCCATTGCCGGCCACGCCATTGGCACCCTCGTGAGCGAGTAATTAGTCCGTAGTCCGTAGCGGAGGCCGGTGAGCTGCGGACTACGGACTACGGACTAACGACCATGACCCCTGAAGAAATCCTCCTCGATTGTGAAGAGCGGATGGAGAAGGCGGTCAATGTTCTCCGCGACGAGCTGCGCGGGCTGCGGACCGGCCGGGCCTCCCCCGCCCTGGTGGACAGCCTGCGGGTCGAGTACTACGGCTCGCTGACGCCCTTGAAGCAACTGGCCCAGATCAGCACGCCCGACCCGCAGCAGATCGTCATCCGACCATACGACGCCGCCATCCTCAAGGAGATCGAGAAGGCCATCCGGGCCAGCGACCTGGGCATGTCGCCGACCAACGACGGCAAAATGATCCGCCTGCAAGTGCCGCCGATGAGCGGCGAGCAGCGGCAGAAGATGGTCGCCCGCATCAAAAAGTCGGCCGAGGAGGCCAAGGTCGCCTGCCGCAATATCCGCCGCGACGCCAACAAGCAGCTGGAGCAACTCGAGAAAAAAGGCGAGATCACCGAGGATGAACTGGACCGCAACAAGGAAGAGGTCCAGAACCTCCTGAAGACCTATGAAGACAAGATCACCGAGATGAGCGACCGCAAGGCCAAGGAAGTGATGGAACAGTAAGGACCGACTCCCTCGCGAGCCACAGAGGTGCGGCCGTGTCTCTGTGGCTCATTATTTTTTAGGTGTGCTCCTGACATGACCGCAATCTGGGCGTGGGCGTCGGCACCGGAAATCGGGGTCCTGGTCGGCTTTCACGTCTTCATCCTGTTGATGCTGGCCCTCGACCTGGGCGTCTTCCAGCGGCAGGCGCACGCCGTCAGCATGACCGAGGCCGCCGTCTGGAGCACCATTTGGGTCGCCCTGGCCCTGGTGTTCGCCGTTGGCATCTGGCAGTTCTGGCACCTGTGGCGGCCGGAGGAGGCCGACCGCGGCGGCGACCGGGCGGTCGAGTTCATCACCGGCTATCTGGTGGAAAAATCGCTGTCGGTGGACAACTTGTTTGTCTTCCTGGTGATCTTCCGCTACTTTGCGGTGCCGGCCCACTTGCAGCAGCGGGTCCTCCTCTGGGGCATCATCGGGGCGATCGTCATGCGGGCCGCCCTGATCCTGATCGGGGCCGCCCTGCTTAGCGCTTTCCACTGGATGATCTACGTCTTCGCCGCCGTGCTGCTGTATACCAGCTTCAAGATGCTCCGCTCCGTCGAGGAGGAGATCGACCCCGGCCGCAATCCCCTCTTACGGTTGGCCCAGCGCTTCCTACCGGTGGTCAGCAGCTATGAGTCGCAGCGCTTCTGGGTCCGCCGTGAGGGGCGCTGGCACGCCACGCCGCTGCCGTTGGTGCTTCTGGTCGTCGAGAGCACCGACGTGATGTTCGCCCTCGATTCGATCCCGGCGATCTTCGGCCTGACGAAAGACGCCTTCATTGTCTACACCTCGAACATCTTCGCCATCCTCGGCCTGCGGGCGCTGTACTTCCTGCTGGCCAATTTCCTGGGGATGTTTCGCTACCTGAATGTCGGCCTGGCGCTGGTGCTGGGGTTCGTGGGCCTGAAGATGATCGTGGAGCAGCCGCTGGAGCCGTACCTGGCGTCGCGGGGAATCGAAAAGGGGAACCTGATCCTTATCTCCCTGGGGGTGATCGCGACGATTCTGACGGTGTCGGTGGTGGCCTCAATTGTGGCCGGTCCCAAGGAGCCGTTGGAACACCTGCCTGAAGGGGTAGCCGAGACCCCACCCGCGGACCCGAACGACGAAGAGGTGCCGGCGCGGGAACCGTAACCGGCGCCAATGACCTTGCGCCGCTGCGTGGCCCGCCCTTCGCCGACCGTAAATCGTTCAACATCCCTCGGATAATCGGGAAACCTCATGCCGCGCATTGTGGAGCAGGAATCCTACGGGGGTGCCGAGAGGCGGATCACACGCCTCGGGCTGGCCACCCTTTGGAAAGAGTTGGAAGAAATACTCACGGGCTTTGACCTTCGCGTGAAGGAGGAAAAGGATGCGAACGGCGGTGCGGCCGTGCGCAGAATCCTCGATCAACGTTTCAAGCAAACAGGAGGCTGGCAGTTCAAACAGGTCGGGGAAGTTGACTGGACGAAGTGCATTAAAACAGGAAGGGCCCACGTTTGCGTCGGTGTGGAGATTCAATTCTCCGCCCGGAGCGACCTGATGATTGTAGACATCGATCATCTGCGACTGGCAATCACGGCGGGGGAAATCGATATCGGCGTGCTCGCTGTGCCGTCGAACCGCTTGGGCCCGTTTCTCACCGACCGGGTCGGTCGTTTTGACGACGGAAGGCGGGCAGTCCAACGGGCGCGGGCGAGCGATCTCCCGATCCTTGTCCTGGGGTTGGAACACGACGGGCCGGGACCGCCGCTGCCCAAGCAGAAGACCCGGCAGGGAAAACCTCCTACCCTTCAATGAAGTCGTCGTTCTTGTGGTAGTGCAGGTCTTCGCCGTCGAGCCGTTCGATGATGACGTCGCTGGACTCGAGTTCGATGCCCAACCAGCGGCGCCGTTTCCTCTCGCAGACGGCGTAGGTGGTGCCGCTCCCGCCGAACGGATCGAGGACAAGGTCTCCCTCGTTCGTGCTCATTTCCACCACGCGGTCGAGGAGCTTCGTGGACAGGGCGTTGGCCTTGCGCTTTCTGGATTTGAACTTCCAGTGCCGCACCGGCGGAATGTCGTTCCACACGTCCATCAGGTTCACGCCGTTCGCGTTCATCGCCTGCCGGTGCCCGCCGTAGTCCCGGATTTCGCCGCCGCAGTGGCGGCAGGTCTCAATCGGCGTTCGGATTCGGCGGAATGTCTTGGGTTTGCCCTTGGTGAAGTAGAGCAGGCTGTAATGGCTCGGGTAAAGGCGGCCGGGGATCGGAAGCCCCAACTTGATGTTGATGGCAATCCAGTGGCGGAACTCCATCCCTTTCTGGAACAGATAGTGTCCCAATTGGATGTTCCATTTCGGGATGTTGTAGAGGAAAAACGCCCCCCCCGGCTTCAGCAGGCGGATGCATAGGTCGATCCAGCGGCGGCACCACGCGATATACTCGTCGTCGGCGCGCTGGTCGTTGACGACCTCACCGTAGTCTTTACCCAGATTGAAAGGGGGGTCGGCGAAAACGGTGTCCACGCACGAATCCGCGAGGCAAGGGAGGATTTCCAGACAGTCTCCTTCAAAGAGGGCGCCCAACTCTGTGGTGAAAATGGGCCGCAGGGCCCCGTTTTTGCGGAAGGGAGACACATCGAATGGGTTCGGGGGAAAGAGCGTTTGGCTCGGCATTTCTCTCTCCGCAAACTCGATCCTCCTCCACACAACTTATGAACAGCAGTACATGATGCCACAACATCCCCGCGTTTTCAATGTCCGCTGCCGGGTTTCTTTCCCTCCAGTCCCCGTCTCGTCCATTACAATCCTTGCAGGTCGGTTCGTGTACTTTGGAAGCACCCGTTCCCCTTCACCGCCGAGTCGGGACAGGTGATTTCAGGCGCTGCTTGATGCGCTTCTTGAGGCGACCGGTGGGTGGATAGAATGAAAACCAGGGCATCAATCCGGAGTGTTCGATGAGCGACGCGAAGCAGGAACAGCTCCAGGCAGCGGCGGCCAAGGTGGGGATCGGCGGCTACCGGCGTCACGTCTTCCTATGCACCGGGCCGAGTTGCTGCACGCCGGAGGTCGGCATGGCCGCGTGGGAAGTGCTCAAGAAGCAACTCAAGGAGCACGATCTCAGTTCCGGCCCGGACGCCTGTTACCGGACCAAGGTCGGCTGCCTGCGCATCTGCTGTCATGGACCGACGATGGTCGTCTACCCCGAGGGGACGTGGTATAGCGGCATGACCGCCGAGCGCATCCCGCTGTTTGTGCAACAGCATCTGATCGAAGGCCGGCCCGTCTGGGAGTGGGTCTTCGCAGAAAACCCCCTGGCAAATGAGATACGGAGACATGGAGACACGGAGACAAGGAGCTGAGGTTTCTCCGTGTCTCCGTGTCTTGCATCTCACGGTCGGGCGATCTCGTTGCTCAGGAACGTCTGCACCCGGTCCCACTGTTCGGCCGCTTTGTCCCAGTCCACCTGCATTGGTTTGACTGTCTTCCGTGTTTCGATCTGCGGCGGCAGCATGGCCTGGACCTGGGGATTGAGCGGAATCTGATGGCTGGCCGCTTCCGCCAGCCGTTTTTCCATCTCCGCGCTGAGCAGGTAGTCGATCAGCTTCCGGCCACCGTCGGGGTTGGGGCCGCCGCGGATCAAACCAAGCGTGTTGGGGATGAACAGCGTCCCCATCCGGGGATAATCCGGGTGGCCGTCGCGGTCGGGAAAGACAATCACCACCGGCCGGCCTGCCTTTACCTCGGCGATGGCGTCATCGGTATCGGTCATGCCCACGGCGAACTCGCCTTGGCCGACCCCCACCGCCACTTGCTTGTTCCCCTGGACAATTTGCACGCCATTGTCTCGCAGCCCCCGGTAGAAGCGCTGAGCGGCCTCGTCGCCGAGCACCTCGAACAAGCAAGCGGCATGGGTGGCCGTGGTGCCGAACTGCGGCTTGGCCATCGCCACCCGCTGGGCGAAGCGCGGGTCGGTCAGGTCGAACAGGCTGCGCGGCCGGTCCTTCTCCGGCACCAACTGGGTGTTGATGATCAGCACCCGGGCCCGCTCGGCGAAGGCATGCCAGGTGTGGTCAGCGGCCTTGGCGAAGTCGGGATACGGTGCGGCGGACGGACTGTTGTACGGCTCCAGCAGGCCCTGACGCTGCAAGCGGATGGTCGAGAGAATCTCATTGTTCCAGAAGACATCACAGCGCGGACGCTTCGCCTCGCGGACCAATTCCTCGTAGAGGCTGACCGATTTGTCGGCCTCGGTGTCGAACTTTGGGGCGACCTCCAGGCCGGTACGCCGTGTGAACTCGGCCAGCACATCGACGGCGAATTCCCGGTCCTGGGCGCAGTACAGGACAACCCGCGGCGGTGAGCGGCCGCAACCAGGGTGGCTCAGAAGCAAGGCACCGGCAATACCCCCCAAGGCCCCCAAAGCGAGGAGAGCGAAGAGCAGGCGCGAGCTTGGGATTTTCATGGCAGGTGCGATTGGTCGTTTGATCTCTTGTTGACGCAAACGGAGTGTTTCTTCAGGCTACTTAGGCAAACCCTTGCAACAACTTCTTCAGCCTGGCGCGAACTCCTCTGACGCATTCTCTTGATCACCCATTCGATCGGCTCGTGGCGAACCTCCTCGCATGGGGCTTCCAGACGCTTGACTCAACGGCGGCAGGGGAACCTCCTGCGTCATCGTGGCTGGTGCCTCGACAGCACCCCGGCTGTGGTGGGTCAGCAGCCGATGGGCCGCTTTGACCGCGTGTGCTTTCACCGGCAGCTGGGCCCGGTCAAGGCCCGCCGAACTAAAGGAGCACTCCGGCATCGGGGGCGCTCAGCGCCCCAGCCGGAGCCGGTCGCCCAGAAACCGGTCCAGCTCCGGGATGGCATGGATCTTCTTGATGGTTGTCTCGACGTCGTATTCGACCCGGCGGAAGTACACCACCTCTTCATCAAGCAGGACGTAGCAGGCCCGTGGGTCGTTGTCGCGCGGTTGGCCGACCGAGCCGACGTTGATCAGGACTTTCGCCGCCCCCAGCGGGAAGGCGTAGTCCACCTCCTCGGGGCTGTAGAATTGCAGGTCCTCGGTGAAGATGCCGGGCAGATGGGTGTGGCCGTGCAGACAGTAGCGCTCGACCTGGCTGAAGATCCGCTCCATCTTGCGCTGGTTGTAGATGTCCTCGGGGAAGATGTACTCGTTGAGCGGATTGCTGGGCGAGCCATGCACGTAAAGGAAATCCCCCTCCCGGTGCGAGAGGGGGCGCTCGGCCAAAAACTCCCAGCGGCGTTCCGAGTCGTCGCGGGTACGGATGGGGGCATCGAGTTGCTTGCGCGTCCAGAGGGTGGCCCGCTCCGCGATTGGGTTGAAATCCTTGGGGTCGAACAGGACCGCCTGGTCGTGGTTCCCCAGCAGCACCACCGGCCATTCCATCGACCGGTCGAGACACTCCCGCGGGTTGGGTCCGTAGCCGACCGTATCGCCGAGGCAGTAGATCGCCTCGACGGAGTGTGCGGCAATGTCGTCGAGGACGGCCTCCAGGGCCTCCAGGTTGCTGTGGATGTCGCTGAGGATGGCTTTCATGCAGCGTTGCCCCCAAGGGGGTGCCGGGACCGCCAGGTGCCGCTCCCGCCATTATAACGGCGGTCCGGACCGCGGACCAACGCGCCCGTCGGCGTGTGGTCAGCTCCCTCGCCGCGGGAAACCACGGGGCAGGCGGCGCACCGGCCGCGGCGCGGACAGCGGGAGGCGGATCGATCCCGGCCGGCCGCTGACTTCCTTCAGGAGCTCGATCCGGACTCGCCGTACCAGGTCCTCACTCACGAGGACCGCTTGCTGGGCCAGTGCCCGGACCACGTCCGCCGGCCGGGCTTGCAAACCCAGGCGGTGCCAGGCGCGGCGGATCGCTTGCTTCGAGCGGCTCACTTTTTCTCCTTAGCCATGTCCTTCTTCTCTTTAGCCATGTCCTTCTTCTCTTTCTTTTTGGGCTTTTCCTTCTCCTTGTTGTCTTGGTCTTTCTTCGCTTCCTTTTTCTCTTCCTTGGGCTTGTCGTTTTTCTCCTCTACGGGCTTCGCGGCGTCGAAGCCGAGGTTGATGTCCACCTGCGGCAGGACCTGCTTCAGCCGGGCCGCCCCCGTCTCGGTCACCTTGGTTTGCCACAGGTACAGGTTCTTGAGCTTCTTCATCCCCTCCAGGTGGACCAGGCCCGCATCGGTTATTTCAGTCCCGTAAAGGTTCAGGTATTCCAGGTTGGTCAACCCCTTGAGGTGCTCCAGCCCTTTGTCGGTGATCTTGGTCTTCTCCAGATGCAGGCGGGTCAGGTCGGTCAG
>DATLYH010000317.1:0-32330 GCA_035575035.1 Gemmataceae bacterium
TCCAGTCGGCGTAGGCCTTCTTGGCCACGATCTTGCCCTTTTCGACGAGCCGTTCCAGGATCCGGGCGATGTCGAAGCGTTCTCGCCGCCCCTGGAAGCCCAGGGCCAGGTTCTCAAAGTCAACGAAGATCGCTAGGGAGCGCTCGCCGTTGGGCACGCCAGATCCTTTCGCAGACAGGGGTCGCGCTGGGAAAAGTCGGGAGAGCCGGCAGGTTCCTTCCCTGACCGCCTCCTTTTTTATGATACTTCGGCGGGCCGTAGTTGTCTGCGGCGGGCCGCTCGCCGTTGGCAGGCCTGTGCCGCGGGCGGGACTCGAACTGCACTCCCCATCAAGGCAAGGCCCCAAGCCGTCGCTTTTTCGGGAGGCGTGGACTACCTCCGTCGCAACCAAAGAATGGAGGATAGCCAGCTGAAGCGGCGCTGGGGTACTACTCGCTATGCCGTGGGCACGAGTTTCAGTTGGTCGGCGGCACGGCCGAGGAAGCGGAGCAGCGGGCCGCCGGGACCCAGGCGGATCCAGTCGCCCGGCTGAAGGATCACCTGTTGGACCACCGGGCGATCATTGACCAGGGTGCCGTTGCGGCTGCGGTCGCGCAGGAAGAACGTGCGCCGGTCGTAGATGATCTCGCAATGGCGGGCCGAAACACCCGGGAACTCCGCGCTGTCGAAGACCAGGTCGCAGTCGGTCCGCCGGCCGAGCGTGAAGCAGACGCCGTCGAGCAGGTGGTCTTTGCCGCGGAAGCGCAGCCGGGCGGGACCAGCGTCGGGCGGCTGCTGGGCCGGCAGCGGTGCCGCGTCCTGGTGGCCGCACGGCAGGTCGCCGCGCAACGCCTGGGCCGCTACGTCCAGCGCCGCCTGGGCCGCGGCGTCGGGACCCAGGATGTGCACCCCGGCCGACCACGCAACGCCGTCGTCCAGAAGCGCCTCGCCGAAATCCTCCTCGGAGTCGTCCGCGCTTTCGGCCATCGCCTCCTCGACCTCCGCTTCCAGGGCGGCCGCTAACCCCGGCAGCCGGCCAGCCGATGCACTAAGCAGCACCACCCGCGGCGCCGCACGCGGCGCGAGCGCGGCGCCGGTCTGCTGCACGGCCTCGACCGCCTTGCGAACCAGCGGGGTGCAGAAACCGGCCAGGTCCTCAGGGTGCAGGATCAGGTTCTGGAACCAGTGCTCCGTCTGGATGGTCAGCTCCACCATCTGGCCGCGCTGGCAGGCGTCGAGCGCATTGTCGAGCTGCTCATAGACCGACTGCTCGGCCAAGGCAGAGTCGCGCAGATCACGCCGGCTCTGGCGGATGCAACGATCAGCCACCGCATTGAGCAGCCGCTCCTTCCAGACGGCCACGCCCAACTCCGGCAAGGTCTGCGCGTCCACGAGCCGCAGCCAACCCTCCTCGGTCGAGACACCCGCCACAGTCAGGGCATGCACGTCGGCATCCAGGACGATGGCCGGGCCGGGCCAGGGTTGCTCCGCATAGGCCGTCAGCGCGATGGCCAGCGGAGACGGCACCGAGCCAAGCACGCGCAGCCGGGCCTTCTTCGCCAGGTCGGTCAGCAATCGGAGTTGGGTGTCACTGAGATAGGCTGGCATCGCCAGGGCCAGCCCCTCGGCCCGCACACAGGCCGACGGCAGCCGTTCCAGCACCAGGCTCACCGCCTGGGCGGCGTCGAGGCGGTGCCGGCCGGCGCTCCACTGCCGCGGCGTACCCAGGTGAGGCAGGAAGTTGAGACAGGCCAGGTGCGGCAGCCGGCGGCAAAGGCGGACACCGGCGAGGCCGACTTCCGGGTGGCGCCCTTCCAGGCTCAGCGCCAGCGGCAGTTCGCCGCTGCCGTCGTCCAACGGCAGCGCCTGCGGCAGCCCTGCCGTGCCGCCCACGGCGCGGACCCGGCTGGCGTTCACATCGAGGCCGATCAGGTTCCGCTCGCTCCGCTGTGCCATGACAGTGCCTCGCCTTGAAACTGGCTTGGTGCCAGGTTATTTCCCACCACTTGGTCGCACTTCAAATAGACCCCGCGCCCGATAGAAGCACACGTCAAACTCCATGAAGAAGTTAACTTGTCCCAGGATTACCGGCATCCCGTCCGACTGCGCCCAGGCAAAGACAGGCGTACAGAGGGAAGCCTCCCGACAACCGCCGTTACGACCAGAACGCGGGCTTCTACGCTGGCCATATTGCCGCTCAGCCGCACGGGAGTAGTCTGCTGTTCCCAGACCGCACCAAGCTGCAGGCCGACCGAGTGGGGCAGGACGTTAATGGCGGCTCCGGTGTCAAGCAGGCCGGAGACCGCGACGGACCGCTGGCCCAGTGTCAGGGTGAGCGGCAGGTACGGCATCCGGCTGGAGGCCCCTGTAGTCGAGTCTGCCTCGACGAAAGGGAATTGCTCGGCCGGTTGCGTCATGCGCGCGTCCTTTCCGCATCGAGGGCTTGCTCCAGTACCCGCGCCGCCTCGAACGCCTCATAAGGCGACCAGATAGGGTATTCAGCTCCCGGTCTTAGCTCAGGCAGGCCCTCTTCACGGGCAAGTTCGTCGGCCAGGAACTGGAGCAGACGTAGCTTGTCTTGGTGAGACAAGGACTGGACAGCAGGTAACAGCTCCGCAAGCGACATCGCAAACCTCACTCGGCTTCATTGCAACGAACACAACAAGGCTCACCGAGCAACCCGAGGGATTTTTTTTGTCCATCACGATGACTTCATCTCCGGCAGTGGCCTGCGCCAGGACTTCACCCAGACGTGCGGGCAATTCTTGAACATCGATGAACGTGGACATGAGGCCGGTCTCCAGGCCAGCGGAGTTGGCGGCCAGCTCAGCGGTAGCTCCTGAACCACGACGGCAACACCATTGCCAGCGGGAAAAGGCGCTGCCTTCACCTTGCCATTTATGCTTCATGCACCAACTCCGGATCGTACAGCCGCAGCATCAGGTGTTCCTGGCAGTACTGCTGGCAGTCGATGACCAGCTGCTCCTCGTCGCGCTGGACCATATGAAGAAGAAACATCACCACGACGCTCAGCGCCAGCGCCACCAGGGTGCAGTCGAAGGCGACGTTCAGATGCGCGGTGGCCTGCTTCAGGAAGGCCGGGATGTCCTTCGCCTCGTCGCCGGCCAGCGTCAGCGTCATCGCCAGGCCGCGCACCGTGCCGAGGAAGCCCAACGCGGGGATGGCCCAGGCCAGATAGTGCACCGTCGCCATGCTGGTCACCAGCCGACCCAGCTCGACCTCGGCCTGCATCCGCACTGTTTCGCTGACGTCGCGGCTCGACCGGCTAACGGCGTACTTGCCCAGACCCAGACGGATCATGTTGGCCAGGATGTACGGCCCGCCGCGGCTGGTGAGCTGCTCCAGTTTGCGCTGCAACGGCCGGGCGTCCTCGGGCAGGATGCGCACGCCTTCGTCGGTCGGCAGCAGGCCCAGGCCGAAGGCCCGCCGCTGCCGGCGCACCTCCAGGTAGCGGCTCAGGAGGATGAAGCCGGCCCAGGTAAAGCAACAGTAGCACGCGATCTGTTCCGGCCCGAGCAGCAGCCGGCCGAAGCGCTCCGGCGTCCAGCCGGACCACTGGCTGCCGGCTGCCTGGCCGCCCGACAACCACTGCCACAACGGGATGCAGATGGCGCAGACCAGCGCCAGGGCCAGCACCAGAAGCGGCCACTCCCGGGTCTGCCGCCGCGAACGAGTCAACGCCATGGGGGTTGCCACCTACAGCTCTCGGGGAAGGTCAAAGAATCGATTCTCCGAGGTAGGTGCCGGAGTTGTCAAGGTCAGGGCGACCGATTTCGACCCCGATGCATCAACAATCATTAATTCTTAATGCATGCCTTGCCGTCGAGGCCGGACGGTGCCGGAGGAGGAATGAGGAGGGAGGTAGCCGGCGCACTCGGTGGGCCGTTCGCGGCGGCTGGTACACCGAGTGCGCCGGCTCCGTTCACGGCTTGGCGGGCTTCTTGCGGGGCAGCACGGCGTTCATACCCTCGCGCCATGCCTGGAGCTTGAGACTCATCTCCGCGGCCGTGGCCCCGGCCCGCAGCGCGGAAACGTCGATGTCCTGGTACAGCTTGCGATACAAGGCCGGGTCGAAGTGTGGGTTCGGCGTGTTCTCCTGGGCGCCGACCTGCTTGCGCCAGGCGGCGAGCTTCGCCTTCAGCGTCGCGGCCCGCTGCGGTTCCTTCGCGGCCAGGTCGCGCGTCTCGCCGATGTCCTGGGCCAGGTTGAACAGTTCCACGCGCCCGTCCTCGTAGTGCTCCACCAACTTCCAGTCCCCTTCGCGGATGGCACCGGCAGGACGGCTCCCCTGGTTGGTGTAGTGCGGGAAGTGCCACAGTAGCGGTCGGGCCGGCAGCTCGCCCCCCTTCAGCAGCCCGGTCAGGCTCACGCCGTCGAGCGGGCCAGGCGCCTTGACGCCACAGATCTCCAGGAAAGTCGGCACCCAGTCGGTGCTGATGACCGGCGTATCGACGACGCGGCCGGCGGGAACCTGGCCCGGCCAGCGCACGATCAAGGGGACGCGCAGCCCTCCTTCATACACAAAACCCTTGCCCGCGCGATAGGGCGTGTTGTGCGTTGCGGGAGTGTTCGCCGACTCCAACACGTGCAGGCCGCCGTTGTCCGACGTGAAGACCACGAGGGTCCGGTCGGCGAGCTTCAGCTCATCGAGCCGGTCCAGGAGGCGGCCGATGCTGTCGTCAAGCGTGTGGATCATGGCCGCGTAGATCGGGTTGAAAGTGCCCTGGTACTTGGCGATCAGCTCGGGCTTGGCGGCCAGCGGGATGTGCGGGTTGTTGTGGGCCAGGTAGAGGAAGAACGGCCGGTCCTTGTTCTCTTCCAGGAACTTCAGCGCCTCGTTCGTAAGGCCGTACTCCCCCTTGCCCCCTTCAGTCTCGGACGGCGGCGTGTTGGCCTGACCGGCGTAAACGAAGTCAAAGCCCTGCTCCCGGGGGCCGAAGCCGGCGCCGCCGAGATGCCACTTACCGATGCAGGCCGACACGTAGCCGGCCTCCTTGAGCAGTTCGGCGATGGTCTTCTCTTCGAGCGGCAGCTGCATGTTGATCTTCGGATGGAGCAGTTTCTGCGACGGCGTATCGGGCCGGCCGGGCAGGTAGGTCGTGAGGTGGAGGCGGGCCGGCGTCTTGCCGGTCATGATGGCCGCGCGGGTCGGGGAGCAGATCGGCTGGGCGCAGTACGAGGAAGTGAACCGCATCCCCTGCGCGGCCAGCTTGTCAAGGTTCGGCGTGTGGTGCTCCTTGCGGCCATAGCAGGCCAGGTCGTTGATGCCCAGGTCGTCCGCGAGGATGAAGACGATGTTGGGCCGGGCCGGGGGGTCAGCCGCTTTGCCCTCCGCACCCAGGCCGACAACGCTCGCCACGGTGAGCAACCCTGACAGGCACAGGATGGTCCGCACCATGATGCATACTCCCTGAAGCTGACAAGTTATTTCCGGTCATCATAGGAAATCGTTGGCCGGCCGCGAGGGGGCGACGCTAAACCGCAAGCGGCAACAAGTGCTTTCCCTACCGACAGCCGCGAGAGGGCGACGCTAAGCTGCAAGCGGCAACAAGTGCTTTCCCCACCGGCAGGTCTTCGGTTAAACTCCTGGCGAGGCCTTCTATCGCCCGCCGTCTTACCTGGGAAACCATCATGAGCCAACGCCTCACCGGACTGCTGCCGATCGGGATTCTGCTGTTGACCGGAGCCGCGGTCGGCGCCGACTGGCCGGCTTTCCGCGGTCCCCACGGCGACGGGACCAGCCCGGAGCGCGGCCTGCCGATCAAGTGGGGCGCCCAGGAGAACATCGTCTGGAAGACCCGCCTTCCCGGGCCGGGCACCTCCAGCCCCATCGTCTGGGGGGACCGCGTCTTCGTGACCTGCTACACCGGCTACGGCGAAGCCCGGGGCAAGAAGGGCGACCTCGAAAAACTTCGCCGCCACCTGCTCTGCGTGGACCGCCCGACTGGCCAGATCCTCTGGGACCGGCCGGTCGCCGCCTTGCAGCCGGAGACCGAGTTCAACAGCTATATCGCTCAGCACGGCTACGCTTCCAGCACGCCGGTAACCGACGGCGAGCGCGTCTACGTCTTCTTCGGCCGCACCGGGGTGCTCGCCTTTGACTTCGAGGGGAAGCAACTCTGGCAAACGGAGGTCGGCACCTGGCTCAACAGCTGGGGCTCCGCCGCCAGTCCCATCCTTTACCGGAATCTGGTCATCGTCAACGCCTCCATCGAGAACGGGGCGCTGATCGCGCTGGACAAGGCTACCGGCAACCGGGTCTGGCGAGCGAAGGGGGTTCCCGACTGCTGGTCCACGCCGCTGTTGGTCGAGGTTCCCGGCGGCAAGCCGGAATTGGTGATCAACAGCCAGGGGCTGCTTTTCGGGTTCGATCCCGACAAGGGGGAGGAACTGTGGCGCTGCGAGGGGATTGAGACCTCGGCGGCAACCTCGTCGCCGGTGGCCGGCCGCGGCGTCGTTTTTCTCATGGGCGCCGGTCCGGGCGGCAACCTGACCATGGCGGTCCGCGCCGGCGGCCGTGGCGACGTAACCAAGACGCACATCGTCTGGAAGCAGAAGGGGGGCGCCAACCATTGCTCTCCCATCCTGGTGGGGGACTACCTCTACTGGATCAGCGGCCAGGCCGTCTGCTTGCGGGCCGACACCGGCCAGGTCGTCTTCCAGGAGCGGCTCTACCCGGCCAGCCAGGAGTTCGTCTCGCCGGTGGCCGCGGAAGGGAAAATCTTCGCCTTCACCCGCCGCAATGGTGCCTTCGTGCTGGCGGCCAAGGACCGCCTGGAGCAGCTGGCGCACAATGAGCTGGGCGATGCCAGCGACTTCAACGCCAGCCCGGCCGTCAGCCACGGCCAGATCCTGATCCGCTCCAACGAGTACCTCTACTGCATCGGCGCGAAGAAGTGAGATAGAACGAGCCGCCGTCCACTCCGACACACCCGGGGAAGGTCGGCTCATGGAGGCGGCCGATCTGCGGAGCGAATGAGTTGCTCTCTTCCCCGTGAAGGCAGCACCGCCAAGCGGGAGGGTAGCCGGCCGTTTCATTTGTTCCCCTGTTTGTGCCACCACTCCTTCCAGGCAGCGGCGGCACGGGCACGCTCGGCGGGACCGGCATCGGGGGCAGGGCCGAAGTCCTGCCCGGTCAGGCTCTTCAAGGCGGCATGGGCGGCCCGGGCCACCAGCGGCTCCCGATCCTCGAGCAGGTCGATCAGTTTGCGGAGGTGGGATTTGTCGTCCTTCATGGCGACGGCCAGGGCGGCGGCCCGGCGCACCTCCAGGTCGTCGTCCTGGAGCTTGTCGGCCAGGGTTGCCGAGGACATCCGGGCCAGCCGCTCGGCCAGCGCCGCGCGCGCGTGCTCTCGCGCGCTGCCGTGGAGGCGGGGGATGGCGGCAGCCAGGGCCTGAGTGTAGGCGACTCCTCTGGCCTCCTTCATCTGGGCCAACATCTCGTCGAGGCGCGGCCCTCGTGCCTCCAGCAGGCGGGCCGTCAGCCGCGCGGCCTCATCATCCTCTCCGGCGGGCGACGGCTGGGGGTGAGTGGCCGGCGTCGGCCGGCTGCTTGAGGCGCTGAGGGGTGCACCGGCCCGCTCACGCGGGCCGCTCGCTGGGCCGGCCGACGGAGGGGAATCCTCGCCCGGCTTCGAGGGCTCCGGAGGCGAGGCCGGGCGCGGCTGCAGGCTGGCGCCGGAGACGCCGCCGGTGCGCAGCACCACCTCGCCGGGGTCCTGTACGCTTCCTTTCAGGGTGGCGGCCAGATCGCGGGCCGGGTTGGCCCGTGCCAGAAATAGCAAGGCAAAACAGGTGTCGGCGCCATAGGTGCCGAAATCGCCGACCCAGAGGCCCTCGGGCCGCTGGCTGGCCAGAAGGATCTCGGCCCCCCAGGTGTACCAGTCCTTGCCGCCGATGGTCTCCAGGCCATAGATCATGGCCACGCGCTCCAGCGACCAGAGGAAGTAGAAGAACCTGCCGTTGCCGACCGCACCGACGTGGGGGTTGCCCGGCCGGCGCGCCGCTGGGTGGTCGATAGCGCTACCGAGGGCCACCAGGCCGGCGCGGAGAACGGGGTCTTTGCCCGGCTCGGGCGGGGCCTGCCCGTTGGCCGCCTCCTTGGCGGCACCATGACTGATAGCCAGCCCCAGCAGCCCGGCACAGGTCATGGCCGGGGTCGATAGGGGGTCGGTGACGAAGTAGCCCCAGCCGCCGTTGGGAAGCTGGCTGTTGCGGAAGCGCTGCTCGATGCGGGCGGCCGCCTCCTCGATAGGGATACCGTGGCGGCGGGCGATCCACAGGGCCAGGACGGCGAACTGCGTGTTGGAGTTGTCGTCCCTGGGATCCTCGATCCCCCCTCGTTTAAGCTGGCTGAAGAGCTGCTGCAAGTCACGGGGTAGCTCGCCTCGGGGCGGCCGGTTGGCGGGTTTCGGCGGCTTCCCCTGTCCGGTCACCAGTTGCGAGCGTTCCTTGACCAGCATTTGCAGATGTTGCAGCTCGGCCCTGCCGACCGGTAGGGTACAGGTGTAGGACCATCCTCCCGCTGCCTTCTGCCCGGCCAGCAACCGCAGGGCCATGACCTCAATCAGAGGAATGTCGCTTGGGTCGCCGAGGCGATCGAGGAACATGATCGACAGGGCCAGCGAGTAGGTCCGGATCTCGCTAAGAGCCACCTGGCGGACGGCGGCCGCGGCCTTCTGAATGGCGGGATCGTTGGCCGGTACGTTACACTCCAGCAATGCCAACCCGGCCAAGGCGGTGGCCCCAATCTCCAGGTGCGGCCAGGTGCCGTCGTTTGACCGTTGCAATCGCTTCAGTCCGGCGACGCCGCGTTCCATGGCTTTGCGGATGGCGGCGGGATCGGCCGCCGGGGCGCTCGGTGCCAGCAGTCCCACGGCGAGGGCGGTCAGCAGGAGGGTTGGCCTTCCACGCATCATGGCTGGTACTCCCGAACGGGCGGCAGACCGGATATCCTCAAGGTACCAGCCTTCCGACTTCCGAGCAACTTGCAGGTCGGCGAGAATACCATCAACGAGGAAGGGAGCAAATTGCAGGCCATCGCAGGCCGGCCGGATCGCTGCCCAGCTGCCGGAAGAACCCGTCCAATGCCTCGCACTCAGCAATACCGGTTTGACGGCGGGCGATTGGCCTGTTGGAATCGTCCGCGGCTTCGGTGCGATGAACCCTCCGGGCAGAGCGTCCGGCAAGCGGCCGCTTATCGGCGACCATCGGACCGTCCGTCTCCCGCACCGCTGCGGCTGGGCTGGGGCTCGGGGGGGCCGGCCGGGGCGGGAACCGCTGCCTGAGCAACCGGGAGGCATCGGCGAAGCGAGCGGCCGGCGTAAGCGGTCCGGTGGACCCCGCAGCGCCTCGACCGGCCGGCGTCAGCTGGCCGCTCACCCCCAGCTGCCGCTCCCGCCGGATCAGTCTCTCCTTGGCGTTCCCATCCTGGGTCGCGGCGGGCCGTCGGCCGCGTACTGTGATCAGGCCGTCAAGGACATCGCCCGCCTCGTTGCGCGGGGCCGGGATCAACACTAGGCCGCCCTCGTTCAGCTGGGTGCGGGTCGGCGCCAGGTCCGCGTGCAAATTAACGATCGCGCGGCCAGGCGGAGCATCCGTCCGGATGCGGAAGATGACCTCCAGTACGCTCCCCGCGCCGCGACCGATGATCGGACCCGCACTGCGCCCCAGGCCGACTCGGATGGTTCCCGCCACGTTGTCGAGGTTGACCAGGAACAGGTCAAAGTCGGCGGTGAGTCGGCCGCGACGGACATCGGCCGCCGAGAGCACCTCCAACCGGCTTGTGTCATACGAGAGGGCCAGATCGGCCGACTCCAGCCCGTCGGAAAGGTCCAGGTTCACCGGCACGGTAACGAGATCGCCCGGCCGGCCCCGGATGTCGGTAGGCAGGCTCAACAGCGGGTCGGGACCGCCGGGGACGAGGGCCGAGAGGACGCCGGGCAGCGGCGGCACCTCGGGCCGGTCGATGCCGACCGCCTCTTGCAGCACGCGGATGGCATCGGCGGAGTTGAGAATGCCGTTGCCGGTCACGTCGGCGACCACCGCCGGATCGGCCAGCTGGAAGGCGTCGAAACCCGAATCGAGGCCGACTGCCACACGCAGCATTCGGACGGCATCGGCACTGCTGTAGCCGGCGTTGCCGCTGGCGTCGCCGGGATAAGCGACCACGTGCAGCCCATCGTCGCCGACCGTCGGGATAGCGCCGTCGTTGATCTGGAGGCCGGTGACGGTGAGGACCTGCTTGGAGGCGTAGGGGGCGGTGTCGGGAACGCGGCCGCTGATAAGGAGGAAATCGACCGGCCCGGGCGGCAACGGCGTCGGACTGCGGAACGTCATCGCCAGCGCCTCAGGGCCGGCCGTGTGAATGGTTACCGTCGAACCCGGAGGCGCGCCCGGCCCAACCGATGCCCCGGTGAGCACCAGCCGCCTGGCATCCGATGACACGGTCAGGGTGACGGACATGACGCCGTTGCCGTCGCTCAGACGGACGGGCAGCCCGGCCATGTCCCCCGGCGGCACCGGCTGCCCCGGCCCGACCGCAAAATCGGGCACGCCGACCACCACCGCCGGCGAGGGGTCCACGGTAAAGGTCGTGACATAATCATCGCCGGGCGTGCCGTCGCCGTTGCCGTCGAGCCGGTCGCCGATGGTCGAACGGAAACCGTTGTCGGCGCTGCGGAGCGTGACCGTGTAGGTATCCGGCGTCAGCACGCTGCCGGTCCGCAGGAAGGTGAAGCCGGCCCCTGAAGCGTCCATCAACAGCGAGCCGCGCCCCCGGCCGGTCGCAGCCCCCGTCAGCACCACATCAGCCGGCCCCAGACGGGCGGTGTCGCTGTCGTACAGATTCAGGGTGCCGGTGTCGATCGGCTGGTTGAACTGGACATGGAAGCCGCCGGCGGTCGGCGTTAGTGTCGTGACGCGCAACGGCCCCGTAAGGGCGCGGCGGGCGTTGAGGCGGCCGCCGGTGACCGAGAGGCCCTGCCACTGAGGTTTTACGTCCACCGTACTCAGGATCTGGCCGCGGACCTGGGCATAGGTCCATTCGGGATGCAAACTCCAGACCAGACCGGCGACACCGGCGACATGCGGCGTGGCCATCGACGTGCCGCTAAGCCAGGCGTAGCTCCCCTGATAAGTGCTGAGGATGCCCTCGCCCGGGGCGGCCAGGTCCACGCTGGTTCGGCCATAATTGGAGAAGCCGGACCGATTGTCGTTGGCATCGGAAGCGGCCACCGAGATGATGTTGTCCACGTCGTAAGCGGCGGGGTACAGCGGGTTGATGTCGGCGTTAGCGCCGCTATTGCCGGCCGCCGCCACAAAGAGGTGGCCCGCATTCCGGGCAGCGGTCAGGGCGTTGAAGAAGGACTGGGAGAAATTGCTGCCGCCGTAGCTGTTATTCGAAACCCGCACTCCCTGGGCAACCGCGTAGTTCAGGCAGGCAATCAGATCGCTTGAGAACCCCCGACCATTGGAATTCAGGCCCTTCAACGGCACCAGCTGCACCGCCCAGTTGATCCCGGTGACGCCGGTCCGATTGTTGCCGATGGCCCCGATCGTCCCCGCCACATGGGTCCCATGGCCGTGGTCGTCCAGGGGATTGTTGCTGAAACTGCCCCCAAGGAACCGCGCGCCGATCAGGTCATCGACAAAGTTGTTGCCGTCCGCGTCAATGCCGTCGGCCCAGCCCCCCGCCGAGACGGAAGCCAGCAGGTCGGCGCCGTCGATCAGGGAGTTGCCGTTGGTGTCCACGACCTTGCCCGGGCCCTGGTTGGCCGAATTGTTCAGATCGAAGAAGGTGATCAGCCCGTCGCCGTCCACGTCGGTCAGATTGGCGAGGATGGCGGGAGGGATTTCCCGCTGGTTAATCCAACCGTTGAGGTACAGGTCGGGGTGGAGGTAGTTGATGCCGGTGTCGATGACGGCGACGGCCATCCGCCGGCTGCCGGTGTGGACGTCCCAGGCTTCCGGCGCGTCGATGTCGGCGTCGTTGGCATTGTGCAGCCCCCAGAGCGAGCCGAACTGGGGGTCATTGGGAATGACCTGGACCTCGACCACGGAGTTGACCTCGGCGTAGTCAACGAGCGGGTCGCGGCGGTAGGCCGCCAGGGCTTGCGCGACGGTGGTTCCCTGTTGCAGCCGCACCATGCGCAGGCCCGGGACCAGCAAGGGAGCAATCTCCTCGCCGAGCTGGGTGCCCGCAGCGGCGGTCAACGGGCCGGCCGCGGCGGCTTCCGGGCGGAAGCGGACCAGGATAGCGGAAGGGTCGTACTCGCCCTCGATCACGACCGCGTCGAAGCCTGGCGGAGGAGGGAGCGGCCCGGCGTCGAACAGGGTCCGTTCCTCCAACCACTCGACGTGGGGTCTGGGCGGCCGCGGGGGCCGCCGACCTGTTCGCCGACGCAGCCAATCCAAGACCATAGGCCACCCCGTAGGAGCAGGGTTCGGCCGGGGCGCAGTTGGCCGGAGTTCTCCTGAGATTGGAAGGGATGGGCGAGACACCCTTGAGACTATCCCGGGAGCTTGACGTTGTCCAGAAGCCGGCGTCAGAAGGAGTTCACGATGGGACAGTCGCCACGGGCCATCTGCCGGGCCATGGTGTAACTGTGGTAGTGCATGGCGCACTTGACCAGGTAGAGCAGCAGCACGGCGGGGTCGCGGCGGACCGCCAGCAGCCGGCCGACCCGCTTGCGGTACTCGCGGCGCAGGGCCGGGTCGGGAACCTTCCCCATCAGCCGGGCGAAGAGCACGAGGGCGCGGGCCAGGTTGGCCGCCTGGGTCTTCAGTCGATTCCAGGGATGGCGGCGCCACCAGCGCGCCCGGCCGGGGGCATACGCCATCCGGTGGCGGAGGAATAGGTCCTCCAGCCGGTCGAAATAGGCGTCGGGGTGGTACAAGTCGTTGAGCACTCGCAGGTAGCCGGCGCGCAGCTCTTCCCGGCTGATCTGCTTGGGAATGACGTTGGTGCCGAATGCGGGCACGTCGGCGGGGTCGAGCCGGCCCTCGGCGGCCAGCCGGGCGTGCAGCGGGGTCTTGGGGATAGCGTGGAGCATGCCGACCATGGCGTGGACGATGCGGGCCTCGCGGATGAACTCGCGCTGGGCGTCGAAGATAGTGGGGTCGTCGTGGTCGAAGCCGAGGATCATGCCGCACCAGACCTCGAGGCCGGCCCGCTGGATGGCGTGGACCCGATCAAGGATGCTGTTGCCCCCCCTCACCCTACCCTCTCCCCCCGCGGGGGGAGAGGAGGGTAATTCTTTGCCCTCTCCCCCCGCGGGGGGAGAGGGGTGGGGGTGAGGGGGGCGGAGGTTCTGAAACTTGCGCGTCTCGCGCAGCGATGCCTCGTTGGGACTCTCGATGCCGACGAAAACGCTGACAATGTTGGCGTCTACCATCAGCTGCATCAACTCGGGGTCTTCGGCCAGGTCGAGCGAGGCCTCGGTGAAGAAGACCATCGGGTAGCCGTGGGCCTGCTGCCAGGCGATCAACTCGCGGAGCAGCGGCTTGACCGCTTTCTTGTTGCCGATGAGGTTATCATCGACGATGAAGACGATGCGCATCTTCTGGGCCCGCAGCGCCTCCAGCTCGGTGATGACCTGGGCGGCGGTCTTGAGGCGGGGGCGGCGGCCGAAGGTGACAATGATGTCGCAGAACTCGCACTGGAAGGGGCAGCCGCGCGAGAACTGCACGCTGCCGAAGAGGTAGTGCCGCATCGGCAGCAGGTCGAAGCGCGGTGTCGGCACACGGGTCATGTCGGTCTTCGCGGCCTGCTCGTAGCGGGCCTGGTGCCGGCCGAGCTTCCACTCGGCAAGGAAGCGCGGCCAGGTTTCCTCGGCCTCGCCGACGAAGACAACATCGGCCAGCGGCCCAAAGTAATCTTCCTGGACGGTCACCCAGGGGCCGCCGACCACCGTGAAGGCGCCGCGCCGCTTCAGCTCGGTGAGGATCTCGCGCATGCGGAAGCGCTGGACGCTCATGCCGGTGACGCCGACGATATCGGCCCGGGCAACACGGTCGAAGTCGATCGGTTCCACGTTCTCGTCGAGGAGGGTGACACGGTGTTCGGCCGGGGTGAGGGCGGCCAGCAACGGCAGGCAGGCGACGGGCAGGTTGGCCCGCTTGCCGAAAAGGGGCAGGGCATGCTCCAGCCCCCAGTAGGAAACCTCGAAGCGCGGATTGATCAGGACGATGTCGGCCATGAGGGGTGCCTCCGATCGCCGAGCCCCGCCGCGCTGCGTGAGCCGGAAAGTGGGAATGAACGATCTTAACTCGGAGGAGGGAGAACCACAAGCGAGACCGCCTTCAGAAGGGCGAGGGCGATCAGGGAGTTCCCTCCGGAGTGGCCACATGCCGGCCGGAGCGCACGGCTACCAGCTGCTTGAGGGCTGACTCCAGCCGACGGAAAGAGCGCATCCCTCGGGCCCGGAGCGGCCCCAAGTCCTCGATCAAGAGTCGGGTCAGCGGTTCCTGGTCGGTCGTGGGCTTGTAGCCGGAGTCCATGTGCTGCCGGAGCCACTGCTTGGCGTCTCGGGGCGTGACCTCCAGGTCGCCGGCGGGCGCCGTGGTCCCGGCCCGGACACCAGGCCGGCCGTCCGGCAGGGGCTTGCCTGCAATGGCATCAATCCCCGCGATCAACCACGATTCGAACTCCTGAAGGGCGAGCACGCTCGCTACGGAGAACAGCGAGCCGGCCCCTTCTTGCCGCGCGAGCCGGGACAGCTCGCAACCGATGTCCCTCGCACAGAAACTCCGGCGCTTGGCCAGCCGGACATCCCCGTCCAGGAGAAGGAGGATACCGCCGAGGTTAGAACGTTTCCGGGCCGCGCCGAGATACCGCCTCCAGTTCTTCTCGTTGCGCCCGATCAGATCGGTCACTTTCTTGACGCGGAACGGATTGGGATCGAGAAACAAGCAGTCCCAGGCGTTGTACTCGGTGAGGAGCTGCCTGACGAGCACGGGAACCGCGTCCTCGTCTCCCTGGCCCTCGACAAAGAGCACCAGCCTCTTGAGCGATGACATGCGCTAACCTTGGGTGCTGGCAGGAGCCAGGCGTGCCGGATCGACCGTCAGGAGTTCACCGGGGCGAAGGAGCTGTTCGCGGAGTGCTTCCATTTGCTCGGGGGCTAGCGGCCCGATCTTGGTGGCGTAGTTTTCCATCTCGACCACGCGAATCTGCTCCGGCTCAAAATGGTCCAGGAGTTCGGGACTGTGTGAGGTGAGAATTACCTGACCACGCCCTGCTTCGGGACAGACCTTGAACTGGTCGGCCAAGACCGCCAAAGCCCCCGGATGGATGCCCTTTTCCGGCTCCTCAAAGACCAGGGTCTGTTTGGGTGGTACTTGATAGAGTGCGATGAGATGGGCGAGGAATCGTCGAAACCCTTCCGACTCCTGGTCGAGATCCAGCACCAACAGGCGCCCGCCGACATCATGACTGACGACAATCTTGTTTCGCTGCGGCAAGAGGAGATCGACTCCCTTGATGGAGGGGTTGAGTTTCTGCAAGGCTGCCACCATTTCCTTGAGGTGGTGCCAGGCCTGGAGATTGATGGTGATCGCACTGAAAACTTGCAGATAATTCTTTCCCCTGTCGGACAGTCCGATTTCCTGGGGAGAAGGCGAAGCAGAAGGCGGAGCAGGCTGAAGGAGGACGGTGTCGGGGAAGGCGTAACAGCCGAGCCCGCTGCTCAAGACCAAATGGGCGATGGTGACCTCTCGAACTCCTGTCAATGCCCCGAGCATCAACAGACCCGGGGAAGGCGGGTTCACCACGTCGGGCTGATGCAGCCATTTCCCTTGACTCTGGTGGAAAAGCACGCGGTTCCCAAGGGAAAGCCTCTCCTCCTGGAAGGCCGGTTGAGCGTAAGGGTCCTGCTTGGGGCTCTGTTGGAACGATAAGGTGTATTCGTAATCTTCGGATACTCCCGGAGCGTCAAAGCACAAGCTAAAGGAGAAACTCAAAGGCCTCGGTGCTGTGGCCGACAGAATTCGCCCCCAACCGCCCAGATTGCCGACGAAGGTGTCGTTCCGGTAAGTGACATAGTCACGCAGAAAGCGGAGGGCTTCGACGAAATTACTCTTGCCGGTACCGCTGCGGCCGATCAGAACCGTCACGGGATCGAGGTGGACGTCAACCCAATCCAGGCTTTTGTAATTCTGGATGCGAACGCGCTTGATCATGGGAGATGCCTTCGGACTCTAGGAAGGGCGGCCCGTTCTCTGACCGCTCCTCTTGCTATTCTAGCCGTACCGGTACTTTTGAGGCGACTGACCCGACCCATCGGGCCGTATCTTGACCGTCAGTGATTGTCCCCGCTACAACGAACCCGGTCAAAGGGATGCTGCCCCGGTGCGGGAGAAACCCGGCATGCCCGGCTCGTCAAGTCTGCTCCGCGAACATGCCCGCTCGATCTGGGACGCGGCGGTGGCGGCAGCTCGGCCGCAGGACCTGGTTCGGGCTGCCTGCAGCGATCCGTCGCTGCCGCTGCTCGCCGAGGTCCGCCGTGCTCGCCGCATCTTGGTTGTCGGTGCCGGCAAGGCGGGGGCCGCCATGAGCGTTGGCATCGAGGAGGCCCTGCCCGACTGCCTCGCCCGCATCGAAGGGATCGTCAATGTGCCGGCCCTCCCTGAGGGGACCGGAGTTACCCCGCCTCCTCCTCGCAAGGTCCGCCTCCACGTTGCACGGCCGGCCGGCACGAATCAGCCGACGGCCGAGGGCGTGACCGGGGCCCGGCAGATCCTGGAACTGGTGGCCCATGCCGGGCCGGAGGATGTCTGCCTCTGCCTGATCTCTGGGGGTGGCTCCGCTCTGCTGCCGGCGCCGGCCGAGGGGCTGACCCTAGAGGACAAGCAGCAGGTCACCCGGCTGCTGCACGCCTGCGGCGCCACCATCAACGAGATGAACGCCGTCCGCAAGCATCTCTCGGCCGTCAAGGGCGGCCGACTGGCCCAGGCGTTCACCGGCCGGGCCCTCTTCAGCCTGATCATCTCGGATGTCATCGGCGATCCGCTCGACGTGATCGCCTCCGGTCCCACCGCCGCCGACCCCACCACCTTCGCCGACGCACTGGCCGTGCTGCGGAAATATCACCTGGAGGCGAAGGTCCCGGCCGCGGTGCTCCGCCACCTGGAGCGGGGGGCCGCCGGCGAGCTGCCCGAGACGCTCAAGGTGCTGCCCGGCAATGTCCATAATTACGTCATCGGCAACAACGCCCGGTCACTGGCGGCAGCCGGGGCGCGGGCGGCCGAACTGGGCTACCCGGTGCTCAACCTTGGTTCCTTCATCGAGGGGGAAACGCGCCAGGTCGCCGTTGCCCTGGCCGGGATCGTGCGCAGCGTCCGCGCCGACGGCCGACCGGCGCCGGCCCCGCTCTGCCTGCTATCGGGAGGCGAAACCACCGTCACCCTGACCGAAGGCCACGGACTGGGTGGGCGCAATCAGGAATTCGTCCTGGCAGCGGCGCTGAAGCTCGGCGCGGAAGGGCTGCGTGATGTCGTCGTCCTCAGCGGCGGGACCGATGGCGAGGATGGCCCCACCGACGCGGCCGGGGCCGTGGCCGACGCCGAGACCTGGCGCCGGGCCGGCGAGCGGGGGCTGGACCCCGCTACCTTCCTGGATCGCAACGATGCCTACCACTTCTTCGAGGCGACCGGCGACCTGATCCGGACCGGCCTGACCCAGACCAATGTCATGGATGTGCGCGTCATTCTGATTGCCTGACCAAGCGTCGGCAATGAACAGGGGCTTACCAGTGGAAGCGGTGTTGCAACCGGATGTGTAAGAATTGCACGCCCGCCTCAAAGCGGAGTACCAGCCGCCCGCCGCAGTGAGCGTGCAAGGAAAAGCAATGCAACGACTAGCGACCGATCGGCGGGGAAAGACGGTCGCTTGGCACGGTGGTTGCAATGAGAAATCCCGCCTGCCTCGATGAAGGCATCGCCAAGGTGAGCAATCGGGGCTGGAACAGAAGAGGGCCCGGGCCGGTCGTCGGCTCGGGCGAGGCGGCGGCCTGGGTCCGTGAGCCGGGCGTGTCCGGAACAGCGCTTCCGGCCACGGACTCGGGCGGCCTTCGACCAAGCGAGCGGCCCGCGTGAGCGGGCTGGCTTACCGTTTGACCCCGGGCTAATTCGACCCCGGCCCGGGTTTTCTTGCAGAGCTCGGCTGATCCATCGCCGAATCCTCCTTCCCCCACCCGCGCTCGACCCGGCGCGGGTTTTTCTTTTCCCGCAAGTGCAAGACCATCTCGCCCCGGCCGGCGCTGATGCTTCTTAATCGCAACAGACAGAAGCACGCTGTTAACGGAAGTGAACAGAGCGGCCCGGTCGGTAAGAGGAGTCCGGGAAGGAGTTGGTTCGCATTTCATTGTCGGCAAGGTGGTTGCCGCCGGCGGGACGGCCGGACCTCGGGGCAGGCGGGGTGCGGCATGGCGATTGCTCCCCTTTGGGGCATCCTCTCCCGTCCGGCGGTTCCGGCGGCGGGCCGGGGCGCGGGACGGCTGGCTCAGGGGTTGGCAACCATGCAGCTGCGCTGGGTCATCGCCATCGCTCTCTGGACGATTCTCTCCGGACCAATCTTTGGGCCGTCGCCTTCTCCCACCGCGCCGGAAGGCCCGCGGGCCGCGGCCAGCAAGCCGCCGTCGGCTCCCCGCTAGATAAAACGGGAGCGCGTTCATCCAGCCCGGGAGGATTAACCGAGGGTCTGGAGCAATCCTTGCATTTCGTCGGCGGCGTGGGCGTTGCCGATCTTGCGGGCCACGCCGATGCCGCGCGTCAGCACCTCGCGCGCTTCCTGGGGGCGCCCCAGGCGCACCAGGGCCAGCCCCGCCTGGTGATAGGCAGGGGCGTAATCGGGGGCCGCTGCGAACAGTTCTCGGAAACGCCGCACCGCCTCCTCGTCGTCGCCGGCGCTGACGTGCTCCATCGCCAGAGCGTAATGCAGTTCGGGGTCGTTCGGCTCCAGGGCCAGCAGCTCCTCCAGTTGCTCCTTGCGTGTCTTGGCCATGCTCAGATCCTCCCCCGGCTTTCTACAGGCCGGCGCCGCGGCGGGCAACGTCGTCACAACCGGCGCGGCCGGCCTCGACCGACTCCATTCCCCATCCGGCACGCCGCGCCCCTGAGGCGCTGCCGTCAGGCGGCGCGCTGGAAAACTGGCGAAGGTGGCGAATCCCCCTTCAGTGCCTCGCCTGCCCCGGTCGAACTATCCGCATGTCGGCACCCGTCTCTGCAAATACGTGGAGAGGGCCCAGGGGAGGCCCTTCCGGACGGGCTCGCCGATGCACCCCGAGACCCACAACCCGAACCGCCGAAGCCGCCATGCGCCACCCTTCCCGCCTACTGCCGGCCGCTTTGCTCAGCGCCGCCGTCCTGTGTCTGGCCGCCGTGACCGGGGCCGCCGCCGAGGGGCCGGCCCATCCACGTCACACCCCGATTGTGGATGTGGTCAAGCGCGTTCGTGGTGCCGTCGTCAACATTCACAGCGAACGGAGCCTGCGGCCGCCCGACGGCGAGGCGCCGTTCGCCCCGGCGCCCAGCCGGGTCAACGGCATGGGCACCGGCGTCGTTATCGATCCCCGCGGCTACATCATCACCAACCATCACGTGGTCGAGGATGTCAGCGTCATCCGTGTACGCACCAGCGACCGGACCGTCTACAACGCCCGGGTGCTGGCCCGCGACCCGGAAACCGACCTGGCCCTGCTCAAGATCGACTGCCCCCGGCCACTACCCACCATCCCGCTGGGCACCGCCAGCGACCTGATGGTCGGCGAAACGGTCATCGCCATCGGCAATGCGTTCGGCTACGACGACACGGTCACCGTCGGCATTGTCAGCGCCATCAAGCGTGACGTGGTCCTCAACAAGGAAGTCTCGTACAAGTCGCTGATCCAGACCGATGCCAGCATCAACCCGGGCAACTCGGGAGGACCGCTGTTGAACGTCAACGGCGAGTTGGTCGGGGTGAACGTGGCCATCCGGGCCGGCGCCCAGGGGATCGGTTTCGCCATCCCGGTGGATACGGTGATCCGCTCAGCGGCCGAGATGATGAGCATCCGCCAGCGCAAGGGGTTGTGGCACGGGATGGTCTGCCGCGACCGGATCGACCCGGCGCCCTCCACCGTGACGCGGGTGCAGGGCCCGGCGGGGGGCACGGCCGAGGAGGGGGGCTGGTCGCGGGTGGCGCTGGTGGAGAAGGTGGAGACGAACGGCCCGGCGGCTCGGGGGGGACTGCAACGCGGCGATGTGATTGTCAAGGTCGGCGACCTGCCGACGGCCTGTAGCCTCGACGTGGAGCGGGCGCTGCTTGATTACACAGCCGGCGATCGGGTGCCGGTGGTGGTGCGGCGCAACGGCACGGAGCAGCGCCTGGAGTTGGTGTTGCAGGCTTTGGAGCGGGACGGGCCGACCCCGGCAGAGGTAGTTTGGCGCAGGCTGGGGCTGCGGCTGCAACCGGTCGGCAGCGAGGTGGTGGCCCGCACCAACCCCCAACTGCACGGCGGCCTGGCGGTGATCGACGTGCGGGCCGAGGGTCCGGCAGCCCGGGCGGGCATCCAGCGCGGCGACATCCTCGTGGGGCTGCACCAATGGGAAATGTTGGCGATGGACAATGTGGTGTTCGTCCTGACCCACCCCGACCTGGCCGGCTTCCAGCCGCTCCGCTTCTACATCATCCGGTCCGGCCAGGTCCACCGCGGCTGGCTCCAGCAACTTGACTGATGGCGGGCAGCTCAGGGTGAGCCGCCCGGCAGGCGCAACCAGAACGAGGTAGCATCTCCGCCGTATTCAACCAACCGCAACAGCGGCAACCCAACCAGGCCCTCAAAGTCCGGACTGCTCGCTTTCGCGGCCGCCGCGACAGCGTCACTGGCATAACCGATTACATCTTGCACTAGTCCGAGGTCCGGCATGGCCAGCCTCAGCCATCCGCCCGTCAGCAACCCGAAGTTGGTGTTTACATCCGGGGCATCGGCGTACTTGAGCTGGGTCATCCTCCCCTCACTCAGAATGACGGCAAAGGGGTTCCCAGTATCCGCCAGGCACTCCACTTCGTGCGTGGTTCCGTCGGGGGCCAGGAACCGCAGTCGAACCCACGGGCGCGGCGGAGACCCCTTGTAAGGGTTGCGCTGTTCAGACGACCCGGGCGTCACGGTTAAGATCCCTGAACGAAAATGACTGCCGTCTCGGGATACTCCACGCCCGCCTGGACAATCAGCACCTGGGTGGGATCCTTGCCGAGTGCTTGAAGGTGGGACCGGAGGACATCAAGAGATGCGGCATCGGCGATGACGCGGCCCTCGGAAATGGCCACGAAACGCCCTCGTTCGTAGGTCTGTGCCAACGTGTCTTTCATCCGGCGAAAGGCTTCCTGGTTCTGTTGCCGTTGCTGGATCGGGTCCATGATACTCTTCCCTCCGGCTGTAAGGTTCCGACTGAATTATACGCGCCGGCCCTTTCTCTGGGCCACGTACTCCGGCGGCAGCTTTCGGGAAGGCTTGTCCTCCTCCGGGCGATAGGCGGGCAGGGTGGGGTCCTTCTCGCACGCCCGGAAGTACTGGCGCCGGGTCACCTTGACGTCATTGACGTAGAACTGCGGGAAGCCGCGCTTTTCCTCGGGCTCTGATCGGTGCGCATGCAAACGGCTTACCTATGCCACTGTCGCCACCGTGCGCGCCGTGGCCGCCTCCATGATCCGCTGCTCGGTCGCCTCGTGCCGGACGAACTCGCCGGTCAGCCGCCCCTCACACAGGACCAGAATCCGGTCGCACAAAGTCAGCAGCTCGGGCAGCTCACTCGATGTGACGATGATCCCCAGCCCCTCGCGGCAGAGCCGGTCCATCAGCCGATACAACTCCGCCTTGGCGCCGACATCGACGCCGCGGGTCGGATCGTCCAAAAGCAGCACCTTCGGCCGCGTCAGGAGCCACCGGCCGATGATCGTCTTCTGCTGGTTGCCGCCGCTCAGGCTGGTGATCGGGACCGACGGACCCGCCGTCTTGATGGCGAGATTGCTGATGACCCCCTCCGCCAGGCGGCGTTCGCGCCCGAAGTGGACCAGGCCGGCCGTCGCCGCTTGGTCCAGAGTGCAGATGGTGATGTTCTCCCCTACCGTCAGGTGGGCAAACAGACCCAGCCGCTTGCGATCCTCGGTGACCAGGGCGATGCCGGCGCGACGTGCTTCGGCCGGGTGGGTAAAGCGGACCTCGCGCCCTTCCAGCAGGATGCGGCCGTGCGGCGGCTCAGGGCTGGAGCCGAACAGGCACTCCAGCAACTCGGTCCGACCGGCGCCCATCAGGCCGGCGATCCCCAGAATTTCGCCGCGCCGCAGGGTGAAGGAAATATCTCGCAGTCGCCAGGCCCGCGCATGGCCGGTCCACGGCAGCGACAGGTTCCGCACTTCCAGCACCACATCGCCCGGCGTCCGACCATTGCCCAGGTCCACCGATTCGATCTCCCGGCCGACCATCAGATGGGTGATCTCGCGCGGCGTGGTTGCGGCCCGCGGCAGCGTCCGGACCAGCCGGCCGTCGCGCAGCACCGTGATCCGGTCGGCCAGCCGGAAGACCTCGTCCAGCTTGTGCGAGATGTACAGGATGGTCACGCCGCGTTGCCGCAGCCGGTCGATCACCCGGAACAGCCGAGCCACCTCCGCTTCGGTCAGGGCGCTGGTTGGCTCGTCCATGATCAGGATCCGTTGGGGCGTGGTCTCCAGACCCCCCCGTTGGGGCGTGGTCTCCAGACCACGCCCCAACACGGGGATCAGGATGTCGGTTTCCAGCGCCAGCGCCTTGGCAATCTCGACCAACTGCTGATCGCCGACGCGCAGCTCGCGGACCGGCTGGCGGGGACTGATATGGCATTCCAGCTCTCCCAGCAACGCGCCGGCGGCCCGCTCCATGGCCCGGTCGTCGAGCAGACCGAGGCGGTTGCGTTTCTCCCGACCGAGGAAGATATTGGCGGCCGCCGACAGTTGCTCAACCAGGTTCAACTCCTGGTGGATGATGCTGATGCCGGCCTCCTCGGCGTCGCGCGGGCCACGGAAGCGGACCGGCTCGCCGCGCAACAGCAGCCGCCCCTCGTAGTCGGGGATGACGCCGGCGAGGATCTTCATCAGGGTGCTCTTGCCGGCCCCATTCTCCCCGACGACGGCATGCAGCTCCCCTGCGGCGATGTCGAGGGAAACGTCGTTCAGGGCGACCACGCCGGGGAAGCGCTTGGTGACGTGCTCAATGGTGATGAGGGAGGCCATTTACTCTCCCGCTGCCTTACCGCCATCGCGGCGGCGCTTTGCCACGACCTGCGCCAGAACCAGTGTGAGGAGTACCACGGTCGCAGCCGCCAAGGCCAGCGTTCCGGCGCTTGGGGCATACTGGGCGACCAGGGCGGAAGCTTCGGCCGGCGGACGCGACAGAGTGAAGATGCTGGCCAGGATGCTGATGACCAGCCGTTGCCCTACCAGCAGCGCCAGGGCGCCGGCCAGCAGGGTCAGGTTAAGCACCGTCACCACCCCCAGGGTTCCTTCGAAGAAGCGCTTGCCGCGCCGGCCGGCCTCACGGAGTTGCGTCAGTGCCACCGCCACCACGACCACGACGCCGACGATCAGCCCCTCGTAAACATCAGCGCCGACCTTGATGATCTTGGCAACGCTGTCGATCACCACCCGCAGGAACAGCGCGCCCAGGACCGTGCCGGGGATGGTGCCGACGCCTCCCTGCAAGCTGCAACCGCCGACCACCGCCGCGGCGATGGCGTTCAACTCGTAGCCCCGGCCGAGCGTCTGCGGGGCAGCGACCGCCTGATCGGCAATGTACAGGATGCCGGCGACCGAGGCGGTGACGGCGCTGATGCAGTAGGCCAGCCACTTCAACCGGTCGGTCTCGATCCCGCTCAGGCGGGCAGCCTGCTCATTGCCCCCCAAGGCGTGCAGGTGCCGGCCGACGACCGTCCGGCTCAGCAACACCCAGAGAGCGGCAGCCAGGACAACGAACAGGACCACCGGAATCCAGACCGAGGTTGCCAGGTAGCGGAACTGCGAATCGAGGATCTCGATCTGATACTTCTGCTGCCGGTAGACGGGGGCCGTCACGGTTTCGGCGAGGGCCCGGCCGAGGCTGCGCAGTCCGACGAGGGTAGCCAAGGTGGCGATGAAGGGGGGCAAGCCGACCACGGTGATCAGCCAGGCGTGCAGGCTGCCGATCAGCAGGCCGACCAGCAACGTCCCGGCGATCGCCGCCGCGATCACCGCCGTCCCGACCGGCCGTCCCCGGACCATCTCCTCCGGGGCGAGCAGCACCATGATGGCAGCGCAGACAGTGCCGCTGAAGGCGATGACCGAGCCGCTTGACAGGTCGATGCCGCCCGCGATGATGACCACTGCCGCGCCCAGAGCGAAGATGCCCAGCAGCGATGTCTGCCGCAGGATATCGACGGCGCTGGCCCGCGGATTGCGCCAGTAGTTGTGCTGCTCGTCCAGCAAGGCGGTCAGCACCACGACCACCACGATTGCCGCCAGCAGCGCCCACTCGGTGCGCTGAAAGGAACGGAGGAAAGCCTTCATAGCGATTGCGGATTGCGGATTGCGGATTGCGGATTGGTCTGCCGAATCCGCAATCCGCAATCCGCAATCCGCAATGAAATCATGACCCAGTGAGGTTGTACTTCTCCAGCCAGTTCTTGAACTCGCTCAACTTGAGGAACTCGGTCTTCTTGTCGAACATCTCGGCCTTGAGCGGCGAGCCCTCGTCGGGCACCACAACCTTCAACCCCGTGTCGTAGATGTCGCCGTCGGGTTGGCCGAGGTTGGGCAGCATCTCCCGGATCGTCTTCTGGTCATTCTGGACCAGGGCCTTCATCAGCCGCACCCCCTGGTAGCCCATCTGGTAGGGGTTCTGCACCACCATGGCGTCGATCAGCCCCTCGCCCATCTGCTGGATGGCCAGCGGCTCGGCGTCAAAGACAACGACGGTGAAGTCCTTCCGCCGGCCCAAGTCCTTGACGACATCGGCGATGGCCGGGGCGTTGTACGACCAGATGCCGACGAGTGTGTTCAGCCCCGGGTGGTTGCGGATAGCGTTGCGGACGTTCTCACGGGCCCGGGTGCGGTCGTTCTCGTCGGCCATCCGGTCCAGTTCCTTGAACTTGTCCCCGGCCCCCTCCTTGAAGCCATCCATCCGCTCGATGGCGTTCTGGGCGCCGGTCCGGCCGACGAAGCAGACGTACTCGCCGCCCATCGGCCGCAAGCCCCGGGCGCACTTGCCCAGCTCGCGGCCGCCGGCGCGGTTGTCGGTGCCGATGAAGGCGAAGCGGGCGTCGCGCAGTTTGTCGCGGTCCACGTCGGAGTCGATGGTGATGACGTGGATGCCCTTTTTGCGCAGCTCGCGCATCTGGTCGGCGATGGCGACGTTGTTGCCGTCGATGGCCGAGACGCCGACGGCCACAATGTCGGCCTGGGTGGCGAACTGCCGCAGGCGGTTGAGCTGCCCTTCGGGCGTGGCGTCGTTGGACTCGAAGACGGCCCGCAGGCCGGCCTCCGGCAGCTTGAGGTCCTGCTCGGCCTCCTCCATGCCGGCCCGGCAGGCATCCCAGAAGGGGGAGTCGCCGTTGTTGAGGATGATGATCCGTTTCTCGCCGCCGCCTTGGTTGCCGCCCCCGCCGCCGGCGCAGCCGGCCGCCGCCGCCAGCCCGAGCAGCCCGGCCGCCACCAGCCAGCGGCACTTGCCGCACGTGCGCATGGGTGGACCCTCGAAAGAGATGACTGGGTTGGTTGCTTCCCGCCTTATCATAAGCAATGGAAGGGGACATGGCATCAGCAATGGAAGAGGACATGGCATCGGTCGGCCGGGATGTCCGCCCTTGCACCGCCGGCCGTGCAGCGCGGCAAAGAGGTATCCGGGCCATCCCCGACGCGACCGTCGGGCCACCGGACAGCGGCGTCCCTGGCCGCCGCTCCATTCCGCGATCGGATGGAACCGGGAATTTAGTACTCGTCCCCACAGAGGAGCGTTTCTTCTCCCTCTCCCCACAGAGGAGCGTTTCTTCTCCCTTTCCCCACAGAGGAGCGTTTCTTCTCCCTCTCCCCACAGAGGGGGGAGAGCGCGCGTTTCTTCCCCCTCTCCCCTCATAGGGGGGAGAGAGCGCGTTTCTTCTCCCTCTCCCCCATAGGGGGGAGAGGGTTGGGGTGAGGGGGGATCATGGCAAAGCCTATCCCCTTCACTCCCGCCCTCTCTCCCCCAACGGGGACGAAGAGGAAGCAATGACCCCCTCACCCCCACCCCCTCTCCCCCGAAGCGGGGGCGAGGGGAGAGATGACTGCTCCTCCCCCGGCGGAGCGTTTCTTCTCCCTCTCCCCACAGAGGGAACGTTTCTTCTCCCTTTCCCCTCATAGGGGGGAGAGAGCGCGCGTTTCTTCTCCCTTTCCCCTCATAGGGGGGAGAGAGCGCGTTTCTTCTCCCTCTCCCCCCATAGGGGGGAGAGGGTTGGGGTGAGGGGGGATCATGTCGCCCTCGCTTGGGGGGCGAGGGGGAAGCGCTGTTGTCGGCTTTCCTCGGCGAGAAGCGGGGCGTCGAAGCGCGGCCCGAGGGGAGCAATCTTCTCTTGAAATCTCGCCGCGCCTTGCTACATTCATAAAACATAAAGAGGCTGAAAGGTTTAGATTGTTTTGGCAGGAGTATGCGGCGGAGGCGGTGAGGACCGAGATGTCGATCACGAAGGACCGCAAAGCCCAGATCATCGACCAGTACCGGCTTGATCCCTCGGACACCGGTTCGCCGGAAGTCCAGGTGGCGCTGCTGACGGCCCGGATCAACGAGCTGCACGAGCACATGCGCCAGCACAAGAAGGACCACGCCAGCCGACGCGGCCTGCTGATGATGGTGAGCAAGCGGAATAGCCTGTTGAACTACCTGCGCAACAAGGACCGCAACCGCTACCTGTCTCTCATCACTCGGTTGGGCCTGCGCAAGTAAGGGCTCGCTCGGGCGGGGCCCGGGCCGCTGCTCGCCGGTCGGCATGCCAGCCGCGCACCCGCGCCCCGAGTTTCTTACCTGCCCACGCTCCACTCCCTGCCGGCCAAAAGTGAGGGATCCGCCGTGCAGGAATGTCGCGTCGAACGCACCATTGGACACAGCACACTCAGCATCCGAACCGGTAAACTCGCCAAGCAGGCGCATGGCGCCGTCTGGGTACAGTACGGCGACACCGTCACTCTGGTGACCGCCGTCGAGGGCGAGGCCGACGAGACCCGCGACTTCTTCCCCCTCGTCGTCGATTACCGCGAAAAGACCTACGCCGCCGGCAAGTTCCCCGGCGGCTTCATCAAGCGGGAAGGCCGGCCGACCACCAAGGAGATCCTGACCTGTCGGCTGATCGACCGCCCTATTCGCCCTCTGTTCCCCCCCAACTACTTCCGCGAAGTCCAGATCATGAGTGCCGTCTTGTCGTTCGACCGTGAGAACGACCCCGACGTGCTCTCCATGATCGGCGCCAGTGCCGCCCTGCATGTCTCGCACATCCCCTTCCTCAAGCCAACGGCTGCCGTCCGCGTCGGCCGAATCGGCAATGAGTTGATCTTGATGCCGACCCACACCGCCCTGGAAGAGAGCGAGCTTGACCTGGTCGTCTCCGGCACCCGCGAGGCGATCACCATGATCGAGGGATTCGCCCGCGAGATGTCGGAAGAGAACATGGTGCAGGCGGTGCTGTTCGCGCATCAACACATCGCCACCATCGTGGAAATGATTGAGGAGCTGCGGGAGAAGGCCGGCCTGGGGCCCAAGGTGTACCCGCCGCCGCCCGAGCCCAACCCCCTGGTCGAGGTCTTCCGCCAGCGCTTCTACGAGGAGTTCCGCCAGCGGAAGCAAACTCCCGGCAAGCACGCCCGGGCCGAGGCCGTCCGCGAACTGCGCGACCGCATCTACGAGGAGTTTCTGCCGGCCGACCGCGAACCGCAATACACCCCCGAGCAGGTTGCCGGCGCCTTCGCCGCCCTGGAAGAGCGCGTCGTCCGCGACCTGATCCTGGAGGGGAAGCGGATCGACGGCCGCGGCCTTCGCCAGCTGCGGCCGATCAGCTGCGAGGTCGGCGTACTGCCGCGGACACACGGCTCGGCCATCTTCCAGCGCGGCGAGACCCAGGCCCTTGTCACCACCACCCTGGGCACCACCAGCGACGAGCAGCGCGTGGACGGCCTGGTCGAGGAATACAGCAAGAAGTTCATGCTCGACTACAACTTTCCCCCCTTCTCGGTCGGCGAGTGCCGGCCGATCCGCGGTCCCGGCCGGCGCGAGATCGGCCACGGCGCGTTGGCCGAACGCAGCCTCAAGCCGGTCATCCCCAGCCCGGACAAGTTCCCCTACACCATCCGCGTCGTCAGCGACATTTTGGAGTCCAACGGTTCCTCGAGCATGGCCAGCGTCTGCGGCGGCACCCTGTCGCTGATGGATGCCGGCGTGCCGATCTCCGACCCGGTGGCCGGCATCTCCATCGGCCTGGTCAAGGAAGCCGACCGTTACGTGCTCCTGACCGACATCATGGGGGACGAGGACCACTTCGGCGACATGGATTTCAAGGTGGCGGGCACCGGCCGGGGCATTACCGGCATCCAGCTCGACCTGAAGATCGACGGCATCAATGAGGAGATCATCCGGGCGACCTTGGAGCAGGCCCGCGAAGCCCGCCGCGAGATCCTCAAGGCGATGCTGATGACCCTGCGTCAGCCGCGCAGCACCATCAGCACCTACGCCCCGCGGCTGATCCAGATCCGCATCAATCCCGACAAGATCGGTCTGTTGATCGGGCCGGGTGGCAAGACCATCAAGGGAATCCAGGAGGAGACCGGGGCCAAGATCGATGTCGAGGACGACGGCACCGTCTACATCTCTCACCTGGATGCCGCCGGGGCCGAGGCGGCCAGGGCCAAGGTCGAGGCGCTAACCGAAGAGGTGCGTGTCGGCAAGGTCTACGAAGGGCGGGTGACGTCGATTAAGGAGTTCGGCGCCTTTATCGAGATCCTGCCCGGCCGCGACGGTCTGTGCCACATCAGCGAGTTGGACGACAAGTACGTCGGCAAGGTCGAGGATGTCTGCAAGGTCGGCGACATCATGCAGGTCAAGGTGATCGCCATCGACGACCACGACCGGGTAAAGCTGTCGCGCAAGGCACTGCTGCGGGAGCAGCGGGGCGAGACCGGCCCGCCCCGCCGCCGGGAAGAGACCGGCCCGCCGCGCCGCCGGGAGGAGAGCAGCCCGCTCTCGCGCCGCCGAGACAACGGCGGCAATGCCTGACCAACTGAACCTCGTTTCGCCGCACCGCCGCGCACCACCGCCGCGCAGGGCAGCACGACGAAACGCAAAGGGCCTGCCGCCGTGCGAGACCAGGACTATGCCGAGCTGGCGGAGCTAGCCGGTAGTTTCATCCATGAAATCAAGAACCACCTGAGCACCCTCGGGCTCAACTTGCAGCTGCTGGCGGAGGACTTCCAGGATCCGCAGTCGCAGCGCGAACGCCGGGCCCTGGAGCGCGTCCAGCGGCTGCAAGGGGAGTGCCAGCGCCTGGTGGATGTCTCCAACGATTTCCTCCGCTTCGCCCGCGTCAAGGACCTCGACTGCAAGCCGGCTGCCCTGGGCGGCGTCGTCGAGGAGTTGGTTGATTTCTTCAGTCCGACCGCCCGTCAGCACCACGTTGAGATCAAGTGTTACGTGCCGCCCAACCTCCCCCTCGTACCGCTGGACCGCGAGATGTTCAAGCAGGCGCTGCTGAACCTGCTGCTCAACGCTCAGCAGGCGATGCCTCAGGGAGGCGAGGTGACGTTGCAGGCCGCCTGCGAGCAGTCTGACGCCGGCCCCGCAAGGGTGGTGCTCCACGTGATCGACACCGGCAAGGGGATGCCGCCGGAGGTCGCCGCCAAGGCTTTCCGGCCGTTCTATTCCACGCGGCCGGGCGGGACCGGGCTGGGACTGGCGACGGCCCGCAAGATCATCGAGGCCCACGGCGGCACGATCGATTTGCAGAGCGAGGTGGGCCGGGGCACCAAGTTCACCATCCGCCTGCCGGTCGTCGCCGAGTGCCCGCCGGCAAAAGCCGATTCGGCCACTAACGACATGACGAGCGGCCGGTGTCAACCGACTAGTTGACATGGCGAGCGGCCGGTGTCAACCGGCTGGTGGCGGCGAGCGGCCGGTGTCAACCGACCGGTGGCGGCGAGCGGCCGGTTGGCAACCGGGGGGCTAACGCCCCCCGCTCGCCAAGAAGGTAGCGCTGCCAACGGCAAAAAGGCGAGCGAAACAGTCATGCACGCGCTGGCGAACCTGAACGGCGAGCTTATGCCGCTGAGTGAGGCCAAGGTCTCCGTCCTGGACCGCGGCTTTTTGTTCGGCGACGCGGTCTACGAGGTGCTTCGTGTCTACCAGGGCAGGCCATGGCTGGTGGACGAGCACTTCCGCCGGTTGGGCCGCAGTCTGGAGGCGATTCGTCTTGGCAGCATCGACCTCGACCGGTTGCGCCGCCGCATGCTCGAAACCATCGCTGCCGGCTCGTTCAGCGAGGCGACGGTCTACATCCAGATCACGCGCGGTGCCGCTCCGCGATCCCACCCGTTCCCCGAAGAAGTGGCGCCGCTGGAGTTGCTCTGGGTACAGGAGTTCAACGACCCCTACCGCGAGGCGCGCCGCACTGGGGTGGCCGTGCTGCTGCAACCGGACGTGCGCTGGGACCGTTGCGACATCAAATCGACCAATCTGCTCGGCAACGTGCTGGCAATGCAGGCCGCCAAGGAAGCCGGCTGCCTGGAGGCACTGTTCTACCTGCCCGACGGCACCCTGACCGAGGGAACGCACACCAGCTTTTTCGGTGTGTTGCACGGCACCGTCCTGACGGCGCCGGCCAGCAATGCCATCCTGCCCGGTATCACGCGCCGGCTGATCCTCGACCTGACCAGGCGAGCCGGCATCCCGGTGCGCGAGCAGGTCCTGCGGCGGGAGGACCTGCCCGAGGTGAGCGAGCTGTTCCTAACCGGGACAACTTCGGAGGTGCTGCCGGTGGTCCGGGTGGATGGCCGAGCCATCGCCGACGGCCGACCCGGCCCGATCACGCGGCGGCTGCAAGAGGCCTATCAGGAAGCCGTGCGCGAATTCCTCGCCGCGCCGGGGCCATGAGGCCGGCTCCGCCTTGCCGCTCGCGGCTTAGCGTTAATCAAAGGTCATCAAACAGGGAACGCTGGGCCGGGGCCGGCTCCGGGACGGCGGGCGGGGCCACCAGGGACAGTTCAGGAGCAAGCCGGACCAGCAGCTCGCGCAGGCGCTGGGCGTTGGCCGCTGCCCGGCCCCGATGGCAGTTGTTGAACAGCAGCAGTGCCTCCTCCGTCCGCCCGGCCGCGCCGCGCAGCGGCCCAATCCACTCCATCAATTCCTCGTCGCTGTAGTTGTAATCGTAGCGCTCCTTGTCGGAGCGGTACCAGTTGGCCGCGCTGCGCGAGTGCCAGCGGACATAGACGCGCGGCCCCGATTGCACCAGGCCGCGCGGATAGAGTGCTGACAGGTCGGGCACGTCCACCGCCACCAGGTCCAGGCCGCGCTCCCCGAGCCAGGGCGGCACATCCGGCCGGGACCAGGAGCGATGGCGGAACTCGATTGCCAGGCGGTAGCCGGCCAGCTCGCCCGCCAGGGAGTCGAGCCAGGCCAGGTTCCGGCGGTCATGGTGCTGGGCTTGCGGCAGCTGGCAGAGCAGTCCTAGCAGCCGGCCGTGCCGTCGCAGCTCTTCGACCGCCTGCCGGAAGCCGGGCAGGTCGCGTCGATCGTGGTCATGGCTGATCGTCCGCGGCAGCTTGACCACGAATTGAAAGCCCTCCGGGGTCTGCTCGGCCAGCCGGGCGAGCATCGCCGCCGTGGGCGGGCGGTAGAAGGTAAAGTTCAGCTCGACTAAAGGGAAGTGACGGCAGTAGTAGGCCAGCATCCCCGGCGGACGGGTGCCCGCCGGGTAGAACGCCCCAACCCAGTCCGGGTAGGAATACCCAGAGGTGCCGATCCAGACCCGCATTCAGACATTGTAATATGGGAACGTTTTATCCCGAAAGGGTGTGGCCGCCTGCGGCCCCTGCTAAACGCCCAGCAGGCTCATCTGTAACAAGGATACCTGGCAGTCATGCGCCGCTGAGCAGACGGTCGCAGGTATTCCGGACCCGCTGCTTAGAGAACCAGGCGTGGGATGGCTTCGGTTCCGGGGCGTTCCTCGGGTGGGTTGTACTGGGTGGCCCAGGTCATGACGCGGCGGGTGATCTCCGCGGCCTGGCGGCTCTGGACCGGCGGCAGCGGCTCGCCCAGGGCCAACCCCAGGTCAACCCCCAG
>DATLYH010000318.1:0-5921 GCA_035575035.1 Gemmataceae bacterium
TGACGCCGGCCGCTCGCCTTTTTGATAATCGCACGGTAAGCTACGGACTATGAACGACGAACTACGGACTACCCTGCGGCCCACCGCCGTCAACACGGTCCTGGAGGAAGTCCGCCGATTCCAGGCGGAAGGGGGCCGGCCGGTGTCGCTGATGCGCGGTCAGCCGGACACGCCCACCCCCGATTTCATCGTCCAGGCCGCCGTCGCGGCGCTGCGCCAAGGCCGCACCGGCTATCCCGATAACCAGGGCGAGCCGGCCCTGCGCCAGGCGGTGGCCGCGAAGTTGGCCCGGGTCAATGGCCTGTGCTACGATCCCGCCCACGAAATCCTCATCACCGACGGCGCCACCTGCGGCATCGCCGTTGCCCTGGCTGCCCTTGTCCAGCCGGGCGACGACGTGCTCCTGCCCGATCCGATCTACGATGCCTATGCCTCACCGATCGCGCTGTGGGGCGGCCGGGCGGTGCCGGTGCGTTCGGCTCTTCGCGGTGGGCGTTTCACCTTTGGCCGATCCGACCTGGAAGCCGCCCGCACCTCCCGGACGCGCGGCTTGCTGCTGAACACGCCGTGGAACCCGGTCGGCACCGTGTTGACGCGGGCCGAGCTGGAAGAGGTGATGGCCTTTGCCGCGGCGCACGATCTGTTCGTGATCAGTGACGAGATTTACGAGGCCCTGGTTTATGATGGCCGGCCGCACGTCTCGCCGGCCGCGGTCTCGCCGGATGCCCGGGGACGGACCGTGCTGGTGAACAGCCTGTCGAAGACCTACGCGATGACCGGCTGGCGGGTCGGCTACTGCGCCGGCCCGGCCAAGGTCATCCGGACGATGTTGCTGGTGTTGCAGCAATCGAGCCGCGGGCCGGCCACCTTCGTGCAGGATGCCGCCGCCTGCGCCCTCCGTGGCGATCAGGAGAGTGTCCGTCGGATGGTCCAGGAGTATCAGCAGCGGCGCGACCAGGTGGTGAGTCGGCTGCGGGGCATCCCCGGCGTCGAGCCGCTGGTGCCGGAGGGTGGGCTGTTTGTGATGGTCGATGTGCGCGGACTGGGCCGGCCGTCGGACGAAGTACGGCGTTTCCTGCTGCGCGAGGCGGGGGTGGTGGTGATCCACGGAGCGGCTTACGGACCGGGCGGCGAGGGGACGCTGCGGGTGTCGTTTGCGGCCGGCGGCGAGACGCTGGAGCGCGGGCTGGAGCGGCTGCGCGACGGCCTGCTGCGACTGGCGGGCAGCCGGGCGAAGGAGCAGCCATGAGCGTCGCCGAATTGCCGCTGATTCATCGTCCCTCGGGGCTTGCCGGCGCTCCGGTCGATGTGGCCGGACTGCGGGCGGCCCTGGCCGACATCCAGGGCGAGGTCCGCTTCGATCGGCTGGCGCGGGCGCTCTACTCGACCGACGCCAGCGTTTACCAGCTCGTGCCGCTCGGCGTCGTCCTGCCGAAGACCGAGGAGGACATTGTCACCACCCTGCGGGCCTGCGCCCGTTTCGGCGTGCCGATCACGGCCCGCGGCGGCGGCACCTCGCAGGCCGGCCAGGCGATCGGCCCCGGCATCGTCCTCGACTGTTCCAAGTACCTCAACCGCGTGCTGGAGGTCAACGCCGCCGAGCGCTGGGTCCGCGTCCAGCCGGGCTGCGTGCTCGATGACCTCAATCTTCATCTCAAGCCGCTCGGCTTGCAGTTTGCCCCCGATATTTCCACCTCCAACCGAGCGACCATCGGCGGCATGCTGGCCAACAACTCGTCGGGCACCCATTCACTCATCCACGGCAAGACGATCGACCATGTGCTGGAGATAAGGGCGCTCCTGTCGGACGGCAGCGTGGTCCATTGCGGGCCGTTGAGCGCGGCGGCGTTGGAAGCGAAATGCGCCCAAGGCGACCGGGAGGGCGAGTGCTATCGGGTGGTCCGCCGCCTGGCCGCCGAGCACGCCGACGAAATCGAGCGGCGTTATCCGAAACTCCTGCGCCGCGTCGGTGGCTACAACCTGGATCGGTTCACCCCGTCCGGGTTTAACCGTGAACCCCCTCACCCCCAACCCCTCTCCCCCTGGAAGGGGGAGAGGGGAGAGAAACCTGCCCTCCTCTCCCACACGGAGGAGAAGGGAGGGAAACTTGCCCCCCTCTCCCCCCTGGAGGGGGAGAGGGGTAGGGGTGAGGGGGGCTCGCAGCTAAACGGGTTTAACCTCGCGCATTTACTCGTCGGCTCGGAGGGGACGCTGGCGATCACTCTGGAGGCCAAGCTGCGCCTGGTCGAGTTGCCGCGGGCCAAGGCCCTGCTCGTCATCCAGTTCGCCGACCTGCTTGAATCGTTGGCCGCCACCCCGGTCATCCTCCGGCACGGTCCCGCCGCGGTTGAGGTCATCGACAAGTATGTCCTCGACAGCACCCGACTTAACCCGGAGGCGTCCCGGCTGCGCGATTTCCTCCAGGGCGACCCCGGGGCCATCCTGATTGTCGAGTTCTACGGCGACCGGCCGGACGAATTGCCGCCGCGGCTCGCCGCCCTGGAGGCCGAGCTACGGCAGCGCGGCTTCGGCTACCACTACCTTCCGGCGACCGACGCCGCCCTGCAAGCACGGGTCTGGAAACTGCGCAAACTGGCCCTCGGTCTGTCGATGGCCGAGAAGGGCGATGCCAAGGCGATTTCCTTCGTCGAGGACACGGCGGTTTCCCCCGAGCACCTGCGCGATTACATCGCCGAGTTCCTCCAGGTGATCGCCCGCCACGGCACCACGGCCGGCGTCTACGCCCATGCCTCGGTCGGCTGCCTGCACGTCCGGCCGGTGATCAATCTCAAAACCGAGGCGGGCATCCGGCAGTTTGAGTCGATCGCTGCCGAGGTGGCCGAGCTGGTGCTGAAGTACGGCGGCGCCTTGTCCGGCGAGCACGGCGACGGCCTGGTGCGCAGCCCGTTCCAGGAGAAGATGTTTGGCCCGGTCCTGTATGCCGCCTTCCGCGAAATCAAGCGGACGTTCGATCCGCAGAACCTGCTCAACCCCGGCAAGATTGTCGATGCCCCGCCCTTGAGCCAGAACCTCCGCTATGGCCCAGCTTACGTGACGCCGGAGGTGCCGACGACGTTCGACTTCTCGGCCGACGGCGGCTTGGTGCGCGCGGCCGAGTTGTGCGCCGGCGTCGGCGAGTGCCGCAAGAAGCGCGACGGGGTGATGTGTCCCAGCTACCAGGCGACGCGCGACGAGCAGCACTGCACCCGCGGCCGGGCCAACGCCCTGCGGCTGGCGCTGACCGGGCAGGTCGGGTTGCAGGGATTGACCGACCCGGCGTTGATGGAGGTGCTCGACCTCTGCCTGGAATGCAAGGCGTGCAAGAGTGAGTGCCCGACCAACGTGGACATGGCCCGGCTCAAGGCCGAGTTCCTGCACCAGTATTACCAGAAACACGGGCTGCCATGGCGGAACCGGGTGTTCGGGAATGTGGCGCGATTGAGCAAGTGGGGATGCCGGTTGGCGCCGGTGTCGAACTGGCTGGTGCGGAGCCGGCTGGGGCGATGGCTGAACGAGAAGCTGCTCGGCATTGACCGCCGGCGAGTGCCGCCCGCCTTTGCGCGGGAAACGCTGGTTCGCCGCTACCTCCGGTGGTGGCTGGAGAGCAAACCGCTGATCGCCGAGACCGAACAGCGAGTACTTCTCCTTGCGGATACTTTCGCGAATTACCACGAACCGCAGGTCGGCATGGCGGCGGTGGAAGTCCTCTATCGGCTGGGTGCTTACCCGAGCCTTGCTTACCCCGGCAAGACTGTGGCACAGAGGATGGACATCATGCTGGGTGGGCTCGCCGACCTTGGTTTTAATCTGGACCGCGATGCGGTTGGAGTGGTCCGGGGCGCTTCCGGTTTGGTCTGCTGCGGCCGACCATTCATTTCGAACGGCCTGTTGGCTCAGGCGGTCGCACACGCTTGCCGCAATGTCGAGCTCCTTTACCCGTACGCGGAAGCCGGAACGCCGATCATCGCCTGCGAGCCGAGCTGCATCCTCACCATCAAGGACGATTACCCGGCCCTGCTCCCGGGCGAGCTGCGCCGCAAGGCCGAGGTCGTGGCGGGGGCGTGCCGGACGTTCGAGGAGTTTGCCGAATCGCTGCTGGCCAACGGCAGCCCCCTGAAGCTGCGTCCTGGGCCCAAGAAAATCCTCGTCCAGGGCCACTGCCACCAGCAATCGCTGGTCGGCATGGAGCCGACGCTGCGGCTGCTGCGGCGCATCCCGGGGGCCGAGGTCATCGACCTCGACGCCGGCTGCTGCGGCATGGCGGGATCATTCGGATATGAAAAGGAGCACTACGAGGTGTCGCGTCTGGTCGGCGAGCAGCGGCTGTTCCCGGCCCTGCGGCAGGCCGGTGCCGATACGGTTGTGGTCGCGCCGGGCTTCTCCTGCCGGCTCCAGATCAAGCATTTCACCGGCCGCACTGCCCTGCACCCGGCCGAGCTGCTTTTTTCACTTCTGGACGAACCGCCGGCCTCTTGACCGCGTAGCAATAATGGTAAAGGAAAGTGGAGAGGCCCCTTCTGAGTCATCCCCCCTGTCTCAACAACGGGGCTTCTCCTGACCCTCCCAGGAGTGACGGGCGGTCTGCTTGCTTCCCCCCCAGGCAGGTGGATCGCCCGCCTCCATTTTCCCCTCTTGCGCTGGCGGTGTGAGCCGACGTTGCCGTCCGTGGTCCGTAGTCAGTAGCAAAAACCTTTGGGGCCGGAGATAATCACGGGAAGCTACGGACTACGGACTGTGGGTTACGGACTACGATGCGCGACCTGCTCCTGGAACTGACGACGGCGCTCGACCAGAACCGCGACTGTGTGTATTGCTCCGTGGTGGAGACGCGCGGTTCGACCCCGCAGAAGGCCGGGGCCGCCATGCTGGTCTTCCCCGACGGCAGTCAGCGCGGCACGCTCGGCGGCGGCTGCGTCGAGGCCGAGGTCAAACAGCGCGCCCTCCGTGTCCTGGCCGTTGGCGGCCGGTCCGAAGTGCTCACCTTCTGCCTGGATGACAATTACGGCTGGGACGACGGCTTGATCTGCGGCGGCCGGATGAGCATCCTCGCTCAGCCGTTGACGGCTGACGGCCAACGGACTTCGGCCGTCGAGTATTACCACCGCTTCCGCCAGCTGGTCGAGGCGGGCCAGGGTTGCACCGAGGCGGCCGTAATCGCCCCGCAGCCGGGCCTCCCTCCGGTCGGCAGCCGCTATCTCTTCGATGCGCAGGGCCAGCCTGCGGCCCAGCTCGCGGAAGGGCCCCTGCCGGAAATCGTCGTGCGCCACCTGGTCCCCGTGCAGCAGCGCCCCCGGCCGGCGGTCCATCACGGTATCGCCTATCTGCCTATCTTGCCGCGCATCACCCTGCTGATCGTCGGCGGCGGACACGTCGGCCAGGCAGTGGCCCAGCTGGCCGCCACCGTCGATTTCGATGTCTGGGTCCTCGATGACCGCGAGCGCTACGCCAATCGGGAGCGCTTCCCGACGGCCCAACGGCTGATTGTCGGCGACATCGGCGCCACCCTCAAGGAAATGGCCCGCCGGGAGATCAACCCGTCGGTCTACTGCATCATCGTCACCCGCGGCCATAACCACGACGAGGAGGCGCTCTACCACCTGGCTCCGACCTCGGCCGGCTACGTCGGCATGATCGGCAGCAAGCGCAAGAAGAAGCTGATCTATGAAGACCTGATCGCCAAGGGGATTTCGGCAGAGGTGCTGGCCCGGGTCCATTCACCGCTGGGCCTGGACATTGGCTCGCAGACGGTGCCGGAAATCGCCATCAGCATCGTGGCCGAACTGATCGCCTGTCGGAACCTGGGGCCAGAGCGCTTGCCCCCTCACCCCTTACCCCTCTCCCCCTGAGGGGGAGAGGGGTAGGGGGTGAGGGGGCGAACGTATCACTCCCCTCGCCCCCGCTTCGGGGGAGAGGGGTAGGGG
>DATLYH010000319.1:0-8147 GCA_035575035.1 Gemmataceae bacterium
CTTCCCCGCCGCGACGATGTGCGGCGGCGGCTCCGCCCGGCGCACCGTCCGGACCCCGCTGGTGATCGCTTCCAGGTCGCTCTTCACATGGCTGGCCCGCTGGTAGCGCCGCTCGGGCTCGCGCTCCAGCGCGCGGAAGACGACCTCGTCCAGGCGGGCGTCCACCCTCGCCTTCCGCGATGGCGGCGCGAACCGCCCGATGGGAAGCTCGCCGGTCAGCATCTCGTAGAAGACCACTCCGACGGAATAGATGTCGGCCCGGTGATCGACCTCCAGGGGGCGCTCCATCTGCTCGGGGGCCATGTAATGGACCGTCCCCATGATCTGATGAGAAGCGGTCAGGGTGAAGAGGGCCGGCGGCCGACCCAGGAGCTTGGCCAGGCCGAAGTCGGCGATCTTCACCCGCCCCTTCCTGTCCAGGAGGATGTTCTCCGGCTTGATGTCCCGGTGGACGATCCCCTCCCCGTGCGCGTACTCCAGCGCCTCGCAGATTTGCGGGACGATCCGGAGGGCTTCCTCGGGGCGCAGCTTTCCGTCCTGGAGCAGCTCCCGCAGGTTGGCGCCGTCCACGTACTCCATGAGGAGGTAGTAGAATCCGCCGACCTGGCCGAAGTCGTGGACGGCGACGACGTGGGGGTGGTTGAGCTTGGCCAGGGCGCGGGCCTCGCGGGCGAAGCGCTCGGCGAAGGCCGGGTCCTTCCCCCACTCCGGCGGCAGCACCTTCAAGGCCACCAGCCGGTCCAGCTTCACCTGGCGCGCCTTGTACACCGCCCCCATTCCCCCCTGACCCAGGAGTTCCAGGATTTCCAGTTGCGGGAAGTGCGGCGCTAGCTCCGCAGGCGTCGGCGGGATGAAGGGGGCCGGGTACGGTCCCGTGCCGACCCCGGCACTGGGCGGCGTGGCACGGCTGGCCTCGCTCAACCCTCGCTCCAGCAGGCAGCGGGGGCAGAGCCCTTCCGGCGCGTCCGCCGGCAGGTCGGCCTTGCACTCCGGACACAGGCGAGTCTCGATCATGGCAGAAGCCCCCTTTTGCACTCAAGTCCTACCCTTTATCAGAAGCAAAAACCCGAAAAGGTTACAGGGCCTGTTGCCCTTTTCAGGACCCCAGGGCGGTGAACAGCTCACGCACCTCTTCCTCGACCTGCTCCAGGCCGCTCACTGTCTGGGCGATCTCCTCGCGCAGCAATTCCCGGTAGCGCTGGCGCAGCCGGTGCATGGCCACCTTGACCGCCCCCTCGGTCGTCCCCAGTTCGGCGGCCATCTGGCGGTAGGCGGTGGGGCTCTTCTCCCCCGTCAGGGTGACCTTGAGGCGCTCGAACAGCCGGCCCTTGCCCGCGCCGTGGAACTCCTCGCGCAGCCGGGCCAGCACCCGTTCGAGCAGGGCCAGCGCCCAGCGCCGCTCGAAGAGCCGTTCCGGCGTCAGATTATCGGCCAGCTCCCGGCGGTAGCGGCTGTCGGCGGAGTCGAAATCGACGGAGAGGATGCTGCAACCGCCGCCGCGCTTTTGCGCCCGGGCCCGGTCGCGTTCGTTGGCCAGGAAGTGCTTGCAGGCGGCCAGCAGGAACGAGCGGAACTTGCCCTTCTGGGGGTCCACTACCTGCAAGAAGTCCTTTTCCAGCAGCCGGGTGAAGAACTCCTGGGTCAGGTCCTGGGCCTGGTCGGCCTCGAACCCCTGACGACGGATGAAGGCGTAGAGGGGGTACCAGTAGGTGCGGCACAGGGCGGCCAGCGCCTCGCGGGCCTGGGGCGCGGCCCGGTCCTGGGCGGCCACGACCATACTCCAGTGGGTGGTCAGGAACTGGCCCGCCGCCGGCGGATCAGACCGGGGGTTCGGCTCGGACGGGGACATGCCCGCATTGTAATGCGGCGCGGTGAGGCAGGGTAAGGAAAACCGGCCGCACTTCGGACCCGGCGAGCACCGGCGCTCACCGGACCGAGAGGGTGTACTCGGGGTTGCCCAGTTCGTCCGGCCCGACAGTCAGCCGGAAGGATTTGCCGAAGACCTTCGACTTCTGCCAGCCGGCCTGCTTGCGGGCGGTGACGTAACCGGATCCGCCGTGCCGGAGGATGTCGAAGACCGGTTCGTCACCGCGCGGGTCCACCAGCCAGTACTCGGGAATCCCTGCCTCCCAGTAGAGCTGCCGCAGGACCTTCGTGTCCTTCCGCTCGGACGTGTCACTGACGATTTCCAGGACCATGTCGGGCGTCCCGACGAGAACATCGCAACCTTCTTCGACGGGGCGCTCGATGGTCACGCGTCCGGACCTGAGGCTCTTGGTCGATACGAACGTCCCATCCGGCTCGGTGGAAAGGTTGGCGGCGTCATTCCGAATCAGCATGCCGTCCGGGCAAAACATGCCGAGCCGCCTGACCTTCACGAGGCGGTCCAGCACCGCGGCAAACTCCCCCTTCACGCGGTTATGGGTGAAGAGCTTTTCAGGACTCATGTTCACCCACACCTCGCCGTTGAGGAAGGAGATCCGCCTCTTCTCCGGGAACTCGTCCGAGCAGGCCCACCGGCAGAAGGAGTCGAGGTCTTTGACCCGATCCGGGATCCACACTCGATCCTCAATGACGATGGTACACATGCGCCCGTCCTCTTCTCACGCCTTGATGATGTCGCGCACCGTCATGCCGCTGGGGATCATGGGGAGGACATGCTCCTGGTACGGCACCAGCACGTCGAGTACATAGGGCACCCGGCTGTCGAGCATCTCCTCCAGCGCCCCGTCAAGGTCCTCCTTGCGCGACACCTGGCGGGCGCCGCAGCGGAAACCCCTGGCCAAGGCGACGAAATCGGGGTACGGCTCCTCGTCAGGACCGGCCCCCAGGTAGGTATGGGCCCGGTTACTCTGGTAGAAACGGTCCTCCCACTGCACCACCATTCCCAGGTGCTGATTGTTCAAGAGCAGCACCTTGACCGGCAGCCGCTCGCAGTAGGCGCAGGCCAGTTCCTGGATGTTCATCAAAAAACTGCCGTCGCCGTCGATGTCGATCACCGTCCGGTCCGGGAAGGCCGCCTGCGCCCCGATGGCCGCCGGCAGGCCGAATCCCATCGCCCCCAGCCCGCCGCTGGTGAACCAGGTCCGCGGCTTGTTGAAGTGCCAGTACTGGGCTGCCCACATCTGGTGCTGGCCGACCCCCGTGGTCACGATGGTTTCGTCCAGCTGTCCCCGATCGCGCACCATCTGCCAGAGCCGTTCAATGGCGTACTGCGGCATGATGGCATCGTCCCGGTCGGCGTAGCGCAGCGGCTCGGCCTCGCGCCACTGCTCGATCTGCCGTATCCACTCCGGGTAGCGGGTGCCGGCCGGTCCGTCGGCCCCATTCCGCTCATCGAGCATCTGCACCAACTCGCGGAGAGCATGGCCGACGTCGCTGACGATCGGCACATGGGCCACTTTGTTCTTGTTGATTTCGGAGGGGTCGATGTCGATGTGGACGATCCGGCCATGCTTGGCGAACTCGCTCAGCTTGCCGGTGACCCGGTCGTCGAAGCGGACGCCAAGGGCCAGAAGCAGGTCAGCCTCGTTGATGGCGTAATTGGCATAGACGGTGCCGTGCATGCCGAGCATCTGCAAGCAGAGGAAGTGCTCGCTGGGGAAACCGCCCAGCCCCATCAGCGTCAGGGCGACCGGGATGCCGGTCTTCTCGGCAAAGGCGCGCAGGTAGGGGGCCGCATTGGCCGAGATGATGCCGCCGCCGGCATAGATGATCGGCTTCTTGCTCCGGCGGATCGCCTCAAGCACCTGCTCCAGCTCGGCCCGGCTGGCCCGGCGGTCAGGCCGGTAGCCGGGTAGGTTCATCGGCGGATCGTAGTCGGGGGGCGGGATGTCCCGGCCGACAACCTTGTTCTGCACATCCTTGGGGACGTCCACGATTACCGGACCGGGTCGGCCGGTACGGGCGATGTAGAAGGCCTCCTTCATTACCCGGGTCAGGTCCTCAGCGCGGGTCACCAGGTAATGGTGCTTGGTGATGGCCCGGCAGACCTCGATGATCGGGGTCTCCTGGAAGGCATCGGTGCCGATGACCGAGGTGCCGACCTGTCCGGTGATGGCCACCAGAGGAACCGAATCCATCTTGGCGTCAGCCAGGCAGGTGACGAAGTTGGTAGCGCCGGGACCGCTGGTGGCCACGCAGACGCCGACCCGACCGGTGCTGCGGGCATAGCCTTCCGCTGCGAAGCCGCCCCCCTGCTCATGCCGGGGCAGGATGGTGCGGATGCGGTCCTTGACGCGGGTCAGGGCCTGGTGGATCGGCATGCTGGCCCCGCCGGGGTAGGCAAAGACGACCTCGACCCCGTGCCGGACCAGGCACTCTACCAAGATGTCGGCTCCAGTCGTGGGACGTGGACTCGTTTCGGACATGGCGGTCGGACTCCGAAGGCGACGACTGCCCGCCCCCCGCGCTGGCACGGCGCCGAAGCGTTCCGGTACACTGGAAGCAGTCAACGGGAACCCGGAACGTCGGCGGGGGCAGGGATTGGGCCCAGTTTAATAAGTCTAGCAAGTCGAGCGGTTCTCTTCGAGTCCCCGGGCCGATTCGTCACCCACACCGACCGTCCGGCCCGCGCTCGCGAGGCACGCCGCAGCGGCTGCGGATGGCCTCGACCAGGTCGCGCTGATCGCGGATGGTCTGGCCGAAGTCGGTGTAGCAAAGTCCCAGCTCTTCCTCGCGGTGGGCGTCGCTGGAGCCAAGACCGGCCAGCGGGTACTGCGCATGGATCTCGGCCGCCCGGCGCCGGCACTCGGCATCCATGTTCTTGGTCATCAGCTCCAGGCCGTCCAGCTCCGGCCGGTCGTCGCGCAGGATCTGGTCAAAGGGCTGCCCCCAGCGGAAGGGGTGGGCGGCAATCACGGCCCCACCCTGACGGTGGACCTCGCGGCACAACTCGGCCACGTCAATGCCGCGCGGCACGGCGAAGGGATCATGGACGCCGTAAACCAGGAAGTGCCCCTGATGGGCGGACACTTCGATGCCGGCCAGGACGACCAGCCCCGGCGCGGCGGCCCGCAGTTCGTCCAACTCCTCCGGCGTCCAGAGCCAATCGTGCTCGGTGATGACCACGCCGTCCAGTCCCACCTCGCGCGCCCGCCGCAAGAGTGCGAACGGGTCGATGGAGCTGTCGGGCGAATGCCGGGTGGTGTGCAGGTGCAGGTCGAACTTCATCCGGATGGTCTCTCCCATCATCCGCCGCCCAGCCCTGAGCAACGGGCTAGGTCGGCGTCCGGTGTGTGTGCTGTCAGAGCCCGGAGCGTCAGCGACGGATCATCAAAGCCTGGAGCGTCGGCGACGGAGGGCAGTGCTGCCCGTTGCAAACGCGCCGGGCTCTGACGGCGAACGTGCCGGGCTCCATAAAAGGAAAAGATATCCTAGGCCACCATGACGGACGGGGCCACGGGGAGGAAAGCGCTGACTGGGATCAGCGCGCTCGGATGTGACGGTGGCGACAGCAATGTCAGGCGGCCCGCGCCTTCCGGTCCCGGCGGTAGGCCGCCACGAAGCGCTCGTAGTCCTCGTAGGTATCGACGCCGATCGACGCCTGCCGCACCACGCCGACGGTGATGCGCCGCCCGTGAGCTAGGACGCGGAGCTGCTCCAGTTTCTCCAGCCGCTCCAGCGGCCCCGGCGGCAGGGCGGCCAGGCCGAGGAGAAAGTCGCGGCGGTAGGCATACAGGCCCAGGTGTTGCAGGAAGTGCGGTCCCGCGGCGAAGTCGGGTCGGCCGTCGCGGACAAACGGGATGGGGCTGCGGCTGAAGTACAGGGCCCGGCCACGGGCATCGCAGACCACCTTGACGCAGTTCGGATCGCGCCACTGCTCGGCCGAGGTGATCGGCGCCGCCAGGGTCGCCATGTCGGCCTCGGGGTCGCGCTCCAAGAGCGTCGGCAGCAGGTCGAGCGCCTCCGGGTCGATCTGTGGCTCATCACCCTGGAGATTAATGATCAGGTCGGCATCGAGAGAGCGAGCGACTTCGGCGACGCGGTCGGTGCCGCTGGGGTGGTCGCGGCGGGTCAGGGCCACCCGGCCGCCGAAGCTCGTGACGGCCGCCACGATGCGCGGGTCGTCGGTGGCTACCACGACGACGGCAGCCCGTCGGGCCTGGCAGGCGCGCTCATAGACGTGCTGGACCAGGTACTTCCCGGTCTGACGCAGGAGCGGCTTGCCCGGCAATCGGGTGGATGCATAGCGCGCGGGGATGACGATCGCAGTCTTCACAAAGGACCTCCTTGTCCAGGACCGGCGGTAGCCTCCCCCATCGAGCGAGGAGCCGAAGGCGGCCCCTTCGCCATCGGGGAAGAAGGTAGGTAAATCAATAGCCGCTCGTCCGTTTTTGTGCAATCCGTAAACCGCGCAGAACGGCCCCGGTCGGTGGCTCGCCAGGGCATCCGGCCGCTTGCCGACCGCCTCGCCCAGCGACCGACGTAGCCGAATTCAGGGAGGATGACCTGAAGTCGGGCGCCTGAGTATTAGCCCCCTGACCGAATGCACTGATACAGGGCCAGCACGAATCGGACCAGCGCCTCCTGACGGGTGCGGCCGCAGACACTAATGACACAGTTGCGGGTCACGCCGGCGCAGTTGATGGTGACGGTGCCGTTAATGCACACCTGGCGCCCGGAGATGGTGATGGTGGCGTTGGCGGTTATGGTACATGGCTGACCGTTGAGGGTGCCGGTGGCGGTGTAGGAGATGCTGGTCGGTGTCAGCACTAACATGTAGGTCAGGCTGCCGTTGGGGAAGACAATCGTTCCGCTGTAGGTTTGGGCGTTGGCCGGCGCGGCAGCGCCCAGCAAGACCAGGCCGGCAACAAGCACGACGAGAAGAGAGAACTTGCGCATGGGTTACTCCTTGTCCGTCAGACCGCGGTATCGCAAGGATATGAGACTGAATCCAGTCTTGTAACCAGTGCCCCGGGCATGTCAACCAAAAAGCTACTTGAGCCAGAGCCCGGAGAACACCGTCACCCCGTCGCTAGCGCTCCGGGCTTGTAGGAGAACACCGTCACCCCGTCGCTAGCGCTCCGGGCTTGTAGGGCCAGACTACCCTGGCGGACGGCCTGGCCGGCTTGGCGTACAATACGCGCACTTATGCATCAACGCTGGAAGCGGTGGTGGCCGGTGGTTAAGCTCGTACTCGCCGGCGTCATCCTGATCGCCGTCGGTCGGCAGTTCGCTCGCGACCTCCGCCGCCCCGACCTGTGGCAGCAGCCGCTTCAGCCCGGCTGGTTGGTGCTGGCCGGACTGCTCTACCTGCTCGGTATCGGCTTTTCCGCCCTGTACTGGGACCGGTTGCTCCGCGCGGCCGGTCAGCGGCCCTCGGTCGGGGGCATGCTCCGGGCCTACTACGTCGGCCACCTGGGGAAGTACCTGCCGGGCAAAGCGTGGGCCCTGTTCCTCCGCGCCGGCTTGGCCCGGGCCGACGGCGTCCGTTTGAGCATCGGCGCCGTGACCTCCACCTACGAGGTCCTCACCACCATGGCTGCCGGCGTCCTGCTGGCGCTGGTGCTGTTCTGGGTCCTGGCCCCGGACACTGCCGCGGCCATCGACTGGGACCTCTTCCGGCGAATGCTCACCCAGGATATCACCGGGCAGACGGTCCTTGATCGAAAAGTATTAGCGCTGCTGGCCCTGGTGTTACTGGTCCCGATCGCTGTGGCGATTGCACCGCCGGTCTTCAACCGGTTGATGCGCCGAATCGCCCAGCCATTCCGGCAGAGCGACGCCGTCCCGCTGCCCCGGCCGGGCATCGCCGCGCTGGTGGAAGGATTGGTACTGACGGCGTTCGGCTGGCTGGTCCTGGGGGCCAGTCTCTGGGCGGTGTTGCAGACGGTGGTGAGCGAGCCGCCGGCCTGGTCCTGGCGCGCGTTGGGGCTGTACACTGCCTACCTGAGCACGGCCTACGTGGCGGGGTTTGTCATCGTGGTGGTTCCTGGCGGTCTGGGGGTGCGCGAGTTTTTCCTCACGCTTTTCCTGACACCGGAGCTGGCGCCGCTGGTCGGCGGCGACGAGGGGCGCGCCCGGGCCACCGCAGTGCTGGCCGTGGTGATTCTGCGGCTGGTCTGGACCGCGGCCGAGTTGCCGGCGGCCGGCCTGCTCTATGTGCTGCCAGGCGGCCCCCCCTCACCCCCGACCCCTCTCCCCCC
>DATLYH010000320.1:0-2280 GCA_035575035.1 Gemmataceae bacterium
GGCTCCCTTCCAGAATGCCCTCATCGGTGCCGTCACCGAAAAGCCCGTTTGATCGGCTTTTATCCGAACCTAGAGGGCCGGTCGGATCATCTAAAGGGGTGGAAATCAGTCTTCATCGGTCCGGAGGGGTAAAAAACTTGAGGGCGTCCGGCGGAGTCGGAACCGGCCGGCGTCGTGGTTCGTGGAAGAGGCGGGCCCACAGCACAGGGAAGATCCCAGTCCGGCGGCCCCGGCTTACCCGCGAGGCGCGGGGCCCCTGTAGCACCGCAGGCAAGGAACCCCATCGCCTGCGGGCAGAAGGAGTGAAGGTCGTGGCCAACCCCAACAAACCGGCGAAGGCGCCCAAGGAACAGCGCGAAGACCTCGCCTGGCTGGCAGACCACCTCAAACGCTTTCGCATCCCCGCGCTTCGCCAGCTAACCGACCAGCAAGTCCGGTTCAGTCCCCCTGCGCGCCGCCAAGAGCAGCTGGCCCGCGCCGAGCGCCTGCTCGCCGAGATCGACCCCGGCCGGCAGTATCCTTACCAGTTCGTCTGCTACCGCATCACCGAGTTCCGTCCAGACTCCTACCCCGATCTGTTGATTGGCGGGGACGACCTGAAGCATGACCTGTGGCTGCTTATCCGGGCGCTGAGCCGGTCCACACCCGCGGTGCCCGTCGAGGAGGTGGCCGAGCCGGTGCTCACCATCGAAGACGTGAGCAAGCAGTTGAACGTCTCCACCAAGACGATCAGCCGTTGGCGCCGCAAGGGGTTGCTGGTCGCCGGCCGGCCCGTGGCGCGTAACGGCCGGCGGCTGATGGGCTTTACCCAGTCGGCCGTGGACCGCTTTGTCCGCGAGCACCATGACCTGGTCGAGCGCAGCAGCCGTTTCTCCCAGCTCAGCGCGGCCGAGAAGGAAGAGATCCTCCGCCGGGCCCGGCGGTTGGCGCGCCTCGGCGGCACCCTGACCGAGATCAGCCGCCGCATTGCCCGCCGGCTCGGCCGCTCCCCGGAGACCATCCGCTACACCATCAAGAATTTCGACCGGCAGCACCCCGAGAGCGCCCTCTTCCCCAACGTCACCGGCCCGCTCGATGCCGCGGCTAAGCAGGCCATTTACAGCTCCTATCGCCGGGGGATTCCCGTGGAAAGTCTTGCCCAGCGTTTCCGCCGTACCCGTACCTCCATGTACCGCGTCATCAACACCGTGCGGGCCCAGCGCCTCCTCGACCAGCCGCTGGAATATATCTACCACCCGTCGTTCGACGACCCGACTCAGGAGGCGGCCATCCTGGCCCCGATGCCCGGCCATGCCGAGTACGAGGCCCGACGGCGACAGATGACCGTTCCCAAGGATGTCGCCCCGGAGCTGGCCCCGCAGTACCTCTGGCCGCTCCTGACCCGGGAGCAGGAGCAGCACCTCTTCCGCCAGATGAACTTCCTCAAGTACAAGGCCAGCCGCCTCCGCGAACGGCTCCGCAAGGCCGGCAAAGCCGGCAACGAGGTAGACCCAGCGAAGGTGCGCATCAGCGACCTGGAGCAGATCGAGGAGCTACAACGGCAGGCCAACGCTGTCAAGGAGGTGTTGATCAACGCCAATCTGCGGCTGGTGACGTCGATCGCCAAAAAGCACGCCGGGCCGACCGACAATTTCTGGGAACTGCAGTCCGACGGCAACATGTCGCTCATCCGGGCGGTGGAGAAGTTCGACTTCGGCCGCGGCTTCAAGTTCAGCACCTACGCCAGCTGGGCCATCATGAAGAACTTCGCCCGCAGCATTCCGGAGGAACGGCACCGCCGCGAGCGCTACCTGACCGGCCATGACGAGCTGTTCGAGGCAGCTCCCGACAACCGTACCGACGAGCAAGAGTGCCTGGCGACCGCCGAGCAGGCCGCCCACCGGGTCAACCGGCTACTGGAGTATCTTGACCCGCGCGAGCGGCAGATCATCCGTATGCGGGCCGGCCTGGACGACAACTCCAAGGCGATGACCCTGGAGGAGATTGGCCAGCACCTCGGCATCACCAAGGAACGGGTCCGGCAGCTGAACGTGCGCATCATGAAGAAACTGCGCGACATCGCCCACGATCAGCACATGGACCTCTAACAGCCGAGCGCGGATCCCGCCGCGTCTGGAGGCGGCCGGCACGATGACCCGCAGGGCGGATTGGCAATCCACCCGCCGACAAGTATGTTGACCATTCGAAGAGGCGGGGTCCAGTCACTCCGCCTCTTTCGTGTTGCGGCCCGGCGAGCGGCCGGCTGGTAAACAGACACCGGCCGGCTGACGCCGGCCGCTC
>DATLYH010000321.1:0-4854 GCA_035575035.1 Gemmataceae bacterium
AATTCCCGCCGGTGGTGTACGGCAACCTGGCGATCTACGCTTCCGGGTCGGGCCAGTACTCCTATCAGGGGACGGAGAAACCGTTCATCTTCAAGGGGACGCCGGAGCCCTCGCCCGACGGCCGTGAGATCATGGCCTGGATCTATTCGAATGACAACCCGTACTACCCCAAGGATAACAAACCCCTGATCTGGGCCTGGGACCTGGACACCGGCAAATTGGTGTGGCAGAAAGATTTCTCTGAGTATGGCCGGGGCGGCAACGATTGCGGCCTCTGCCTGCTGGACGGCAAGTTGTACTATTCGACGTTCTTCGGCTACGCGGCCAGCCAGCGGGCGCGGCGCGGCCTGCCGGCGGAGAACAACGGCCTGACTGCTTGCCTCGACCCGAAAACCGGCGATGTCATCTGGCTGACGACCAAGTACTACGTCACCGCCAAATGCACGCTCTCTGCGCGTGACGGCCGCCTCTACCTCGGCGGCAACAACCCGGCCCGGGAAGGGACCAAGGACCGCTTCGTATGGTGCCTCGATGCCAAGGACGGCTCGCTCATCTGGCAGTCCGACCCCGTCACCTCCGCCCTCAATGTCGTCACCGTGGGCGATCGGTTCATCTTCTCCAACGCCCTCCGCGGCCGCGGCAACGTGTTCGACCGGCAGACCGGTAAGGTGGTCGGCGGTGTCGATCACAACTACGCCTGCTGTCGGTTCACCATGTCAGGCTCCTACATTCTGGGGGCCAACATGGACATGATCGACCTGGCCGCCGGCGGCAAACTGGTTTCGACCGGCCCGGCGATCGACTCGCGTGAATGCCTGGGCGCGGTCGTCTCCAACGGCCGCATCTTTTACGTCTCGCAGGCCAGCGGCCTTATGGTCTCACAGACCTACGGCGAGGACGCCAAGAAACTCCCGGCGGTCTGGGAGCGGCCGTAGTCGCCGGCCGACACGATGGTCACTGGGGAGGAGGGACCAGCGGACCCAGGAGAGCATACGCTGATAGTTGATGCGGTGTTCGGGGCCGAGCTGCCGCCAAGACAGACTCGTAAAAGTGCATCCATCGATGCTTAAGCAAGGGTCGCCAGAAGTTGAAGGGCAAGGGTGGCCGTGTCGGGGTTGTCGAAGGCGAGGTAAGCGGCGAAGCGGTCCCCCACGGCGGAGATTGACAGTCCGCGCAGGTTAAGGCCGGCGACCGCCAGCCGACTCATCAACTCATAGCCGATGCCCGGCCGGTTGTCTCCCTCGACGCAGAGCATGGCGACGTCAAGGGCCGGCCCCAAACCAGCGGCGCGGGCTGCCGCCATCTGCTCGGGACCGCTGACCGGCGCCAGGAAGATCACATCGGTCTCGGGCCGGTTCGGGTGGGGCCGGGTGAAGACAAACTCCAGGTCGGCACCGGCGCGGGCGAGCAACTCCAGCGCGGCGGCCGCCGCCCCGGGACGGTCCGGGATCTCGCCTGACCAGACCTGGACCTTGTGGATCTGCAAAGCCATGACGAGACCCTCGCACAGGGAACCACAGTGCTGGCATTATATCCTCGCCGGTCGGCCTGCGAAACCACCCGGCCGCCCGGCCTGGAGCAGGAGTGATGACCATGGAGCCGATACTCCTCCGCGCGAGTAGTCTACTGGTGGTCGATGTGCAGAAGGGCTTCACGACACTGTGCCCCGCCGAACTGCCGGTGCCCGGCGCCCTGGAGATTATCCCGAACATCAACCGGCTGCTAGAGCTTCCCTGGGCCCGCATCGATGCCAGCCTTGACTGGCACCCACCCGACCACCGCAGCTTTCACGGTCAGCAGGACAACCTCTACCCGCCGCACTGCGTCGCCGGCACCCTTGGAGCGGAGTTCGTGCCCGGCCTGCGCAGCGAGCGCTTCCATGCCCTTTGGCGCAAGGGCTTCCGGCCGGACTTTGAGGCCTACGCCGTCACCCACGAGCACGAGGGCTTCACTGCCCTGCTGCGGGCGGAGGGAATTCGCACGGTGGTGGTCTGCGGCATCGCCACCAACATCTGCTGTTTCTATGCGGCCCGCGACTTGCGCCAGGCTGGCTTCCGTGTACTGCTGGCGGAGGACGCCAGCGCCGGCATCGACGTGCCGGCCGCGGGTCTCTTCCAGGAGAAGGCCAAGGCGGAAGGTCGGCAGCTGGGCATCGAGTACGTCCGCACGGCCGACATCATCAGCGCGGCGCGGGACGACGGTTAGCCGCGGCCCTGAGCCTGAGCTTGCCGCCGGCCCCCTCTTGACGGCCCTTGGGGGGAAGGACACAATCGCTTTGCCAAAGACCGGTCCCCAGCGCCTCCCGGAGGAACGATCAAGGCGAATTGTACCCGGAGAGAACCGGCTTCTTCCCGTCCAGGAGCGCCCGGATGCCCATCCCGCTGAAGTGCGCCTGCGGCCGATCTTTCGCAGTCAAGGACGAGCTAGCCGGCAAAAAGGTCCGCTGTCCGTACTGCCGCGGCATCATCGCCATCCCTGAGTTCGCCCAGGAGGTCGGCGAGGAGGAGGCCATCCAGACCCGACCAGGCGGCAAGCCGGCCAAGGAGAGTTCGCGCCGCTCGTCCGTGCAGGACCGGCCGCCGAAGGACAAACCGGGCAAGCAACCGCTCCTCCGGGCAGAGGGCCTGAAGCGAAAGAAGCGGCGCCAGCCTCTGGTGATTGAGAAGGAGGAAAGCCCTCCGACCGCGCTGCTGAACGTGGGGGTGGTCGGCGGGGCCATCATCATGTTGATTGCCGCCGCGTGGTTCACCTTCGGGCTGCTCCACGACACCTTCTTCTGTTACCCGCCCCTTATGTTTACCATCGGTCTTTTCGCCGTCATTCGGGGGGTGATGCGCGCCCTCAACACCGACTGAGCCGCTCCGGGCGGCCCAGGAAGCACGGGCGGCTGCTCCAGGTCCGATCGGAAGCCTGCCTTCATCAGCGCAGCAGCCCATAGTCGCGGAGGGTCCGGCGGATGCGCTCTTCTCCCGCGGCGTCGAGGGGGCACAGGGGCAGGCGCAGCTCGCCGGTGCCGCGGCCGAGCAGCTTCAACGCTGTCTTGATGGGGATGGGGTTGGTGGCGACGCCGAGCATGTCGCGGCAGAGTGGGAACAGCTTGCGGTGCCACTGCTGTGCCTCCGCCACCCGCCCCTCATCGAACGCCCGGATCAGCGCCTTCATGTCGCGCGGCACAATGTTGCCGACCACCGACACCACGCCCCGGCCGCCGATGCTCATCAGTGGCAGGGTCAAGCTATCGTCGCCGCTGAGGATGGTCAGGTTGCACAGGGCAGCGATCTGCGACGCCTGGTCAAGCGAGCCGGTCGCCTCCTTGATGCCGACGATATGGGGGATTTCGGCCAGCCGGGCGATGGTCTCGGGGAGGATGTTGGAGCCGGTCCGGCCTGGGATGTTGTACAGCACGATGGGAATCTCCACCGCCTCGGCCACCGTCGCGAAATGGCGGTAGTAGCCCTCTTGTGTCGGCTTGTTGTAGTAGGGGCCGACCATCAGGGCGCCATCGGCACCGGCCTTCTTGGCGAAGCGGGTCAGGCGGATCGCCTCGCGGGTGCTGTTGGAGCCAGTGCCGGCCATCACCTTGATCCGGCCGGCGGCCCGCTCCACCACGGCAGCGATGACGCGCTCGTGCTCCTCGTGGTCCAGCGTCGGCGACTCGCCGGTTGTGCCCACCGGCGACAGGCAGTCGGTCCCCTGCTCGACATGCCAGTCCACCAGCCGGCACAACTCGTCGAAATCGACCTCGCCATTCCGGAACGGCGTGACCAGGGCAACGGTCAGCCCCGCGAACTGCTCGCCCTTGGTTCGGTGCTCAACGCCTGACGGCATCATAGAAGGAAGCTCCACGGTTAGCCCGGCGAGTGGTTCGCCCTTGGTCCTGGGGCCAACGCCGGATGATATCAACGAATGAAGGAAACAGTCGCAGGAGGAGGAGGTTTTGTCAAGAGGGCTCAAATAATTGGCCCAGGCCGGCGAATAACCTAATGACTGCCGTGTCCTCCGCATCCCTCGCTTCCCCGCGGGAGAGGGGATATTGCGCGGTCATCAAGCATTCGTCATCTCCTGGGGTAAGAGAGGACAGCTGCCTGACCGAGGGTGTAACCATGACGCTGGAGCAGCTTGTCCAGAGGGTGGAAACCCGCCTCTGCACGTTGGGAAAGAGGCTCTGGAACGACCCGATGGCCGAGCTACGAGAAGAGGCTGACCGCCTGGCTGAGGACTTGCAAAGGAGCTACGCCGAGCTGGAACAGAGCCGATCCGAGAAGGAGGCCCTGGCCCAGCGGGTGGCTGCCGGCGAGGTCAACGCTGCGATGCTCGTCTCCCAGATCGAGACGTATGTTCATGTGGGGGACCAGGCCAACGCCTGGCGCCAGGCCCTGGAGCTGGACCGTGTCCGGCAGGCGCTCAACCGCGACCAGGTCCGGTTGGCCCTTCAGGAGGCGGCCTGCCGCAAGCATCAGGCCCGGATCGCTCAGCTCGAAGGACGCCTGACCGACCTGCTGGGAAGACTCTACCCTACCTAAGCAGCGCGACGCGGGTGTGGATGATCTTTTGCAAAGCCCCCAGGGTTTCCTTTCAGAGCCCCGAGCGTGAGCGAGGGGCGCCATCAACCCGTCGCTAACGCTCCGGGCTCGGATAGTTCCCCGTCGCTAACGCTCCGGGCTCGGATAGTTACCCCCCAGGGTTTCCTTTCAGAGCCCCGAGCGTGAGCGAGGGGCGCCATCAACCCACAGGGTTTCCTTTCAGAGCCCCGAGCGTGAGCGAGGGGCGCCATCAACCCGTCGCTAACGCTCCGGGCTCGGATAGTTCCCCGTCGCTAACGCTCCGGGCTCGGATAGTTACCCCCCAGGGTTT
>DATLYH010000322.1:0-10597 GCA_035575035.1 Gemmataceae bacterium
ACCCGGCCGGCTGACGCCGACCGCTCGCCGCTCGAACCGGCCGGCTGACGCCGACCGCTCGCCTTCCAGCACCGGCCGGCTGACGCCGGCCGCTCGCCTTCCAGCACCGGCCGGCTGACGCCGGCCGCTCGCCGCTCGAACCGGCCGGCTCACGCCGGCCGCTCGCCGCTCGAACCGGCCGGCTCACGCCGGCCGCTCGCCTCATGGCGTTGATTGTAACGCAAGACCCTCACGACCGGAACGCCGGGCAGTGCGGCGCTGCCGGCTGCCGATCGAGGCTGAACGACTCCAGGGGGACGCTCGGCAGCCGGCCGGTGAGCAGCTCCTTCATCACCAGGCCGGTGGCCGGTGAAAGTTGGATGCCCGCCCGGAAATGACCTGCTGCCACGAAAAGGTTGCTGATCCCAGGGACCGGACCAAGGAACGGCAGGCCGTCGGGACTGCCCGGCCGCAGTCCGGCCCAGCAGCGCTCCAGATGCGCATCGGCCAGCCGCGGCACCAGCGCGCCGGCCAGACCGAGCAGGTCGGCAATCGCCCCGGCCGTGGTCCGTTTGTCGAAGCCGACGTCCTCCTCGGTGGAGCCGACCAGCACCCGGCCATCGGGGCGCGGCACCAGGTAGCGGGCGCCATCGAGCAGGATGCGCCGGAACAGCGGCCGGCCGGTGTTCAGCAGCGCAATCTGGCCGCGCACCGGACGGACCCCCGGCCGCCAACCGACCCGTTCCAGCAGGGCGTCGGTCCAGGCCCCGGCCGTCACCAGAAATTGTTCCGCCTCGATGGTCTCGTCCCCCACCCGGGCCGCGATGATCCGATCGCCGCGGCGCTCGAAGCCCTGGACCAGGCAGCCCGGTCGGAGCCGCACGCCCAGCGATTCGCAGCCGGCCAGCAGCGCCTTGAGGTGGCGCGGATTGCGCAGCTGGGCCATGTCCGGCAGATGATACGCCCTCAACCCCGGTGCCAGGGCCGGCTCCAACCGGCGCAGCTCCTTCTCCGGCAGCAGCTCGAAGGCAATCCCCTCGCTGCGCCACTCATTGACGGCCGCCTCGTCTTCCTGCCGGACCACTTCCAGGCCGCCGCAGCGGAGGTAGCCGTTGTCGATGCCGGTCCGCTCACGCAGCTCGGCCGACAGCGCGGGAAAACGGTCGGCGCTGAGGGCGCGGAGTTGGTCGATGGGGGTGCGGGCCCGGAACAGATTGCCGGGCGGCAGGATGCCGGCACCGGCCCACGACGCCTCCTGGCCGAAGTCCCCCTTGTCCACGACCTGCACCCCGACGCCATCGCCGACCAGGAAGTAGGCGGTGGTCAGGCCGATCACGCCGCCGCCGATGATCAGCACGTCGGCTTGCTCCATGCTGTTGTTATAGCAAGAACCCTTCCAGCTCAGCGATTCACTTGCATTTCGCCAAACATAGCATAGTGTACATTTGGATACAATGCGATCCCTGCCCTCCGGGGTAGCCGGGGTTGAGCGCCAGCGAAACCCCCGGCGGGTCATCCCGGGGCGTCGCTCCGCCCCGGCCGCTTACACCGCATCCTTCTTGATTCTGCATGAGCATGAACCCTCTCCGTCTCCTGACCTTGGCTTTCGATCCGGGCGAGGTCCTGCGGGCAGTCGGCCTGACGCCCGATCCCTGGCAGCAAGAGCTGCTCTTCTCGAACGAACCCTACGTATTACTCAATTGCTCTCGACAAAGTGGTAAATCGACCGTGGTGGCGGCGCTGGCCCTGCACACCGCGCTGTTCCGGCCCGGCAGTCTGACCCTGATCCTGTCGCCGGGCCTGCGGCAGTCGAGCGAGTTCTTCCGCAAGGTGATCGACGGTTACAACGCCCTGAAGCGGCCGCTCCCGCCGCGGGTCGAGAACCGCACCCAGCTGGAGCTGCAAAACCGCAGCCGCATTGTCTGTTTGCCTGGCCGCGAGGCGACCATCCGCAGTTTCTCCAATCCCTGTCTGCTGGTCATCGACGAGGCGGCCCGCGTGCCGGACGACCTGTACCGCAGTGTTCGGCCGATGCTCGCCGTCGGCCGCGGCCGGCTAATCGCCCTGAGCACTCCCTTCGGGCAGCGCGGCTTCTTCTGGAAGGAATGGACCGATCCCGGCGCTGTCTGGAAGCGCGTCTGCGTGACCGCCGAGCAATGCCCCCGCATCCGTCCGGAGTTCCTCGCCAGTGAGCGCCGCAGCATGGGCGATTCCTGGGTCCAGCAGGAATACTACTGCTCGTTCCAGTCGCTGGAGGGGCTGGTCTTCCCCGAATTGGAGCAGCGCTGCGCCCGCGACGCCTTCGCGGCACCCGTCGGCCGGCGCGTCGGCGGCATCGACTTCGGCTTCCGCAATCCTTTCTGCGCCCTTTGGGGGGTGCTCGACGCGGATGATGTTCTCTGGCTGGACGGCGAGGTCTACGAGCGCGAGGCCTCGCTGCACCATCATGCGGCGCGGATGCCGAAGGATGTCACCTGGTATGCCGACCCCGCCGGGGCGACCGAGATTCACGAGCTGCGCCTGGCCGGCTTCACCGTCAAGCGCGGCAAGAACGACATCCGGGCCGGCATCGCCGCCATCACCGCCCGCATCGAGACGGATCGGCTCCGCGTCCACCGCCAGCACTGTCCCAACCTGCTGGCGGAGGCGGCCCTGTACCGCTACCCGACGCACAAGGACGGCACGCCCAGCACCGAGAAGCCGATTGATGAGCACAATCACGCGCTGGCTGCCTTGCGTTACCTGGTGTCGCAGATTGACAGTCGCTTCCTGGCCCGATTCCGCCATCGCCCGGCTGTGACCGTCTCGGCCTGAGCAACCGCAGGTTCCCCTTATGCGCCAACGACTCGCCGCTGCCCTGCATCGCCTTGCGAAGTGGCTCTGGCCCGACATACCGGCGGCCGCCTGGACGACTTATCCCCTGGGGCCGGACGGCGCGGCCGAGAGGCAGTGCCGACTTCCCATGCCGAGCAGCGGCGAGCTGCTCCGCGAGCTGCGGAACACCGCTTATGCCTGCGCCGCCCTCAATGCCAGTGTCTGCGCCGCCCATCCGCCGAGCCTATACGTCGCCACCTTCCGGGGCCAGCCGGCCCCCAAGTGTCTGACCCGGCCGCTGTCACCGCCGGGCGAACAGCGGCTGCGACAAGCCGGCATCGGCCCCTTCGCCAAGGCGGAGAAGATCGAGCAGGTCCTCGACCATCCGCTGCTGACGCTGCTCCGTGCGGTCAATCCGCTGCACAACGCCCATGACCTCTGGGAGTTGACCACTCTCTATCAGGAGATTTTCGGCGTGGCCTACTGGCTGATCACCCTGGGACCGCTCGGCATTCCGGAAGCGATCTGGATCCTTCCCAGCCAGCACATGATGCCGCGGCGCTCGCCCGGCTCGGTCAATCCGGTGGACTATTACGAGTACGGCGGCGGCAGCGAGCCTCAGCGCTTCGGGCCTGATGAGATCATCTGCTTCTCGTACCCCGATCCGCGCAATCCGTACCACGGCGGCCTGTCGCCTTTGCGGGCGGCTTACGAGCAGGTCGTCACCGCCGCCGCGTTCAGCGCCTTCAAGCGCGAGAAGTTCGCCAACCAGGCGCTGCCCGACGCCATCCTGTCGCCCGATGATGCCCTGGGCGAGGACGAGGCGGCCCGGCTGGAACGGCAATGGCAGCAGAAGTTCGGCCCGGGCGGCGCGGGGCGCGTCCTGGTGGCCGAGAGTGGATTAAAGGTATCTCTCTTGGAACACAGTATCGGCGACCTGGCCGCCCTGGCCGACTACCGCGCCACCAAGGAGGACATCGCCAATGCCTTCGGCGTGCCGCTCGCCTTTCTGACCAGCGAGACAAACCTGGCCAACTTGCAGGCCGCCGAGCACCAGCACCTGAGTAAGGCGATCCGTCCTCGGTTGCAGCGCCGCGACCAGAAATTGAACGAACGGCTGCTCCCGTTCTACGACCCAGACGGCCGGCTCTTCCTCGCCAGCGATGACCCAACCCCGGAGAACCAGGAGCAGCTTCTCCGGCAGCAGGAGGCAGACCTGCGCTGGGGCGTAAAAACGATCAACGACATCCGGCAGGAGCGCGGCCTGCCGCCGGTAGCGTGGGGCCACGAGCCGTGGCTGCCGGTGCGGTGGGCGCCGGTCAGCCGGCCGCGCGGTGCCCCCAGCGACGACGAGTGAGAGGCGAGCGGCCCGCGTGAGCTAGGTGCTACCCAACCGGCCGACTCACGTCGGCCGCTTGCCAGAAAACACGCCGGCCGCGCGCCAGAAAAGAGGTTCGTGCCATGCCCAGTTTCCTCAAAACCTACTACGACACCGAAGGCCCTCTCGGGCTGCCGATGAAGGACCGGCAAGCGCAGGCGCTCGACGAACGATTGAAGGCCCTTCCCGAGGAGCTGCGCCGGCTCAAGCGCGTTGTCATCGACCGGGCGCCCACCGAGACGTTGGAAGGCGAACGGAGCGATGTCTCCTGGATCTCCACCGAGGACCCCGACCGCGACCGGGAGGTGGTCATCGCCCGCGGCATGGACGATTCCCACTTCCGGCTGAACCCGATTGTCACCATGCAGCACGCCTACTGGCTGCCGCCGGTGGGCCGGTCGCTGTGGCGGAAGCGCGTCACCGACGGCAGCCGCGTCGGTATCAAGGCCAAGACGCAGTATCCGCCGCGCCCCGCCTCCTGGCCCGAAGATGCCGAGTGGCCGGCCGACTGCGCCTTCACCCTGGTCCAGGCCGACCTGCTCCGCGGCAAGTCGATCGGCTTTCTGCCCACCCGGGTCCATGTCCCCGACGACCGCGAGCGCGAAAAGCACAACTGGCCCGATGTCCGGCTGGTCATCGACGAATGGATTCTCCTGGAATACGCCTGCGTCTTCCTGCCCGCGCAGCAAAACGCCGTGGTGGAGTCGGTCTCCAAGGGACTCCGCTTGCCCGAGCCGTTTCGCGCCCTGCTCGCCGAGCTGTTCCAGATCGACCCGGAGGCGCTGAGCGCTTCGGCAACTGCCCGGACCCTGGGCGGCCGGATCATCCCGTTCACACCGCTGGAGGAGATCGAGAAGGCCTTCCGACGCCGGCTCGCGGCGATCGACCTGGAAGCGCTGGTCCGGCGCTGCGTGCAGGAATCCCTCGACCGCGCCCGGGGGCGCGTCTGAAGCAAGACCAAGCCGCCCGGCCGGGCGGGGGGAGGCAGATGCCGAGCTGCTCATCCCGGCCTGCCGAGGCGGATGACGGATAATCCCTCACGGATCCCTGATGATCGAAAGGTCAACCTATGTTCATCCAATTGACAAAAGACTGCCTGGGCCATCCGGCCGGCAAGCGGATCGACGTGTCCGAGGCCGACGCCCAGCACCTGATCGGCCAAGGCCTGGCCGAGGAAGTCAAGGACGATCCGCTAGCGCCGCTGTTGGCGCGGAGCACCGAAGCGCTGCTGGCCAACCTGACCGGCAGCTTGAACGCCGCCCTCGACGCCGGCCTGAAGGAATACGCGCAGGTCCAGGCTCGGTCCCGCCGCCATGCCGTGCCGCTGATTTTCGGCGAGGGAAGCAACGGCGACCCGAAGCGGACCTTCGGCCGGTTCCTGCTGGCGGTCCGCCACCGCGACCACCACACCCTGGAGCAGCTCGGCTCGCGCTTCTGTGAGTGGGAGACAGGCGGACAGAAGGCGGCCCTGTCCACCCAGACCGGCACCCAGGGAGGCTACACCGTCCCGACCGAGTTCTACAACCGCCTGATGGCCCTGGTCGCCGAGATGGCGATTGTCCGGCCGCGGGCCACTCTCGTGCCGATGGCTGCCCGCACTGTGCAGGTGCCGGTCCTCGACGTTGCCACCGCTCCCGCGGCCGGCGACACCGCCTTCCTCGGCGGCGTGGTCGCCCGCTGGACCGAAGAAGCAACCACCCTCAATGAGACCGAGCCGACCTTCAAGCAGGTCGAGCTGACCAACTACGAGCTGTCCGGCTACTCGAAGCTGTCCAACACGCTGCTGCAAGACAGCGCCATCGGCCTGGAGGCATTCCTCTTCCAGCTCTTCAGCCGGGCCATCGCCTGGTACGAGGACTACGCCTTCCTGCGCGGCAACGGCGTGGCCAAGCCCCTGGGGGTGCTGAACTGGTCCGGGTTGATCTCGGTGACGCGCTCCGCGAGCGGCGCGTTCACCCTGACCGACATGGCCAACATGTTTGGTCGGCTGCTGCCCGGCTACACGCCGCGGAGCGCCGCCTGGGTGGTCCATCCCACCGTGGTGCCGAAGCTCCTGCAAATCGCCAGCACCGCGGCGGCCGGTCAGAACCTGTTCCTGAACAACGCCCAGGAGCGGCCGCGGATGCAGCTGCTCGGTCTGGACATCCACGTTAGCGAGAAGCTGCCGGCGCTGAACACGCTCGGCGATGTGCTGCTCTGCGATTTCCAGCACTACTTGATCGGCGACCGGCAGCAGCTGGAGATCGCCTACTCGGAGCATGTCGCCTTCCTCAGCAACCAGAGCGTTTGGCGGTTCTGTAGCCGGATCGGCGGGCAGCCCTGGTTGCGGGACAAGGTCACTCTCTCGGACGGCAGCAGCACCCTGTCCCCCTTCGTCGGGCTGGCCACCGGGTAATGAAGGAAGCGGGCCCCAGGAAGGGGAGAACGGTTCCAACGAACGATCCATTTCAGAGGTATTCCTCCGATGCAATCGCAACCAAGCGAACGGGCGGCGGTGGTCGGCAAGATCGATCCGCAGCTCGTGGACAATGCTACCAAGACCACCGAGGCGGTGGACATGGCGAAGTTCGGCAGCGCCCTGTTCATCCTCCTGGTCGGCGCCACCGACATCACCGTGGACGCCAAGCTCGAGGAGTCGAACGCCTTCGACTTCGGCTCGGGTGTCAGCGACATCAGCGGCAAGGCGATCGGCCAGGCGGCTGCCACCGACGACAACAAGGTCTGGATCATCAACCTCAAGGCCGAGGAGTGCTCCAAGCGCTACGTTCGGCTGAAGGTGACCACCGGCGACGGCGCCAGCGGCGCCTACCAGGCGGCGGTGGCCCTGGGGTTGGATCCGCGGTTCGGGCCGGCATCCGACGACGACCTGACCGCGGTGGACGAGATCGTTACCTGAGTCCCTCGTCGCGGTTCGGCCGTGGGGTCCTCTCCGGGCCCCACGGCCTTCCGGGGGACGACAGGCGGCCCCTTGGCTGCGAGGTGCGTCATGCCGTTTGGGCCCGACCAGATTGCCGGCTTGAAACTCTGGCTCCAGGCCACCGCCATCACGGGACTGGTCGATGGCGACCCGATCACGACCTGGGAGGACTCCTCCGACCAGAACAACGACGCCACCCAGGCCGTGGCAACCGCCCAGCCGACCTATCAGAGCAACGAGGTCAACGGTCTGCCGGTGGTGCGCTTTGACGGCGCCGACGACTACCTGGTGTTGCCGGCCACCCTGGACCTGACCGGAGCCAGGACCGTCTTTGTGGTTTTCCGGGCCGCCATTATCTCGGCGACGGCGGTCTTCCTGTACGGCTGCAATGCCGGTAGCGAAAACGCTGACTTCCTGGCGGCCGGCACCTTCAACAGCCGCATCCTGGCCAGCGGTGACAACGAGACGGCCGCCAGCGCCCACAGCAGTGCTCTGGGCTCCGCGACCTGGTACGTACTGACGTTGACCAAGACGACGGGGAACCTCAGCGCCGTCCGGCTGAACGGCGCCCCGGACACCCAACCAGCGACCGACTTTTGGGGAGGGGCAACGGCCGGGGTGGTTCTCGGCGGCTCGTGGACGGGCGGCTCGCTGCTCGCCCCGTTTGGCGGTGATCTGGCCGAGGTTCTGGTCTACGACTCGGTCCTGGCCAACGGCGATCGGGCGGCAGTCGAGGATTATCTCTATACCAAATATGCGATCTTTGGCATGGGCGGCGGCGCGGCCGCTCTCCCGGTCGGCGCCCGGCCGATCCGGCTGACTTACGAGGACCGGCTGGCCGTCCACCTGACCTCGGAAGACCGCCGGCCGTTGATGCTGAGTTACGAGGACATCCTGACCATCACCCTGACGGACCAATCCCATGCCGGCTGAACAGACGCTCGAATTCATTCGCGCCCAGGACCTGATCCTGGTGGGACGGTTTGCCCAGCCGCGCTCCATCGCCGGCTGGTCGATCACCTTTCAGGTGAGGGATTCGCTGGGCGGCGCGTCGCGGATCATCAAGACCGTCGGCAGCGGCATCACCCTCACGGATGCCGGCAAGGGGATCATTGAGATCACCCTCACCAAGGCCGACACCCAGGGCCTCGCCGTTCAGTCCTACGTCTGGGACATCAAACGGACCGATGCGGGGGCCAACGTGGTGCTGGCGATGGGACAGCTGATCCTGCGGCACGAAGTAACCACCTGACCATGCCTCGGTGGCATGACCGATCCTCGGGAGAGAGAAGATGGGCCAAGACCTGATCACCCGCGTTCGCGCCTTGGCGAACCTGAACCACCTGAGCCCTACGGCCGCGGAGAACACCACCCTGGACCTCCTCATCCGGGCGGTGAGCCGGGCCGTCCAGAAATACTGCGGCCGGGACTTTGCGCTGCAAAGCTACGACGAGCTGTGCAGCGGCCGCGGCGATCGACGCCTTTACCTGCGCCACTTCCCGGTTCTCGCGGTGGACCGGGTGGCGACCTGCCCGCAGACGGTGCTTACGATCACCAACACGGATCCGGCGAACCAGCGGGCCACCGTCCAGGTCGCCGCCACGGGGCTAATCCTGGTGCGCGTCGCTTCGGGAATCACCACCACCGACACCAGCATCACCTGGGCCGCCCACGCCACCCTCAGCGCGGTGGCGGCGGCCGTCAACACCCTGGGCAACGGCTGGAGCGCCGCCGTTGGCGCGGGACACGGCAGCCGCGCCGCTGCCGACCTCCGGCCGATCCAGGGAGCGCTGAACGCCAAGGACCGCAACGCCGCGCTGGTCCTGCACACCGAGGAATTGGCCGACTACGAGGTGGATGCCGAGCGGGGCTGCCTGGTCCGGGCCGCCGGCTGGCAGGAGGGGATCCACAACTACCGGGTGATCTACACCGCCGGCTTCGAGACGGTCCCGGAGGACGTGCAAGAGGCGTGCGCCGAGTGGGTGGCGGCCCTGTTCTGGCAGAGCAAGCGCGATGCCGGGCTGACGCAGGAGCAGGTCCCCGGCGTGGTTTCACGCAGCTCGGTCCTGGCCAACCACGGCATGCCGCCCCACGTGAAGACCCTGCTGGCCCCTTACCGCAAACACCGGGTGTGACATGGCCCTGCCGCTGCCGCCGAACACTACCTGCGACATCTACCACGGCCCCAACGCTCCACCGGCCGCCCCCGACATCGCCGGCGAGCCCTGCCACCTCAGCGCCCGCTTCGGCGAGTACGGCAGCCGCCAAGGGGCCGGCGACCAGTGGCGCTATACCCATGTTCTGGCCGTGGGGCCGACCACCGATGTGCGCGACGAGTACGACGCCGGGGATGCCGGCACCACCGTCCCGGACACGGTGTATGTCCCCGACAAGGACGGCACCCCTTTCGTGGTCGTCTTCGTGGAGCGCGTCGGCCGGGGCACCGCTCAGGACCACAAGCGGGTTTACCTCGACCGCAAGCAGCCGACCTGGCCGACGAACGAGTTGTGAAGACAAATCCTTCCCGAACCCTTGCCGATTCGGAGGTCATTCGCCATGAACGGTCCAACCAACAGCAGCACCAGCGCGAACGGCACCAAGGTCCTCTGGTGGATCATCGGTCTGCTGACCAGCGTCCTCCTGGCGGTGGGCGGCGGCGCCGTCAGCGTGGTGAAGACATCGGCCGAGCGCATCGCCGTCCTGGAGAGTCAACTGATGGACACACGCCAGCAGCTGGTGCTGATCAATCAGAAACTCGATCGACTGCTCGACCTTTATCGAGGGAAACCATGAAGCGTTCCATCCGTAATCGCATCGTGGAGCACGTCACCGTCCGGGCCGGCGACCTGGTGCCGCATCCGCTCAACTTCCGCCGCCATCCCAAGGGGCAGCGGACGGCGCTGGCGGACAGCCTCCGCGAACTGGGAGACATCCGCTCCCTTTTGGGCTATCGGCTGCCCGATGGCCGCATCCAGCTGATCGACGGTCATCTGCGCCGCGACCTGGACCCGAACCGCACCGTCACGGTCGAAGTGGTCGATTTGACTGAAGAGGAGGCCCGGCAGGCGCTGCTTACCCTTGACCCGCTCGCCGCCCTGGCGGAAACCGACGCCGCGGCCGTCGCTCGGCTGACCGCGCTGGCAAAGACCGATTCCGAGGCGCTGCGGGCGATGTGGCAGAAGCTGGCGCAGGACCGGCCGGTCCTCCCGGCGGCCGACCCAAACATCCTGCCGCCGGCTTCCCTGGAGGAAAAGTTCCTCATCCTGATCGAGTGCGCCGACGAGCAGGAGCAGATCGAACTATTGCAGCGCTTTCGCGCCGAGGGGCTTACCGTCAAGGCACTCACCACCTGAACGGGTCTTCTCTCCCCTCTCCCCTCAAAGAGGGGAGAGGGGAAGAGTTGCTTCGCCCCTCGCCCCCCTGTGGGGGAGAGGGGAAGCGTTGCTTCGCCCCTCGCCCCCTGGGGGGGAGAGGGGTTGGGGGTGAGGGGGCTGTCCCTCCACAGGCCC
>DATLYH010000323.1:0-9086 GCA_035575035.1 Gemmataceae bacterium
GCCGCGGTAGCCAATCGGGTCGGTGAACGTCCCCGCGGTCGCTACCTTGTTGCCGAAGGCGTCGTAACGGTACGCCGCCAGCACCGCCGCGGTGAGCAGGTCCACCACCTGGCGCACGCCGCTGTGGCCGTCGGCCAGGTAGAGGCCGATGGGTTGGCCGGAGCGGGCGAGGGAGATGGGGTCCAGGCCAGCGCCATAGACGTAACTGGCGACGATCAGGCCCGACTCGGTGCGCTCCTCGATCACCCTGGGCGTAGCCCGCGGGGCTCTGGTGATCCACCACCAACAGCCGGACTTCCTTTGTGCTCACCCCGCCCGTGGTGGTCGCCACCTCCTCGCGCAGGCGGATGCCATCAGGGTCGTAGCGATACAGCGCCTGCTTGGTGGTGCTCCCCTGTACGTTGGTGGCACTGGCTAGCCGGCCACGCACGTCCCAGACTTGCGTCAAGCTGCCGCCGGTTGTGGCAGTCCGAGATGTCAAAGAACCATTGGCATCGTAGCCCTAAGTGACCGCGTTCGTCAACGTCCCGCCGACGGCTGCGTCGTAGACCTTCTCCTCCAGGAGTCGGTCGCGGGCATCAAACGTCCCCTCGACCCGCTCCACTATCCCGCTCCCCTTGGTGGTTAGTTTCTTCAGGCGGTTGCCCACCAGGTCGATGGTGTAGGCGATGGTGTATACTTCACGTGGCTAGAACTGGCTCATCTTCAAATGTTTGGAAGGTGAGCGTCAACAGCGTTTCCATTTGCTCTTTGTACTTGATGTTCAAGTTGTTGAGACAATCGTCGATGGTCTTTGTGAACGTCGTGTAATCCGCAAGGGGCGACTGGCCAAGCATTCCTTCTTCACCAATCGCCACAGCCGCTTGATGAGATTCAGGTTCGGGGAGTAACTGGGGAGAAATAACAATTCGATACGCAGCGACCGCGCCAGTACGTGCACCAACGCACACCGCTGCTAGCGGGCATTGTCCAGCACCACGGTGATCGGTCGTGACAACCCGGCCGCCGCGATCGGGCGCAGCAGGCCGCATACCGATGCGGCGTTGATGGAGCCGTGGTTGGCCACGCAGATGACTTCGTGGATGACGGCATTCAAGGCGGTCGGGACGTTGGAACGCTTCCGGCCCGAGGGACTGGGGGCGAGCATTCGAGTATACTTTGCCGATCCCGCTTCCGAGGCCGACTTCGCAAGCAAGAACAGGACTCCCTTTCTGGGCCGGCCGGAGGAGGCGTCGGCTGTGCTGGACCCAGCTGCCGGGTTACTACTCGCCGTCCTCTTGGGGCGGGGTTGGTGGACCGAGCCGGCGGAGCGCGAGCCACGCCGGCAGCGGTTATTCGAGCGGTGACGGGGGTGAAAGGAACGGGCACCGCCCCGGCGCACCAGGGTGGTGCCCGTCGGCCTCTTGTCGGCATGTCGCAGTCAAACGTGCGCTTCGGATCGTGACCGGCGGGCAGTACGGCTCACCACAGGGTGTACCCGCCGTCGATGGTCAGCACGGCCCCGGTCATGTAGCCGGACGCCTCGCTCGCCAGGTAGACGGCCAGCGGGCCGATCTCATGTGGCTCGCCCAGCCGGCCCATCGGGATCAGCGCCTCGATCTCCTGCTTCAGGGCCGGCCGCTCGCGGAACCAGCGGCGGTTGGCGTCGGTCATGAAGCCGCCCGGGGCGATGGCGTTCACCGTCACGCCATAGGGTGCCCAGTCAGCCGCCACTGCCCGCGTGAAGCCGATCAGTCCTGCCTTGGCCGTCTCGTAGTGTCGGCCGTGGATCCCCTTGGTGGCGATCTGCCCGCAGATCGAGGCGATGTTGATCACCCGCCCCGAGCGGCGCTGGAGCATCGGGGCGCCGATCAGCTTGGTGCACACAAAGGCGCTGGTCAGGTTCAGGTCTATCAACCGCTGCCAGTCCTCCAGGGCCATCGTCTCGATCGGGATGTTCTCGCGCCGACCGCCCACGTTGTTGACCAGGATGTGAATCGGCCCGTACTCAGCGAGCACTGTCTCACACATCCGCCGGGTGCCGTCCGGCGTGAACAGGTCGCCCGGCACCAGGTCGATACGCCGGTTGAGCAGGGCCATCTCGTCCCGGGCGCGCTGTAAGCTCTCCCTCTCCCGCCCGACCAGCACCAGGTCGGCGCCGGCCTCGGCAAAGGCCTGGGCAATGGCCCGGCCCAACCCCCGGCTGCCCCCCGTTATTAGCGCCCGCTTTCCGTCCAGGCGGAACCGATCCAGCACGCTCATGGTCAACCTCCTCATCTCACTTCATCAATTTGAATGAATCGAGGATCCTATCGGCTTCCTTGCCCTGGGCAAGCTCCTTGGGGCCCAGTACCGTCACCTGGTAGAGTCGGTCGTTGACGATGTAGGCGCGGGAGCGGTAGATGCCGCTCCCAGGTATCTCCAGCTGGAACTCGACGCCGGGATGCGTCTCCAGAGTGATCGGCTTTTCGCTGAGCAGTTTCCCCTTCAGGGTTGCCTCGGCCGCCTTGGAGGCACTTTCCAACCACTTCTTGGAGTCTTCCGGTTTGCCCTTTGCCAGGATGGGATCGATGAGATAGGCGACCGTGTAGGTGGCCGATCCGTGCTTCACCGTGAAGACATGGTTGACGATGTCCTTCCCCTCTGCACCGCCGGTCTTGCTAATATGTTCCTGCGGGGTGCCCGGCAGGAGGACGGTAAAGCCGCCCTCCTTGGAGGAGAATTCCTTCAGCTCCGGCGCCGCCTTCTCCTGGACCGCCAGCAATGCGGACAGGGTCAGACCGAGGAGGAGGCGTGCTTGCATGGATTGGCTCCTTTCAGGGAATAGAGTCGGGCATGTCGGCACCAGGACGGCGGGGCGGATCGATGGTCCATCCTACCGCGCCGGGACGCGGCGGCCAGCTTACGCAACTCCAGTAGCCGAAGTCGCCAGAATTCGGGGGACGCACCCCCAGTGGGGCGAATTCAGCTACCCCTCCACCTGGTGAACGACCAGCGTGCCGTCGTAGCCCGGGACCGGCTGCGGCCCCCGGCAGGTGAGCGGCACGGGCTCCCGCAGCCGGGCGCGCGTCTGCTCGGACAGCAAGATCGGGCCGCCGACGGTCTTGGTGAGCTGCTCGACGCGCTGGGCCAGGTTAACCGTCTCACCGATGGCGCTGTACTCGCGGCGGAAGCGCTGCCGGCCGTCGGCCCCCGGTAGGGCGGCCCCGAGGCAGCCGACCAGCGCCGGACCGGTGTGGATGCCGATACCGACGGCCAGCGGCTCTTGCCCCTCGGCGGCCAGTTCCCGGTTCAGCTCGCGGAGACGGGCCAGCAGGTTCACCGCCGCCCGCACCGCCCGGTCGGCATGGTCGGCGCGGGCCCGGGGAACGCCGAACAGGGCCAGCAGGCCGTCGCCCAAAAACTTGTTGACCAGGCCGCCCTCCTCCCGGATTGCCGCCACCGCCAGGGTGAAGAAGCGGTTGAGCAGGTCGAACACCCGGTCGGGGGCCTCGCCGGCGCTGCGGCGCGTGAAGCCACGGATGTCGGCGAACAACACGGTGATCTCCTGGACCTCGCCTCCCAGTCCCTGGTAGTACTCCAGGATCTGGTCGCGCACGTCCGGCTCGACGAATTCGCCGAACGTCTCGCGAAGCAGACGGGCCCGGGCCAGGCCAGCAGCCATGTCATTGAAGCGGTCGGTCAGTCGGCCGAACTCATCAGGGCGTTTCTCGTCGATACGATAGTCGTAGTTGCCGCGCATGATCTCCTCGGTGGCTCGGGCCTGAGCGTCCACCCAGCTGACCAGGTTCCAACCGACCACGCCGGCGACGATCGCACTGTAAACAACACTGTTGACCGCCACCCCCACTGCCAGAGCGCGAAGTCGGTCAAAGTGCGGCTGGCCTTCGACGAAAGTCAACACCACGGCCAGCAGACTGACCACCGGCACCACCGCCGTCGCCACCCAGTAGAGGAGCAAGCGCGAGCGCAGCGGGATGCGCAGCGTCCCCGGCAGGTCGGCCGGCCGGGCGTCGCGGAAGAACTCGGGATAGACCACCCGGATCAGGAACGCCTCCAGTAGGAAGAACGTCTGCACCGTGGCCATCAAGGCCGCGACCAGAAACGACACCAGGAAGTGCGTCCAGATGAAGGCAGCATTGTCCCAGCCGGCCAGCAGGCCGATGCCCAGCGGGAAGACAACTGCCCCCGGCAGCCAGGCGAGGAAGTTGACACAGACCTGATAAAAGGGGAGATTGACCAGCCGCCGCCGGCAGTACTCCAGCTTATCCGGCCCAACCGACCGCCCGGCCCGCAGGTCGCCCAGGCAGCGAGGAAGCGGCCACAGCAGGTAGAGCATCACGCCCAGCCCCAGCGGGTAGGCCACCACGTTGTAGCCGGGGGCGATCCAGTTCCAGAAGGCCGCTCTTTGTTCCGCACTGAGAACATCGATGATCAGCAGCTTGTTGTAAACGAAATTGAAGGCACTGCCGACGAGGTTGCAGAGCACGCCCAGCAGGAAAAAGCAGAGGAATGGCCGACGATACACCAGGGCCAGCGGCAGGCGCATCCAGCACTGGCCGGGGGCGGCCGGCGGGATGGTCTCAGGCTGTCGGCCCTGGTCGAAGAGCATCTGCGTCCCCCGCGCCGGGTTCCGGGAACGCCGGGGCCCGTCCTTTCGACTTTCCCTCCACCCTCCTATAATAACGATCCAACACCCGCTGGTAACAGGAGCCATCAATCGATGCCCCCGATGACCATGACCGAAAAGATCCTGGCCCGCGCCGCCGGCCGGGATCACGTCCAACCCGGCGACAACATCTGGGTCAACGTGGACATTCTGATGACTCACGATGTCTGTGGTCCGGGCACCATCGGCATCTTCAAGCAGCACTTCGGCAAGGATGCCAAGGTCTGGGACCGCGAGAAGGTGGTGATCATCCCCGACCACTACATCTTCACGGCCGATAAGATGGCCAACCGCAACGTGGACATCCTCCGCCGGTTCGCGGCTGAGCAGGGCCTACGCTACTTCTACGATGTCGGCACTGAGCGCTACAAGGGGGTCTGCCACATCGCTCTGCCCGAGGAAGGGCACACCCGGCCCGGCGAAGTGCTGCTCGGCACCGACAGCCACACCTGCACCGCCGGGGCCTTCGGCGAGTTCGCCACCGGCATCGGCAACACCGACGCCGGCTTCGTCATGGGCACGGGTAAACTCTGGCTCAAGGTCCCCGAGACCATGCGCTTCATCTTCCACGGGCAGCTGCCGCCGTACCTCATGGCCAAGGACCTGATCCTGGCGGTCATCGGCGACATCGGCTGCGACGGCGCCACCTACCGGGCGATGGAGTTCGACGGCGATGGCGTCTACGCACTGAACATGGAAGAGCGCATGACGCTGTGCAACATGGTGATCGAGGCCGGCGGCAAGAACGGCGTGATCGCGCCAGACCAGGTGACGTTCGATTACGTCAACGCCCGCAACAAGAGCGGCAAACCGTACACCGCGGTCTACACCGATCCGGGGGCGCGCTTCTGCTTCGAGAAGGTCTACGACGTGACGAAGCTGGAGCCGGTGGTGGCCCGGCCGCACAGCCCGGACAACCGGGCGTTCGTCTCGGAGGTCCGCGGCACGCGGCTGGACCGGGCCTACATCGGCTCCTGCACCGGCGGCAAGATGACCGACTTCCGGGCGGCGGCGCAGATCCTGAAGGGCAGGACGGTGCGAATCGACACATTCGTGGTGCCGGCCACCAGCGAGATCGCGGCCGGGCTGAAGCGGGAGAAGATCAACGGCCAGACGCTGGAGGAGATATTCCTGGCGGCCGGGGCGAAACTGGGTCCGCCGTCGTGCGCCGCTTGCCTGGGCGGTCCGAGCGACACCTTTGGCCGGCTGAACGAACCGCTCGCGTGCATCAGCACGACCAACCGCAACTTTCCCGGCCGGATGGGGCACAAGGAGGCCCGTGTCTACCTGGCCAGCCCACTGACGGTCGCCGCCAGCGCGATCACCGGGGTTGTTACTGATCCGCGCGAGTACCTAGTGTGATGCCGGAGATAAGCCATGAACCGGGAGGCAGATCTACCCTCCTGCGAGACCGGCAGTCCCCCCTTCCCCCTGCCTCCGGAGTTTCTCCCGAAGGTCGATCACATCGTCAAGGTGTCGGCCTTGGTCTGATGCGCTGGGAAGGTGTGTACCGTGACCTGAAGGCCCACTGGCTTCGCTGGTGCGACGCCCGGGGCCAGCCGATTTCCACAGGGGAAGAACGGGCCGACAGGGCAGCGGAGCGGACCCGCCGCGAGCGGGCGCGGCGCAAGAAGCTGGAAGGGCAACTCCGGCAGCGCGCCATCGAACCGGAGGCGTAAGACAACCATGCAATCCACCATCACTGGCAAAGCCTACGTCCTCGGCGACAACATCGACACTGACCAGATCATCCCGGCGCAGTATCTGACGCTGAACCCGGCCATCCCCGAAGAGTACCGGCAATTTGGCAAGTACGCCCTCAGCGGCGTCCCGCCGGCGCAGAAGGGGCTGCCCAAGGGGCACGTCCCATTCCACACCGATGACGAGTTCGTCTCCCCCTACCGGATTCTGATTGCCGGCAAAAACTTCGGCTGCGGCTCCTCGCGCGAGCACGCCCCCATCGCACTCGATGCCGCCGGCATCGAGGCGGTGGTGGCCGAGTCGTATGCCCGCATCTTCTTCCGCAATGCTGTCAACGGCGGCTATCTGATACCGTTTGAGTGTACCGACCGGCTCTGTGAGAAGATTTGCACCGGCGACGAGCTGCGCCTCGATGTCGCTAGCGGCGTGCTGCACAACCTGACCAGCGGCGAGCGCTGGCCGCTCAAACCGCTCGGCGAGGTGGCCCCCATCCTGGAAGCCGGCGGACTGTTCCCATACGCGCGGAAGATGGGGATGTTGAAGTCGTGAAGTGCTACTCTTCCTCCACCACGCTGCGGAGGATCTCGCGTTTCCAGTCGGGCTGGTGGATCGGCCAGCCTTGCACGGTCCAGCCGTCCTTCCGCACCACGTGCGGTCGGCCGTGGTGGTTGACATAGCGCTGACATTCCCGCTCGGCCGGCGCCAGTTCGCGGCGTGTCTGCCAGGCATTGCTGCGGCGGCGATGGACGCGGTCGTTGTCCACCACGGTGACGATGCACGGTGCCGGCAGGTCGAGGAAGCGCCAGGCGATCACCTCATGGCTGGCGGTGCGGTAGCGCTTCTTCAGCGCCAGCAGGTCGTAGTCGAAGGCGGGGGCGTCGGTGGCAAACCAGCAGGTCGGCACCAGCAGCCGGTGGGCCAGCAGGTTGGCCAACGATTCGCCCATCATCGCCCGCGTCTGTTCCGGATCGATACCCAGCCGCCGCAGCAGGTCGGCCTTGAGGTGCTCGCCAATCTCGTGGGCAACGGTCCACTGATGCCGTTCCTCGGTCGGCTCAGGGCGGAGGAAGATCTGCTTGCGGCCGCCTGCCCGCTGGGCCCGGCCGCGCTGCGGCTGTCGGCGGTCAAGGCAGACAATCATGCCCAGGTGGCGTTGAGCCAGGGCGATGGCGTCCACCGGCGGTCCTTCAAGGCCGGCCCTTTTGAGGAGTTCCTCCACGGCCCGATCAACGGTCTCGGCCACTTCCTCTCGCGTCAAATCCTCCCGCATGCCCGCCCTCCTCCGGTGGTCACGTGCCGGCACATCCCTTTGTAAAGGGTTTCACCCCAACCGATCAAGGATGGTAGACAGCCGGTCACACTGTTCCGCTCGGAGCGGCCGGCTCGGCCTCGACATCGCGCAGCGCGGGCGGCTCCAATGGGCCGGAGCGGCGGACCGCCTCCGCGAAGCCGCGCAGTACCTGCTCCAGGTGCTCGCCCAGCTCCAAGTGATGTTGCAAGACATTGTTGACCTCCCAGCGGTCGTCCGGCTTGACGTACAGCTGCGGCGGCCGCGGTGGGTCATGCGGAGCGGGCCGCACCGGCAGCAGGAAGCCCCACTCCGGCGTTCGCAGCGCCCATTCAACCGCCTCGCCGATTCGCAGCCCGGAACAGGCGTAGGCCCGGATCGGCTCTCGGCTGCCGTGCAGCAGCGGCAGCAGGCTGCGACCATGGATCACCGGCACCGGCAGGCCGAAGACCTCGAGTAAGGTCGGCATCAGGTCCACCGGTTGCGTCAGCGCGAAAACACGTCGGCCGGCCTCAGTGCCGCCCGGCAGCCGGACGATCAACGGCAGGTGAATGAGCTCATCGTGCAGCCAGGGCCGGTACGGGCCGACGATGCCGTGCTCGCCCAGCGCCATGCCGTGGTCCGATGTCACCAGCAGCAGGGCCTCTTCCAGGAGCCCTGATTCGCGCAGCTTCGTCAGCAGCAATTCCAACCCGGCATCCAGAAATGTCACGGCCCCGGCATAGCTCCGCTGCAGCCGCAGGAACACCGTGTCGTCCGGGTCGTCCAGGGGTCCCGTGACCGGGTCGGTCAACGGGGTCAATGGTTCTTCTTCCTTGGTCTCCGCGTCTGCTTCGTCTTCATCCTCCTCGGCCGCTTCCTCCGCGCGGAAGTAACGGTCGCCGAACTCCGCAGGCACATCCCAGGGAGGCAGCAGGACGTTCAGGTCGGCACAAAGCAGCCAGTCAGGGTGTGGGGCTAGGCGGTCGATGGCGTCGAGGACCGCATCCACCATCACCTTCAGGCAACTCTCCTTGCTGGCGGGAGGGACCGGGCGGAAATGCTTCCAGCCGGTCGGAGGATCGCCCCATCCGGACCCATCACCCGAGAGCACCAGAGCCGTGGGGATGCCGCGGTCGCCCAGCAACCGCAGCAGGTCGGCTGCCGGCTCGGCCGGCGGGGACATGTCCTCGTCGGGGAGCGGGAGGTGGTAGCGTCCGGTGCGCCAGGCCCGGCGCGCGCCGGCGGCATCGGGTTGGTCGGCGATGTGTTGATCAAAGACGACCCCCTCGGCGGCCAGGCGGTCCAGCGCCGGCGTCTCGATCCAGTCATTGCCGTAGCAGCCGAGGTAGCCCAGATGCAGGCCGCGCGCGACAAGGAAGAGAACTTTCATACCCCTCGATTGTATGGCGGGGCGCGGCCGCTCACCAGCCGGGGTTGCTTGACCCCCTTTTGCGACGGCCCTACAAA
>DATLYH010000324.1:0-21501 GCA_035575035.1 Gemmataceae bacterium
CGGCGGATATCGGCCGGCGGGTCGCAGCTGTGGCGGCGGAACGTCTGCTGCACCGACCCGGGCGGATAGGGCAGTCGGCCGGTGAGCATCTCGAAGATGGTCACTCCCAGGCTGAACAGGTCGCTGCTCAAGTCGGCCTCGGCGCGGAAGCCGCATAGCTCCGGCGCCAGGTAGTTGGCCGTCCCCATGACATAACCCTGCCGGTGGAGGCGAACGTTTTCCCCAGGGCGGTGGGCGAAGCCGAGGTCGATCAGCACCGCGGTGCCGTCGTCCACCAGGCGGATGTTGTCGGGCTTGACGTCGCCGTGCAGGAAGCCGGCCCGGTGCAGGGCGGCCAGTGCCTCGGCCGTCTGCCGCGCCACCCAGACGGTGGTGGCCAGGTCGAGCCGATAGTCGCGCCGCAGCCGACGACGCAGCGATTCGCCGGCCAGCAGCTCCATGACCAAAAAGTACGGTGGCCGAGTCACATGAGCGTCAAGGAAGCGCACCAGGTGCGGGTGGCGCACCGCCAACCCGGCGCGGGCTTCGCGCTGCATCAGCTTAATGGCAGTGGTCTGGTCTTCCCAGTCCTCCCGGAGCACCTTGACCGCGCAGGGCGTATCGGTGGTGCAGTTGCGCGCCGCGTAAACGCAGGTCAGCGGACCGCCGCCTAGGGGCTGGTGCAACTCGTAACCGGGAATCTGCGGGAATCGTTGCATTGGTCGAGTCGCGATGGGAGCCCGGGAAATGGCGCACCGCCAGGGACAGTGCCTGAAAGATATTATCGGACGCGCGGCCGGGCCAAGTGCAGCGAAAGCGGGGAAGCCGAGCCCCGGCGAGCGGGCGGCGTGAGCCGGCCGGTGCAGGCGAGCGGCCGGCGTCAGTCGGCTGGTGCAGGCGAGCGGCCGGCTAACGCCGGCCGGTCATGTGGTTTTCAGGTGATAAAGTCCCCCTCGGTGAAGAGAGTGAAGCCGTTGCGGGAGAGGGTCTGGGCGGCCATCTCCAAGTCATCGACGCGGATGGCCAGGGCGGCCCGGCCCCTCGGCCCAACCAGGAGCGGATAGGCGTAGTGGATGCTGACCTCAGCCTCCAGCAGGGCCTTGCAGATCTTCAAGAGCGGCTGCGGCCCTTCCGGTAGCTGCACCACGAGCAGGTCGCTCTCGGTCACCGGCAGTTTGGCCTGTTCGAAAATCTCCAGGGCGCGCTCCGGGTCGCTCAGCACCATCCGGATGATGGCGCAGTCGGCCGAATCGACCACGGTCAGCGATACGATGTGCAGGTCGGTCGTCTCGAAGCGGCGGACCACGTTCAGCAGGGCGCCGAGGCGGTTCTCGAGAAAGACATTGAACTGGCGGACGCTTGGCCAGTCGCGGCCGCGGGCCGTCGCGTAATCGGTCCCCAAGCCGGCGCCTTCACCTTCACTCATGGTCCCTCCCTTCGATCAGTAGGTATTACTGTACGCGACCCGCTCAGGGACCGTCAATAAAGAGCAAAGCGGGACAGCGGATGGGGGCTCGGTGAAGACGCGGTGAAGGTGCAGTTCGGGGGCTGGGCTTTACACCCCGATCTCTTTCAACAGTGCCCGGACCTTTTGTTCGATGAAGTCGCGCACTTCTCGGAACTGGGCGTCGGGGAGTTCCTTGGGGTCGGGGATTTGCCAGTCGTCGCGCAGGCGGGCCTTGACGGCGGGGCAGGCATCGCCGCAGCCCATTGTCACGACCGCGTCATACGGCCCAGCGGGGACCTCCGCCAGCGACTTGGACCGGTGCCGGCTCAGGTCGTAGCCGACCTCACGCATGAATTCGACCGCCCGCGGGTTGATGCGCCCCGCGGGGCGGGAGCCGGCGCTGTACGCCTCGATGCGCTCGCCGCCGTGCAAACGGGCGAACGCCTCGGCCATCTGGCTGCGGTTGCTGTTTTCGATGCAGACAAAAAGGACGCGCTTGGGCTGCTCGGCCACGGCAATTACTCCTTGCTCGTTATCCTGTGCTGGCTCGCAGACCGGATTGCCGCTCCGGCCCACCGCTCTTTCCCGAGAGACATGATACTTCGGGCGGGCCTTCCGGAAAACAGTCCGGCCCCTGCCGGTCGGGCGGCAGGGGCCGGGTGGAGGTTGGCGGCGCCGGTTGCTTGCGCTGCCGGCTGATGATTCACACCGCGGGCGCCGGTCGCTTGCGCTGCCGGTTCATGCGGCACATCTTAGTAGCGACGGCCGTAGCCGCCGCCGCGCGGCCGGTTGCCGGTCGAGCGCGGGCGCTCCTCGCGGGGGCGGGCCTCGTTAACGGTCAGGGTCCGGCCCTGGAACTGGGCGCCGTTGAGAGCGGCAATCGCCGTCTCCGCCCCGTCGCTCATCTCCACAAAACCGAAGCCGCGCGAACGGCCGGTCTCCTTATCCACGATGATCTGTACCCGGGTGACGGTGCCGTGCTGGCCGAACACCTCGCGGAGGTCGTCATCGGTCGTGCTGTAGGCCAGGTTGCCCACGTAAATATTCTTGCTCATGGTCATCCTTCTTGGCGGGCCGCGGGGGCCGCGCTCTTAGCGAAACCGAAAGTCATGGCCGTCCCGCGACGGCCCGGAAGACAGGGGCGAACGACGCCCGGCTCCCGACTTGCTCTCCTACCTGAACAGACGGCCCTCCCGACCGGGCACCAGGTTTATCCGGGTGGGGAACAGCGGAAGCCTCGACTTTCCAGCGGCACAGGCTACGATCTCGGAGGCTGTGAGAAGCGAAGCTCAGAGCGGTTTCACCAAGAAGGGCCGAGTCGCGGAAGCGGCAATGCGGTTCGTCATCTTCCCATCGGGCGAGCACGCGCTCACCTCGTATTCGCATTATACCTCAACGGCCGGCGGCGGCGAGGCGGTTCGGCAATTTTCTTCTCTTTTTCCCGGACCTCTCCGGGCCAGGGCGCCCGCTCCACTCCTCCTTGCCCAGGTTCCCGGGCCTGGGCGGCGATTTACTCGTCCGGCGGCAGCCGATCCTCCGCGAAACGGAACGGCGGCTTGCCGGTGATGCTGGTGCTGGTGATCGTCGGGCACCAGTATTTCTCGATGTGAGCAATGATCTCGCGCAGCCCCTCGAAGTGCCGGCCCGGGTCGCGGTGGTAGGAGTCGGTCAGGTCGCGGCACAGGACAACGTTCTTGCCGAGGTAAACCATCTGACGGATGCCGAACGGCCGGCCCAGCACGCAGCGATTGGTATGCACGCCCATCACGATCACGTTGTCGATGCCGCGTTCCTGGAGCAGGTTGAAGATTTCCGGTCCCTTGTCGCTGACGGCGTCCTGGTCGGTGATTTGCAGAGCGGCGATCTGCCGCTTCCAGGCGCGGCGGGCCGGGCTGCACGGCTCGGGGGTGTCGCAGGAGCAGCCGCCTTTCTCGAGCTTGTCGGCCAGCGGCCCCTCGCGCTTGGGGTTAAAGTAGTTCCACTGGAAGGGGACGGCCGCCTTCGCTGCCGGGGCCTGCTGGGCGCGGCGGCGGGCCGGGGTGTCCTGGTACGCATCCATGCAGTCGCTCGGTGCGTGGATGATGAGCACGCCCCGCGCCCGCGCCGCCTGGAGGGTCTCGTTCATGGGCGGCGCCATCTCGGCGACGCGCCGGGCAGCGCTTTTGCAATGGTGGTCGTCCCACATATCCACCACGATGATCGCCGTCTTCTTCGGGTCCCACGTCACTGTCCGGCGCTCCACCCGAAACTCGTCCCGCTCCGGGATCCGGATGCGCTGCCGCAACTCCAGCTTCCACGGCGTCCCTTCCGAGAAGCGTTCCTGGGATCGCGCCGGCGGCATACCCAGCGCCAGGATTGCAAACACAGGGAACAGGCCGAACGAGCGCAGCGCCAACGAGGTCATACTTGCCTCCTCAGGGTACTTGATCTCTTCGGCCACTGATCCTCTCGCGCCTCGCAGCCCCAGTCAATGGAAAAGCTGCCGCGGCCCACGATTCGCGTGGGCAAGCGGGGACTGGAGCTGGTATCATGGGAGCCTCGGGTTAGCTGATCCATCCACCATCCGAGGACCGCAGCATGTGCCGGAGTGTCATCCTTGCCGTGATCGTCTGGCTGGCCGTGACCGGCCTGGTCCATGCCCAGTCCCGCGAGGAAAAGGTCCGCGCCGACCGTCAGAAGGTCGAGGCGGAGGGCTTCTGGATCTATAACGACTTGCCCCGGGGATTCGCCGAGGCGCGCCGGACCGGCAAGCCGCTGCTCGTGGTCCTCCGCTGCATCCCCTGTGAGGAGTGTGTCAAGCTTGACGACGACCTGGTCAACCAGGACCCGCGCGTCCGGCCGCTGTTGGAGAAATTCGTCTGCGTCCGTGTCGTCTCCGCCAACGGCCTGGACCTGTCGCTCTTCCAGTTCGACTACGATCAGTCCTTCGCCGTTTTCCTTCTCCATGCCGACGGGACCATCTACGGCCGTTTCGGCACCCGCTCGCACCGGACAAACTGGTCCGACGATGTGTCGATTGAGGGACTGGCCAAGGCACTGGCAGGGGCGCTGGAGCTGCACCGGGAATATCCAAACAACAAGGCGGAGCTGGCGGGCAAGAAGGGCCCCGCCCCGGAGGTGCCGGCGCCGGAGAAGTATCCCACGCTCCAGGGGAAGTACGGGTCGAACCTCGACTTCCAGGGGAAGGTGGTGCAGAGCTGCATCCACTGTCATCAGATCGGCGACGCTCAGCGGCAGCTATACCGCAACCGTCGGGAACCCATCCCGGAACAGGTGCTGTTCCCCCACCCTCACCCCAAGGCCCTTGGGCTGATCCTCGACCCGAAGGAAAGGGCAACGGTGCTGCGGGCAGAGGCGGGTTCGCCGGCCGGCCAGGCCGGCTTTGAGAAAGGGGATGTGATCGTCCGGCTGGGGGGTCAGCCGCTGCTGTCGATTGCCGACGTGCAGTGGGTGCTGCATCAGGCGCCGGCCGGCGAAGGCTCCCTGAAAGCGGAGGTACAACGGGGCGGCCGCACGCTGGAATTGACCCTGCCCCTACCGAAGGGCTGGCGGCAGCGCGACGACATCTCTTGGCGTGTCTCGACCTGGGGGCTGCGGCGGATGGCGACGGGCGGCCTGGTCCTGGAGGATCTGACGCCGGACGAGCGCAAGAAAGCAGGGTTGACGGAGACGGGGATGGCCCTGCGAGTCAAGCATGTGGGGCAGTACGGCCCGCACGCCGCCGCCCGCAACGCCGGCTTCCGCCCCGGGGATATCGTCGTCTCCTTCGACGACCGGACCGACTTCCGCCGAGAGGCCGACCTGCTTGCCTACGCCCTCACTCGCCGTAAGCCGGGCGAGAAGGTGGCCGTGACCGTGCTGCGCGATGGTCAACGGATCAACCTGACGCTGCCGATGCAGGAATGAGCAGGCGGCTTCGGGCCAAGCCCCCGGATTGCAACCCGAGGGCTTAGCGGCCAAACCGGCGAGCGGCCGGTGGCGAGCGGCCGGTGGCGAGCGGCCGGTGTGAACCGGCCGGTGTGAACCGACCGCTCGCCCTAAAGTTAGCGCCTCTTCGTTGGCATCTCACTCGGCTTCGGCGGCGACCGATTCCTTCACCTCGGCTCGGCGGCGGGAGAGGAGATACTCGACGACCGGCGGCGTGACCGAGATTAGGACGATGACCACCAGGATGACCTCGAAGTGCCTTTTGACCCAGTCGATGTTGCCCAGCAGATAGCCGCTGAACAGGCAGATCACCACCCAGGCCGCCCCGCCCAGGACGTTGTAAAAGCCAAATCGCCGGTACTCCATCTTGCCGATGCCGGCCACGAACGGGGCGAACGTCCGGATGATCGGAATGAACCGGGCCAGGATAATGGTCTTGCCGCCGTACTTCTCGTAGAAGCGCTGCGTCCGGATCAGGTGCTTTTTGTTGAACAGGCGCGAGGTCTCCGAGGTGAAGACCCGCGGTCCCACCCGGTAGCCGATCATGTAGTTGACCGCGTCTCCCAGGACTGCCGCCCCGATCAAGAGGACCAGCAGCAACGGCACACTGAGTTGCGAATCGGGCAGGGCCGCCACCGCGCCGACGGCGAAGAGGAGCGAATCACCCGGCAGAAAAGGGGTGACCACCAGGCCGGTCTCGCAAAAGATGATGGCGAACAGCACCAGGTAGAGCCACGGCCCCAGCTGGTTGGCGTAGTCAGGCAGGACCTTGTCGAGGTGGAGGAAGATGTCAACGAATTGCTGGATCAGCTCCATGGGGACTCCTGTTCCTGGCCCTCGCTCCGACAACCCGTAGCCGGACGGCGGCGGCCTTGCGGTCTCACCAAGGTACCTACTTCGCCGAACCGCACAAGGGCAATTCGGCGGGGGGAAACTTCGCTCCCTGAAGCATAGGTCACGCCGGCCGGGTCGGTGGTCCGTCTCCCTCAGGGTTTCTCCCGCTTCAGAATGATCAGGACGGACTGGCTGCCTTGCCGCGTGGCAAACTCCGTCGGCCGATCTTTGCCAAGATCGCCGAGGCAAAGCTTCAGGTTGTCGCCGTCGAAGGCGTAGATCCCTTTCAGGGTGTGCTTGAAATCGACCGGCAGGATGGTGATCTGCCGGGGCGTTGTGGTGCTATCGAGTTTGAAGGTCCCTTCTCGGGATTCTTCCGGGCTCTTCTTGATGATGAGGGTGTCGCCGTCGAAGGTGAAGGTGAACCGTTTGAATTCCTCGCTCGGCCGGCCGTTTCGCTCGGCGAAGATGGGCACCCACGTCCCCTGAAGTTTCACCCGGTCCGCCGCGGCTGAGTCTTGCTTCTGGGCCCCGGCGGCGAGCGCTAGACCGGCTGTCAGAACCATCCAGGCGCGTGGTCGCATGGGACACCTCCTTCGGGCAGAACCTGGGGAAAGCGATCCGCTGTTTCTCAGACCGGTTGTCGGGCGGCCAAACTGCCGAAACGGCCGGAGAGGTCGCACCGTTCTAGTCAGCATACCGAGCGGCGCCTGCGGCGCACAGACGAGGTCTTATCCGAGCCCGGAGCGTCAGCGACGGGTAATACTGAGCCCGGAGCGTCAGCGACGGGTTTGTCCGAGCCCGGAGCGTCAGCGACGGGTAATACTGAGCCCGGAGCGTGAGCGACGGGTAATACTGAGCCCGGAGCGTCAGCGACGGGGACGCCGTGGCTCGCTGCTTAAGGCGCCACCTCCACCTCAAGAGAGACATCGTAGGGCGCCAGCTCGGGCAGGTTGAGGATTTTCTCCGACAACCGGGGCGCGTCGGTGCTGCGCAGAATCTTGATCCGGATGCCGAGGCTGTTCTCGGACTTGATGATCACATCGACCCCTCGGGTTGCCCCTTCGCAGACCGCCTCAATCCGCGATCGCAGCTGCGCCGGATTAATCTTGCCCGCCGCCGGAGGGTCGGCCAGCGGCGGCTCTTCCTCGAAGGTAACCACTCCGCGGCTCACGTGAGGCGCCGATGGCGGATTGGGCGCGGCAGCTGGCCGGGTCGGCTCCGGCTCAAAGAACGTGACAACGCCGGTCGTCACGTAAGGCCCCTTGGCCGCGGCCGACTCTCGAGGCATGGAGGGCGTCCGCGCCGGCGGCTCCGTACGGGTCGGGGCGGCCGCCACCGCGCTGGTCTGGACCACAGGGGCCGTTGTCTCCTTCCGCGCCGCGGCCGGCGGCTTGGGTGCCGGCTTCCTGGCGACAGTCTCGGATCGCCCTGCTGGCGGAGCGGGCGGCGCGGTGCGCGAAGGCGCCGCGGGTGGGGTCGGCGGATTCGACCGGGCGGCCGGCGGCTCGTCGGGAATGGTCACCACCCCTTTCACATAGGGCGCTGCCGGCGCTGGCGGTGATGCGGGTGCTGTCGGCTTCGTGGCGGCCGGCACGGGCTTCTCTATTGGCCGGGAGACTTTGTTCTCCGCGGGGTTCGGGACCGGAGTAACGACCGGCGGCTTCGCCGGCGCTGGCGCCGTCGCCGCGGCTGGGGTGCTCCGCGGTGCGGCTGTGGTTTCCGGGCGGGGGGCTGGGCTCGTCACTGCCATCGCCGCCGGCTGTTGGGCAAGAGCCGCCTGGACCATCGCCGCTTCCTCGCCAAACAGCGGCCGGGTCGCTTGCATCCGGTCGGTGCCGGACAGCAGGATTGGAACCTCTCGCTCCACCGGGATGAGCGATCCCGGCATGGTCTGGCGCATTTTCACCATGATCACGCGGGGTCCCGGGCTCGGGGTCTCGACGGTGGGCTTCGCGGGCTTGTCGGCCGGCCGCGGAAGTTCCGGGGCGTTCTCAAAGGATGTCAGGACTAGCGGCGCCGGAGGCTTCGGCGTCTTGCCTGACGGTCTCGTCCCGCCCGGGTTGGCGGAAGCCGCCGCCGTCTGAGGTGTGGCGTGGTTCACGTGAAGGATGTCAGGATGCGCGGGGACACGGCATTGACCATCGGCTGTCACCAGGTGGTAAAGCTTGCCGTCGCGGAGGACGGTCACCACGGTCAACTCGTTGACCACGCCGGTGCAGCCGCGCAGCCCGCGCAGGCGTCGGCCGGCGGTCAGCTTCTCTTCGTAGGAAGAGACCGTGCCGCCGAGTATCACCCGGCCGTCGGGTGTCGCCTGGACTGTCAGCCCGCGGGACCGCTCGCCGAGGGCCTGGATGAGCAACTCGGCTGCGTTCTTCTGGACCACCTCGGGCGCTTCCGTGGCCGGCCGCACGGCCCCGACCGGGGAGACCTGGAGGCCGTCAGTCACCGGTCGGGCGGTCTGGGCACGGGCCAGCCGCAGGGCATGGGCGCGGACGGCCTCGCTGGGCACCTGGCCGCGCACCTCCAAGGATGGGCCGGCGAGGTGGACCGTCAAGGGATAAGGGAACGTGACCGGGTCAGCCAGCCAGGCCAACTCTATCTGGATGGCCTCCACCCGGGCCTGGACCTCGGCCACCGGTTCGCCGTTGGGTGGCCGGGGCCCAGCGGAGCGAAGTCCCGGTACTTCCGGCTGGGGCTTCGAAGACTCCGCTCTGGCCACGCCGGCCGTGACCCGGCCCGGGGTGTAGGGAGAAACCTGGGCGGCGGCCGGCCCGGCCAGGCCCAGGGTGCCTGCCAGGGCCCAGCCCACCAGGGCCCGCTTCCTGGACTTTGGGGTCTTCATGGTTCGCGTCTTTCCCTTAACAGGCATGTGGCCTATCCGCCGGACTCGCGCCGATTGCCTCACGGCCCGGCCAGGTCGCGGAACGTGGACAGCTGGGCCTCCGTGCCGCCGCAGGGGTACAGGTGCAGATGGTCCTTGTCGATGTAAACCACCTCGACGCGCGGCCGCTTGCACCGGAACGGGAAGGGATAGCCCGACTCGATGGTCTCGGTGTAGTAGATGGTGCACTTCCAGTGACAGTGGTGTAGCTGGGCCGGCCCGACCAGCGGGTAGAAGCGCGGCGGGTCGATGGTGTCCTTGATCAACTCGGTGACGATCTGGATGTCGTCCCGGAATTCCTCATAGATATAAGGGACGCCGCGGGTCACATGCGGCATGGCCCGGAGGATCATCGCCCAGTCGGGCGGGTCCTCACACAGCGGCGGCGGCGCGCCCGGCAGGATCGGCGGCATGATGACGGTGCGGTAGTCGTTCTTGTGGCAGTATTTCTCTTCCATGCGCTCGGTGGCCCAGGGCATCACCGGGATGGGGGTGAAGACGCCCATCGAGAACGGGTAGAAGCCCGGCGAGAACGGCGTGCAGCCGCTGACCGCCAGCGGCACCAGGAGGGCGGCCGCAAGCAGCGCCCCGGTCCGAACCTTTCCCATCCTCCACTCCCTTCCTGCTCGGCGCCTCGGGGCAAGGCGGCATGGAGTGCTCGCTTGCCCCGGGCCCTTCGGGTAACCGATGGTAAGCTCCGCGGTTTCCTCCTCGCCCGGCTCCTGCGGCCGATCGCGGCCGCTCTCGGGCCTCGGTTTCCCCAAGCCCGCAGGCGAACCGGTCGCATATCGTAAGGAAGTATCGGATAGCGGTTAGAGCGACTTGAGTGGATCGCCGGAAGGAAGCGGATGAAAGGGTTCAATGGATTGTAGGGAGAATTCGTTTCGCCGGGGCTGATCGTCACTCCGCCTTCGGGGCCGCCCGGGGACCGACCAGCCGGCCGGGTGGGGTACCGATGACCACGGCACCCATGCCGCCGCGCTGGGCCACGTTGACCACCTGCTTCTGCGATGCCCGCCCCAGCACCGCCACGCCGTACTTGGTCGGGGCGAAGCCCATCACGGTGTAGAACGGCTCACTGTGGACCTTGCCATCCGGCCCGATCACCGGGAACTCGCTCACCGGAATGCTGGCCAGCTGCTGCACTACCCAGCGCTCCGAGTCGGCCAGCGCCTGTTCCACCGCCGCTTCCCACTCCGCCTGCGTCATGGCATGGCCGATCTGGACTCCCTGGCCGCCGAAGGAGCGGTTCGGCTTCAACACCAGCGACTCGTGCTCCTTGCGCACATAGTCGAGCAGACTGCCGGTCTCGCCATCGGGCAGCACCGTGCGGCGGTCCGACAGGACGCGCGTCCACAGGATGTGCCGGCGGAAGACCTGCCGCTCGTCGGCGCTGAAGTATTTCTGGGTGAACTGCGGGTCTGTGAAGATTTCCCAGCAACTCTTCTGGTCCAACTCGGCGCAGATGCCCGAGATCACCCGGTTCTGCCGGAACAGGGTGCGCATCGGGCTGACATCCACGCCGGAGCGTTCCAGATCAATCAGGTCGGCGACGGGGTAGTCGCGGTAGACCAGATCCACTACCTCGCCGCCATAGTAAACTTCGTCCTGGCAGCGGGTCAGCTCGGCCGGGTCGGCGTGCATGACCTTGGTGCCGTAGCGGTCGTGATAGTACTGGGCCAGCGCCGCCTGCTCGTCGGGACCACTGCCGGCGTACTTGGGCTCAACGAAGCAGATGTTCCGCGCCGGCCGGCCGATCGCCTCCAGATGGTCAAGCACTTCCTGCATCAGCAGCTCGCGGATGTCCTGACCGATGCGAAGGTGAAGCTGGGGGTCGCGAGCCTGCAACTCCGGCAGCACGACGTCGGCGATGATCGCCTCGGCAGTCGGCACCAAGTGCAGGCCGCCGATGCCGCTCATGTTCGGCTCGACGTAACGGAGCGAGTTCTTCCACATCGGACTGATGAAATCGACCATCGCGTCGAGCCGGCCGAAGACCGGGTTGTTCTCGCGCTGGCTCGGCCCCCAGCAATCCCAGAGCCACTGTTCTTCTTCGGGCGAGATGCGCAACACCTCGCGGACGCCGAAGTCCTGCAAATACAACTCCGGCAGTCGCTTCAAGGCGTTCATGATCGTCAGGGAGACGTAGTGGACATAGGCGAGCTGATCGGGCAGGACGGTGATCGGACAGGGCAAGACGGTGATGGCGTCGGGTTGACCATCGCGCAGGTAGATCAGGTGGCGGCGGAAGGCCTCCTCGCGGAGGCGCTGGATCAGTTCCAAAAGGGTCGGCTCGGGAATCTGAAAGAAGGCCTTGCGGACCCGGCTGGCAAGGTTTAGCCCGCTCAGTCCTAGTTCTTCGGCGGGGGTTAACATGAAGGGCCCCTCCTATCGATTCTCCTACTATGGCGCGCCTGGGCCGTAGGTGCAACTTGCTGCCGGCGGCCGGGGGTGATGCCGGAAGCAGCGGTGAAAACCCTTTCGCTTCCGAGCCCGGAGCGCCCGCGACGGGGGACGCCTCTCCCACTCCCCGTCGCGGACGCTCCGGGCTCGAGTAATGGACGCTCCGAGCGCCGATAATGAATGCTTCGGGCGCTGACAACGCATGCACCGGGCACCATAGAATAAGCGCAGGGCAAGGCAGCAGGACTGACGGTGGACAAGCAACGGCGATGCGAGCACAGGCGGCCTACGACGAGCTGATCCGACGGGCGCGGCAGGAATCCTTGGTGGCGTCGTGCGCTGCCCTGCTCGAATGGGACGAGATGACCTACATGCCGTCTGGCGGGGTCGAGCACCGCGCCGCCCAGCTCGCCTTCCTGGCCGGCCTCCAACACCAACTGGCTACCGACCCGCGCGTCGGCGAGCTGCTTGCTGAGTTGGAAGGTTCGCCCCTCCTGGCCGATCCGCTGTCCCCCGCCGCTGTCAACATCCGCGAGCTGCGCCGGCTGTATGACCGGGCCGTTCGCCTGCCGCGCTCCCTGGTCGAGGAGACGGCCCGCGTCTGTTCGATCGCCCACCAGGAGTGGATCAGCGCCCGGCAGCAGAATAATTTCGCTCTCTTCCGCCCCTGGTTGGAGAAGATCGTCGGGTTGAAGCGCCAGGAAGCCGAGGCGCTGGGCTACGAGAGCGTGGCCTACGACGCGCTGTTGGAGGAGTACGAGCCGGGGGTCCGCAGTCAGGACCTGGCCCGACTGTTCGACGCCTTGCGCCGCGAGTTGCTGCCGCTGGTCGGGGCCATCGCCGGCTCGGGACGCCAGCCCGATGTCTCGGTCCTACACCGGGAATATCCGCTTGATCGGCAGCGGGCCTTCGGCGCGGAAGCGGCGGCGGCCTTGGGGTTCGACTTCCGCCGCGGCCGGCTCGACGCCACCGCTCACCCATTTTGCACTGCCATCGGTCCCGGCGATTGTCGGATCACCACCCGCTACCGGCTGCACGACTTCAGCGAGGCCTTTTTCGGCGTCCTGCACGAGGTCGGCCACGCCCTGTATGAGCAGGGACTCGCCCCCGAGCACCACGGCACGCCGATGGGAGAAGCGGCTTCCGTCGGCGTCCACGAGTCGCAGGCGCGGTTGTGGGAGAATGTGGTGGGCCGCAGCCGGCCGTTCTGGGAGCATTTCTTCCCCCGAGCCCGCCGGGCCTTTCCTGAGGCGCTGGCCGACGTGACCGTGGAGCAGTTCTATGCCGCGGTCAACCGGGTTGAGCCATCCCCCAACCGGGTGCGGGCCGACGAGGTGACCTACAACCTGCACATCCTGATCCGCTTCGACCTGGAGCGGGCGCTGTTGGCCGGCGACCTGAAGGTTGGCGACCTGCCCGCAGCCTGGGACGAGGCCTACCGCCGGCAGCTCGGCATCGCCCCTCCTGACGATGCCGAGGGCTGCTTGCAAGACGGCCACTGGAGTTCAGGGCTGATCGGCTACTTTCCCACCTACACCCTGGGCAACCTGATGGGCGCCCAGTTGTTCGCCCGGGCCGCCGAGGAACTGGGCGACCTCGACCGGCAGTTCGCCCGCGGTGAATTTGGCGGGCTGGTGGAGTGGCTGACCCGGCACGTCTACCGCCACGGCCGACGCTTCCCGGCGGCCCGGCTCATCGAGCAGGCGACCGGCTCCCCCTTCGACCATCGGCCGCTGGTGCGGGCGCTGCGACAGAAGTACAGCGAGCTATACGGCATCTGATATTCCCTCGGTTGGCGGCTTTTGGTAATATCCATCCTTGCCCCTCCTGCGACGGAACGGTGAAGACGGGTGCCGAGCCTCTCTGATCTCTCACCTTTTGCCAACCGGCGTTTGACACCACCGGGGTCCGTACCGCAGAGTTTCCTGGGGCAGGGCGTTTTCCATCTTCCGGAGCAGTCCCCGCCATGCGGGGCAAGAGCTGTCCATGTTGCCGCTGACGTTCGTTCTCGCCTGGTCGGTGACGGTGCAGGAGGCCCAGGTCGTTTCCCTTTTGCAGCAGCTCGGCGACGAGCGCTACGCCGTCCGGGCCGCCGCCCACGCCGGGTTGGAGCGCATTCTCCTGTCCGACTACGGCCATCTCTACCGGCTGCACGTGGAGGCAGCGACGCACTGCCGCGACCTGGAGGTCGCCCGCCGGGCAGCCTTGCTACTGGAGGACTTCTACACCGTCCGGCCCAGCCGCTACCCGGTCCTCCCCTGGATCGACATGCTGCCGGCCCATTGCCCGGATCGGCAGAGCATCATCGACCGGACCCTGGGCGGAGCCCGCAGTCTGGGCGGCTTGGGCCAGGGGGCCGACTGGCCCGACTACCGCTTTGCTACCTACCTCTACACCAGCGAGTTGCTGCGCCAGGGCCGGTCGCGCCGGTCGGTCCGCCAACTCCTCGACGAGATGGTGACCCTGGAGTGCGAGTACCGCGAGAAGCGCGGCATGCGTCTGCTGGCCGCCGAGTAGGCCCCCTTCACCAGACCGCCGGGACTCCCCTGGCGCTCGGGAGTCCTTTGACACCGCCGAATTTTTGTAATAGGGTTGAAGTGACCGCCCCTCGGCACCAAGAGAGCGCCCCGATGAAGACCCATCCCATCGCCCGGTTAAGGCAGATCCTTCCGTCCGCCCAGCGCCGCGGTCAGGAACGCTCTCCTTGTGACCTGGATGTCTCCGTCCGGCTGCTGCGGGCACGGGCCGCCTACTTCTGGACGGCTCGGGTTTGGGATATTTCCGCCTCGGGGATCAGCCTCCAACTCAAAGAGGAGATCCGCCCCGGGACCATGCTGGAGATCGAAATCCTCAAGAGGGAGGCGGTGGCGCGGAAGCTGCTGGGCCGGGTGGCCCACGCCACGGAACATCCTGGCGGCACCTGGATCATCGGCTGCGACCTGGACCGCCGGCTCACGGACGCCGAGTTGCGGGCCCTGACGGACTAAAGCATGGCATGGACAGCCGGGGCGGAGCCTTCGAAGTCCCGGCCCTGCACCCGTACGAATATTCCGGCCGGCGCTGGGAAAGGGTACGGCTTCCCGCCGCGCAATCGCCTGCTTAGTTCGGGCACCGCCGGCAATGGGAGCGAGTGATCATGTTCCAGATGGTCCGCATTCGGGTCCGGTTTGTCCGCAAGGCGGACGGCCGACCTCTAACCGGGAAACAGTACACCGCCAAGCTCTTTGACAAGGATGTCCTGTGCGACGACCCGCTGGGCGAGGCCCGGCCTGACGCGGAAGGGCGGGTCGAGTTCACTTGCGAGCTGGCCGACGCCGCTAGCCTCGACTCGCTGCTGGAAACCAAACCCGACCTCTATGTGGTGCTCTACGAGGACGGCACGGAGGTCTTCCGCAGCCCGGTCTTCCGGGACGTGGACTTCCTGCGGCCCGACCCCGTGACGGGGGAGAAGAACCAACTGACCCAGGACCTCGGGACCTTCGCGGTCTGAGCCGGGGGCCGGCACGGTCAAGAGGCGGCCGGCGCTGGTTCGAAGACGACGGTCTGGCAGGCCACCTGGTCGGGGTAGACGTACCAAGTGCGCGACTGCTCGTCGAGGTGGGCCAACAGGCCGTTGGGAGCGGCGCCATCACGGATAGCGCCATCCACCACCTGGGCATGCCGAAAGGGGCCGCGGCTGGCCGCGCACGGCTGGCCGGCGCTCTCGAAGCGGATCAGGGTCGGCGATTGGGTTGTGAAGACGGTGAAGTAGCGGTTGCCGACGCGCCAGCTGCCGTTGGCGTAGGTTGCTACCTCCTCATCGTTGGGGCCGGCCCGAAGGGTGATACCGTCCACGATGCGAAAGTAAGGGGCAGGGCCGACGATGTGGCTGTCTCCGAAAAGTGGGTCAAAGCGGATCGTTAGCATGGCAGTCCTCCGGGCCGCCGGGGCAAACTTTCCACTTATTTCGTCCCACTCCAATGCAACTTTGGTGCCAATGCTGACCTTGACCCAAGGCCTCAGCCCGACGCGATACCCCGGCCACCCCCAGGAGGATAACCGGGCCTTGGTTCTTGCATTAGACCGGGAAGCGGCGCAGGTGGAAGCCGCCGTCGATGTTCACCACGTCGCCGGTACTGAAGGGGATAGCCCCCGTCACCAGGGTGGCGACAGCGCGGCCGACATCGGCGGGCGTGCCCCAGCGGCGGATCGGCGTCAGTCCCTCAGCGATGAGCTGGGTGTAGCGCTCGTGGGCCCCGGCCGTCATGTCGGTTTCGATGATCCCAGGACGGACCTCATAGACATGGATGCCATACTCGGCCAGACGGAGGGCGAACAGCTGGGTCAGCATGGCCAGCCCCGCCTTCGAGATGCAGTAGTCGCCGCGATTGGTGGACACCGCATAGGCCGACAGGCTGGAGATGTTGACGATGGTCCGCCGGGCTTCCTCCTCCCGCTGAAGCCGGATCATCTCGCGTGCCACCCGCTGCGTCAGGAAGTAAGGCCCCTTGAGGTTGACCCCCAAGACGCGCTCCCAGCTCTCTTCGGTGGCTTCGAGGATGTCACGTCGGCCGACGGAGGTGATGCCGGCGTTGTTGACGAGTACGTCAATCCGGCCCCAGCGCGCCAGCACCTCGTCCACCATGCGGTCGCGTTCGTCGGCCCGGCTGACATCGGCCCGGCAGAGGAGACTGTCGGCGCCGGGGCCGAGCAGTTGTTGCGTCTGGCGGGCGGCCTCTTCGTTGCCGGCGTAGTTGATGGCGACGGCATGGCCGAGCCGGGCCAGCTCCACACAGATGCCCCGACCGATGCCGCGGCTGCCACCGGTGACCAGGGCGACAGGCTGGGGATGCATGACGCGTCCTCCTTCCACGGGTGAAGGTTTTTCTGTGGTTGTAGCGGACCGGCCACGGCGAGCCAGCGAGCGGCCGGTGTAAACCGGCCGGTCCGCACAACCGGGGAGACCTCGGCCAATGGGGAACGTACCTGCTGCCGGGGAATTCCATTCCTTCCTTGCGGACCGTCCGGGCAGGGGTTATACACGATGGCCATGACCGGCCCCAGCGGTCGTCCAGGAAGCAGCTTTGTTTCTCCGCGGGAGACCAGCGTGAACCGCAACCAGCTCAAGGACCAGTTCCAGAAGGACGGCATCGCGTATCTGCTCGTCCAGTTCGTGGACATCCACGGCTCGCCCAAGGTCAAGATGGTGCCGGCCGAGGCGCTCGACGACGTCGCCGATACGGGGGCCGGCTTCGCCGGCGGCGCCCTGTGGGGCATGGGGCAAAATGCCTCCTCGCACGACATGATGGCCCGCATCGACCTGGCCAGTTACACCCCCTTGCCCTGGAAGCCCGGCCTGGCCCGTTTCGCCGCCGACCTCTACGTCGATGGCAAGCCGCACCCTTACTGTTCCCGCGTCAACCTGAAGCGTGTTCTCAGCGAGGCGCGGGCCGAGGGTTATGTCTTCAACGTCGGCGTTGAGCCGGAGCACTTCCTGGTTACGCGCACCGCCGACGGCCGGATCGTGCCGTGGGACCCCGCCGGCATCGACAGCCTGACCAAGCCCTGCTACGACTTCAAGGGCCTGGCCGCCGCCTGCGACTACCTGCGCGACATGAACGATGCCCTGCGGCAACTCGGCTGGGGCGTCTACCAGTCCGATCACGAGGACGCCAACGCCCAGTATGAGATCAACTACAAGTACGCCGACGCCCTGACCACCGCCGACCGTTTCATCTTCTTCAAGATGCTGGCCGGCGAGATCGCCCGCAGGCATGGGGCCATCGCCACCTTCATGGCCAAGCCGTTCGCCGACCGCACCGGCTCGGGTGCCCACATGCACTACCACTTGGCCGACGCCGAGACCGGCCTGAATCTGTTTCATGCCGAGAAGGATGCCCGCGGCCTGGGGTTGTCGGAGTTGGCCTACCAGTTTCTCGGCGGCGTCCTGGCCCACGCCCGGGCCCTGTGTGCCGTCACTTCGCCGACGGTCAACTGCTACAAGCGGCTGCAAGTCGGCCCGGGTTTGTACAGCGCCCGCTCCGGCTATACCTGGACGCCGGCCTACATCACCTACGGCGACAACAACCGCACCCAGATGATCCGCACGCCGGACGCCGGCCATGTTGAGGACCGCACCGTCTCGGCCGCGTTCAACCCGTACCTGGCCTTCGCTGCCTACCTCTACGCCGGTCTGGACGGCATCCGCCGCCGGCTTGACCCCGGCGAGCCGAACCTGGGCAACCTGTACGAGATGTCGCTGGAAGAAATGGCCCGGCGCAATGTCCGCCTGTTGCCGCAAAACCTGAGCGAGGCGCTGGACGAGCTGGAGCGTGACGAGGTGATCCAGGCCGCCCTCGGCAGCATCTACCCCGAGTTCCTCAAGCTCAAGCGGATGGAGTGGAACGATTACCACCGGCAGGTGTCGGCATGGGAGGTGGAGCGTTACCTGACGCTGTTCTGATACGAGTCCGAAGCGTCCCCTGGCAGAGCCCGAAGCAGGAGCGACGGGATAAGGTCTCGTCGCGGGCGCTTGTAAACCCGCACCCTCCGCACTGCGGGAGCCACGACCCAGATCAGCCGGCTACCGGCCTGGAAGTACTCCCGCAGCATCCCGTCCGGGCCGAGGACCACTTCCAGAGCGTTGTTCTCCAGGAAAAGTTCCAGGAAGTAGCCGAGAATGACAGCGAGCCGGGACTCGTAAGCGGCCATGTCCTTCGCTACCAGGATGCCGTCGATCAACTCGCAGCAGTGCCCTTCGTGGGCCTTGACGGCAAGGACATCCTCTTCTGTCGCTTCTCCGGGCGGCGGCCACAGCCGGATTCGATATGCGGCAATACCCCCAGATAGGCTTGCAGGTCGCTGATAGAGGTGAACCGGTGACGGGACGTGGTCGGTGCGCTCATGCACGCATCCCTTTGCAGATGAGGGGTGGGAACAATTGCCAGCCGAGGTTTGTAACATACGCTAACGGAAGCCCGCGTGCCAAGACCTGCTCCAGCCCATGCAGGATCCCGGAGAACCGAACATGCCATCCGACCCCAAGCGCCGCAGCCGCCTGACCACCGAAGGAATGGGCCGCGCCCCCAATCGGGCCATGCTCCGCGGCGTCGGCTTCCTCGACGACGACTTCAGCCGGCCGATGGTCGGCGTCGCTTCTCTCTTCAGCGACATTACCCCCTGCAACGCCCACCTCGACCGCCTGGCCCGCAAGGGGGTCGAGGGAATCCGGGCCGCCGGCGGGGTGCCGCAGGTCTTCGGCGTCCCCACCGCTTCCGACGGCATCATGATGGGCCACCAGGGCATGCGCTACAGTCTGGTGTCGCGGGAGGTCATCGCCGACAGCATCGAGGTGGTTTGCGCCGGCATGAACCATGATGGCCTCTTGGCCTTCGGCGGCTGCGACAAGAATATGCCCGGCTGCCTGATGGCCATGGCCCGACTGAACATTCCCAGTATCTTCGTCTACGGTGGCAGCATCCTTCCCGGCACCGGCCCCGACGGCGCCGACATCGACATTGTCTCCATCTTCGAAGCGGTCGGCCGGTATCAGGCCGGCGAACTCGACGAGAAAGGCGTCTATCGCATCGAATGCGATGCCTGCCCTGGGGCCGGCTCTTGCGGCGGCATGTACACCGCCAACACCATGAGTTCGGCTATCGAGGCGATGGGTATGGCCCTACCGTACAGCGCCAGCAACCCGGCCGTCTCGGCGGCCAAGGAGCGCGAGTCGTTCCTTGCGGGGCAGGCCCTGGTCCGGCTCATCGAGCGCGATCTCAAGCCGCGCGACATCATCACGCGGCGATCCCTGGAGAATGCTTACACCTTCGTGCTGGCCTTGGGCGGCTCGACCAACGCCGTGCTCCACCTGATGGCCATTGCCCGCGAGGCCGGCGTCGAATGGACCCTGGCCGACTTCGACCGGCTCGGCGCCCGCGTCCCCCACCTGGCCGACCTGAAGCCGGGCGGCCGCTACGTCATGAATGACCTGCACCGCGCCGGCGGGACCCCGGCCGTCCTCAAGGCGCTACTCGAAGCGGGGCTGCTGCACGGCGACTGCCTCACCGTTACCGGGCAGACATTGGCCGAGAACCTCAAGGACGTCGAAAGCATTTACCGGCGGCGGCAGGTGGTGGTCCGGCCGTTGGAGAAGCCGTTGCATCCGTCGGGACACATTGTCATCCTCCAGGGCAATCTGGCACCGGAGGGGGCGGTGGCCAAGGTGGCGGGGCTGAAGCGGCGGAAGATCACGGGGCCGGCACGGGTCTTCGACGGCGAGGAAGCGTGCTTTGCGGCCATCCAGCGGCGGGAGATCAAACCGGGCGACGTGGTAGTGATCCGCGGCGAAGGCCCGGTTGGCGGCCCCGGCATGCGCGAGATGCTGTCGGTGACGGCAGCGCTGGTCGGTCAGGGACTGGGTGAGGATGTCGGTCTGATCACCGACGGCCGCTTCTCCGGCGGCACGCATGGCCTGGTCGTCGGCCACGTGGCGCCGGAGGCCTGGGTCGGCGGGCCGATCGCGTTCCTCAAGAACGGCGACCTGGTGACCATCGACGCCGACGCCAAGCAGCTCAGCGTGGCGCTGGAGGAGGCCGAGTTGGCGCGGCGGCGGCAGGGATGGGTCCAACCCGAACCGCGTGAGAAGCGCGGCGTGCTGGCCAAGTACGCCCGCACGGTGCGCTCGGCATCCGAGGGGGCGGTGACGGGATGATTGCCGCTTGCGGCTTAGTGTCAAGCAACGCCAAGCCGCAAGCGGCTTATTCCGGCTTGGACCGTGGCTTCTTCAGGTATTCCTGAACCACCTTCCTCCACTCCTCGATCCCCTTCTCGCGCTGCTCCGGGGGGCTGGCCGCGTCGTAGGCAATTCGGCTGCTGCCGGGCACCAGGCGTTCCAGGTGCCAGCGGGCCAATTCACGGATCGGCAGGCGCTCGTGCCGCAGGTAGGCCAGCAGCGCCTCGTAAGTCTCCGGCCGGGTCAACTCCTCGTTGCTGAAACTGTGCAGCAGATGGAGCACGGTCGCGGCCTGGCCTGGGGTGTACTTCCGCTGCTCGATCAGGAACCGGTACAGGACCGCGTCGTTGCCGGCGGCCTTGCCGATCCAGTGCCGCAGTGCCTCGATCGCCGTCTGACGCACATCGCTACGTTTCGGGTCGGCGAGGGCGTCGGTCAGCCGGGGCAGGTCGTCCAGCGCGGCCAGGCCGAAGACCGCCATTCGGCGCGTCAGGCGGGCCCGGGCCTGATCCGAACCCCGATCGTCCGCCGCCAGCAGGTCGGCCAGGACTTCAGGGGCGGGCTTCTCCTTGACCCGCTTGCAGATGTCATCCACCACCTGTTGCACTCCCTTCGCCTCGGCCGACGGCTTCCCCGCTGCGGCCGCCCAGGCCGGCAGGCTCTCCAGCCGACTCGGGCCGGGGTCGAGCCCGCCGACGCTGTCCCAGTGGAAGTAGGCGGGGCCCGGCGGCGCGGTCAGGGCGTGCTGCTGGGTCCCGGTCCGGAGATCGACATTTCCCTTCAGGACGAGCAAGACCAGGGCCGTGGTCGGCCGCTCGGGCGCCTTCGGGTCGGGGTTGAAGGGCACGCCGCGCGGCCAGCGGCCGTATAGCTCCAGCCCCACCGAGGCGCCGGGCTCGGCCAGGTTCAACTCCCACACCTGGTCCAGGGCCCGCAGCCGAACCCGGGCCGGCCCCTTGTCACGCTGGTTGGTGACGATGACCCGGCCTGCCCGGAGCGTGAAGTCCAACGCGACGGCGGGGTTGGCATGCAGGACCACGCTGCTTTCCAGGACGGGGGAGGCCGACAGCTCGGGCAGATTCCCGGCCAGGACGAGCCCGACGGCGCCATCGCCCGACTGCACCACGGCGCGGGTGCCGGGCAGGGCGACCAGCAGGTCGCGGCTGTGGACCGCATCCTGGGGGCCGAGCGCCCGCCACGGGCCATCTGCTGCCTCCCGGTAGAGCAGCGTGCCGGCAGGCGACTGGCACTTGCCCACGGCAGCGCGGCGCTGCTCGGCGGCCTTCTCGTCGGCGGCCTGGGTCAGGCTGTATGACC
>DATLYH010000325.1:0-3207 GCA_035575035.1 Gemmataceae bacterium
GTGGCGGCCAACCGCGCCTTCCGCGCCGCTTTGGAGCAGATGACCGCCGCGGTTGGGGCCGAGCTGTTCATCCCGCCGATGAAGCTCTGCACCGACAACGCGGCGATGGCCGCCCTGGCCGTCGAGAAGTGGCGCCGCCGACAGTTCGCCCCGCTCGACCTGGACGCGGTGCCCGCCTACCTTTGACGCCGCCTGAGGCGATGGGGCCATCCTCACGAACGACTGTCTTCGGCCCCTTCGCGGATCAGCTGGATCAGCGTTTGGACCGTCGCGGTCAGGTGCCTCCCTTTTTTCCAGAGGAAAGCAATCCAGGCCCGGCCGAGCTGTCGCTGCAATGAGCGTGCGACCAGATCGCGTGAGAGAAAGCCCCGCGCCCGTCCCGCCACGATGCCGATCCCCATGCCTGCTCGGGCACAGGCGATGGTGAACGCGCTGTTGTCGGTCTCCGCAGCGATTTGCACGCAGCCAGAGAGCCCTTCGCGATGCAGGGCCTGCTCGAGCAGTTGGCGGCTGTAGGTCCCGCTATGGCCGACAACGAGCGGGTAGGCCGCCAGGTCCCGCAGGCGCAGCGTCGGCTGCCGGGCCAATGCATGGTTCTTCGGCAAGAGGGCAAGGTAATCGATCTGGTAGGCGCGCTCATAGCAGACCCCTTCTCCTGCCACCTCGGGACCAGGCTCGAGAGTCAGGCCGAGATCGGCTTCTCCGGCGACGATCAGCTCCTCCGCCGTCTTCCGATTGCCGTGAAGGAGCCGCAGGCAGACATGGGGGTAGCGGTCGCGGAACCGCTTCAGCGGCCGGCCAAGGTCCTCAAGGATCATGCGGGCCCCGGTCACCAGGGTGACCGTGCGCGGGTATTGTCCGGCCTCTTCACGGAGGAGTTGGAACGTGGAGTCCAGCCCGGCGAGCACCACCCGCAGCGACTGGTAGAGCAGGGCGGCGGGTGGGGTGGGTTGGATGCGGCGGCCGCGGCGCCGGAACAGAACGGTGCCGTAGCGCTGTTCCACACCCCGCACCTGCTCCCAGATCGTCGGAACCGACAGGCCGATCTCCCGAGCGGCCGCCGAGTAGCTCTGTTTCTCAAAGACGATGCAGAACGAGCGCAGCTGCTGCACGGCCAGGTCGTCGGCCGGAGAGAGGCCACTGGCAATCATTTGGATTCTCCTTACAAGATTTCATAATAATTTAATTGTATTGAAACGTGATGTCCGCTAGCATACCCCCGTCCTGCAGCCCGCGGAGTCGAGAGCCGAAGTCGGTATAGGAGCATAGACCGACTTCCTCGTTGGGAGGCCTACTCCCACCCGCCCCTAGCCCCCCAAGAGGTGCGCGATGCTTGCCGCACATCCGACGGGTCAGCGGGTCTTGCCGCGGCGAAGGCCGGTCAACTGCTCCGACGAGCAGGCTACCCTCGCGCCGGGGCTTGCGTCCATCGGCCTGGGCATGGGGGATGGTTTGTTTCTTGCGTCCTCGCGAAAGGAGAGAGGCGACATGCGTCTGTTTGCTCGATGCCGCTCCGGTTTTACGCTGATCGAACTGCTGGTGGTGATTGCCATCATCGGTGTGCTGATCGCACTGTTGTTGCCGGCGGTGCAGAAGGTACGCGAAAGCGCCAACCGCACCCGCTGCGCCAATAACCTCAAGCAAATCGGGCTCGCCCTGCACAACTACCACAGCGCGCACGAGCGCTTCCCGCCCGGGAATGCTTCGCCGGTAACAATGAGCGATGTGGGTTGCTTTTCTGGGACCAGCACCAACTCGCCGCACCCTGGCGCCCCGTGGTCGGTCTTCATCCTCCCTTACATCGAGCAGACGGCGATCTACAGCCAGCTGGACATCACCGGCACCTTCCCGAGTTCGTACGGCGACGCCACCGCGTCCCCGCCCCCGACGAACCTGAACCCCGCCGTCTATAACCCCATTCAGACCAGTCCGCTGTATAGCCGCATCGACATCTACCAGTGTCCGGCGGTGAACCGCGGCATGTTGCCCTGGGTGGCGGTGGCGACCGTGGGCAACCCGCTTCCCGGGGTGGAGCAGACGACCATGAATTACTTTGCCTGCATGGGGGGCGGCCTGGACGAACCCGCGACCGCCAACCGGCAGCCGTCGGCCAACCGCCAGAACTGCACTTGCGGCGTAGTGGGCGCCCCCTTCCCCAACGCCCGCTTCCTGATCCACTGGACGAACGGCTTCCTGCACGTCAACTCCAAGAAGCGGCTGCTGGACGCTATCGACGGCACGTCGAACTCGATCCTCGTCGGCGAGACGATCTACCAGAACATGCAGATCAATCGCGGCTGGGGATCCAGCCACCGCACCCGGCACGGCTCCAACAACAGCCCCGGCAACCTCACCGGGACCTACCGGGCGATCAACTCGGGCAAGGCCCTGTATGAAGCCTTCTCGGACCGGACCAGCGACCAGAACATTCATAACCACCTGATGAATACGTGCTTCGGCAGCATGCATCCTGGGGGTGCCATGTTCTGTTTCGGCGATGGCTCCGTTCGTTTCCTGAACGAGAGCATGAACCTGGCGATCTACCGCACGCTCGGCGCCATCAACGACGGCCTGCCCACGGGAGGTTTGGAGTAAGATGCCTTGCATCCTGATTGCACCGCGTGGATGGCTTGGTTCGCTGGCGGTTGGCTGCTTGATCCTCGCCGGCTGTGGTGGGGGGGACGGCCTGACACGTCACCGCGTCAAGGGGACCGTGACGTTTGAGGGCAAGCCCGTGGAGTTCGGCGCCATCTTCTTCGAGCCGACCGAGGCCGTCGGGAAGCTCGCTCCCACCGTGTACCTTCCCATCCGGGACGGGAAGTATGACACCAAGGCGATGGCCCCGTCGCAGGCAAGTATCGAGTCATTGTCGGCGGCATGGATAAGTCCAGGCAACGGGTCGATAGCGAGGGCGTCACCCACACGCCGCAGCTCTTTCAGGATTACAAGTTCGAGGTGGAAATCCCGCCGCCCAACAATACGCTCGACATCGAGGTCCCCGCGTCCCATGCCATCCGGCCCCGGTGAGACGGCCCAATCACGCTCCCCGGGCCAGGCAGCGATGTCCCGCTCCTCGAACTTGAGAAAAATTGGTCGGCTTGTAGATGTGCTGTTCCGCTTCTGGGTGTTGGGGCGGTCGCAGTCGATGTACTCGCTGTGCGCTGCCGCCGTGAGGCGCCGGGGAGGAAAAGTGGCGGACGGGGCCGG